>CAZVEF010000044.1:3967-16931 GCA_964625715.1 uncultured Spirochaetaceae bacterium | reverse complement strand
TCTGCGCCCGGGGCCGCCATCATGAGCGGCAGGTTGGCAAGTAGCTGGTTCATATGTTTCTATTACCTCGTGTGCGGATTTCGGCCAAAGTAGCACGAAAGGTATGCACAGTCAAATCTACACCGCGATAATCTTCTTCACCTCGTCCGGGACGGTGTAGACCCCGAAGAGGCGCTTGAGCCGATCGCCGGTCAGATCGTCCATACCCGTCTTCTCCGCGAAGAAGCGGACGAACTCGTTCATCTCGGCTTCGTCTCCGGAGAAGATCGCCGAACAGAACGCGGCACGGTAGAGACCCTCGCCTGCGAGCTCCATCGTCGTGAGTCTCCCGTACCGGCGCTGCGCACGCTTGTCCACGACCGCCGCGTCACCCTGGAAACCGATGGTGAACACAAACTCGGATCTCGTCACCTTGCCCCCAACAGTGTACGCCCTGCCGGGCGCACGAAAAAAAGGGGAAGCCGCGGCTTCCCCCTATGGACTTACATCATGCCGCCCATGCCGCCCATACCGCCCATTCCTCCGGCGCCGGCGGCCGCCGCGGCTGCAGCGTCCTCCTTCTCCGGAATGTCGGTGATGGTACACTCGGTGGTGAGCAGGAGACCCGCGATCGACGCCGCGTTCTGCAGCGCGCTGCGCGTGACCTTGGCCGGGTCGATGATACCCGACTTGACCATGTTGACCCATCCCATGCCGGCCGCGTCGAAGCCCTGGCCCTTCTTCTCGTTCTTCGCCTTGTCGGCGATGATGCTGCCGTCGACGCCGGCGTTCGTCGCGATCTGGCGGATGGGCTCCTCGAGGGCGCGCTTCACGATCATGAAGCCTACCTTCGCATCCTCGTCCATATCGCTCGTGTCGAACTTGTCGAGCGCGGGAACCGCCTGGATCATCGTCAGGCCACCGCCCGGAATGATGCCTTCCTCGATCGCGGCGCGGGTCGCCGAAAGAGCGTCCTCGACGCGGTGCTTCTTTTCCTTGAGCTCGACCTCGGTGGCCGCGCCCACGTTGATGACCGCAACGCCGCCGGCAAGCTTCGCGAGGCGCTCCTGGAGCTTCTCGCGGTCGTAGTCGCTCGTGGTATCTTCGATCTGGGCCTTGATCTGCCCGATGCGATCCTTGATGTCCGACTGCTTGCCGCTACCGCTGACGATCGTGGTGTTTTCCTTGTCGACCTTGACGCTCTTCGCCTGGCCGAGCTGATCGAGCTCGGTGCTCTCGAGCTTCAGGCCCAGCTCCTCGCTGATCACCTGTCCGCCGGTGAGGATCGCGATATCCTCGAGCATCGCCTTGCGGCGATCGCCGAAGCCCGGAGCCTTCACCGCGACGGCGTTGATCGTGCCGCGGATCGTATTGACGACCAGCGTCGCGAGCGCCTCGCCTTCCACGTCCTCGGCGATGATGAGGATGGGGCGGCTCGCCTGTGCGACCTTCTCGAGCGAGGGAAGCAGGTCCTTCATGCTCGAGATCTTCTTGTCGTGGATCAGGATGTACGGGTTCTCGAGAACTGCGGTCTGCGTGTCCCGGTTCGTCGCGAAGTACGGCGAGACGAAACCGCGGTCGAACTGCATGCCTTCCACGAACTCGGTCGTGGTCTCGATCGTCTTCGACTCTTCGACGGTGATCACGCCGTCTTTGCCGACCTTCTCCATCGCTCCGGCGATCTCGTTGCCGATCTCCATGTCGTTGTTGGCGGAGATGGACGCGACCTGCGCGATCTCTTCCTTGTCCTTGATGACCTTGGACTGCTTCTTGATTTCCTCGACCGCGAGCTCGACCGCCTTGTCGATACCGCGCTTCAACCCCATCGGGTTGATGCCGGCCGCGACGCTCTTCAGACCTTCCTTGATCATGCTGTACGCGAGCACGGTCGCGGTGGTCGTGCCGTCACCGGCAACGTCGTTCGTCTTGGTGGCGACTTCCTTCAGGAGCTGAGCACCCATGTTCTCGAACTCTTCCTCGAGCTCGATTTCCTTGGCGACCGAAACACCGTCCTTCGTCACCGTGGGGGCGCCGAACTTCTTGTCCAACAGGACGTTGCGTCCCTTGGGGCCCAGGGTCACCTTGACCGCGCTGGACAGCTTCTCGACACCGCGCAGGAGTGCTCTGCGCGCCTCTTCGTTAAACATCAACTGCTTAGCCATGTCCTCTTCCTCTCTGCATGAGATGTGAGTATTGGATGAAATGCGCTCAGTGCAGGTGGTAAGATACAAAGGAAATGCGCAACCGCCAAGATGGGTCTGCGTTTTGTGATTCACCGGCTGGTGCGATCCGTGGTACACCTGCTCTGGTGAAGGCGTTGAAGCCAAAGGACAGGCCGATGCGGACATCTTCTGGCAAGCGCTTCGCGCTCCTCGTTTCGCTGCCCCCCGACAACCGTCGAGGCTCGCCTCATCCCACGGCGCGCGCGCTGGAGCTGATCGATGCGATCGAGCGTTCCGGCGTGGGAGCCGTGCCGATCGCCTGGCACCTCCCCGCCGCGGACGCCGTCTCGGGCGACCGGCCGGACTCGGGCGCGTTCCGGGACGCGCTCCAGCGCCGACTCGCCGAGACCGGCGACGCGCTCCTGCCCATGGGACTCACCGGCGCGCCCCACGTCGCGCTGCACGTCGGCGAGATCGAGGCCGATCTGGCCTGGTCGGTGAGCAATATCTGGACGACCGGCGTCACCGACGCGCTGCGTCTCGATCCGCCCCTCCTCGTCCCCGCGGCGCCGGATACGCTCCGCCCCGAAGCGCTCGCCGCCTACGGCGCCGCCGACGCGCCGGTAGGCATCCTCGGCGAGGACCGTACCGGGTTGTGGATCTCGGTGGTACCCAACGCCCACGCCGGCTCCGGCGGCGCGCTCCCCCTCCTCGACGCCGCTGCGCTCCCCGGAACGGAGATCACCGCGCGGGTCCTCGCCCGGGCGATCGCCCGCCGCCGCCGCGAAGCGCGGTCGCTCTCCGTCACGGATGCGCAGCTCGTCGTGCGCATCGCCCTCGGGCCGCACGACGACGAACGGCGGGCGCTCGCGCTCGCGACCGCGTCCGCGGAACTCTCCGAAAGGCAGGGGTGGTCGCTCGTCGGGCTGTCGGTGGACCGCACGGCTCCCGCGCCCCTTCCGCGTCTTCTCGCCCGGGCACGGGCGACGATCACCCCCGAAGTCGGCGAGCATGCCACGGCGATGCGGCGTCGACGGGCGAGCAAGATCAACACGCGGCGCATCCTCGAGGCGGTCGCCTACGGTCATGCGAACCTCCGGGTCGGACCCGGCACGGCCGACCCGCCGGAAAACGGGCGGCGCGAGTTCATCGCGAGCATGCTCGGCAACGCGGTGATCCCCGGTACGACGGTCGAAGCGCGGTTCGACGGGGGACGGCTGTGCGGGCTTCACAGTCGGTCGGCCCCGCGCCGACGCGACCGCCCGGCGCGCAGCGAGCTCGTCCGCCAGGGCCGACGGACGCAGGATACCGTCCCGAGTTGCTTCAGCTTCGAGACGGCGGTCAGCCGGGGACTCCGTGCGGAGGCCGAGGTCGACGACGTCGACCTCGGCACGGTCGCGCGCATCCGCACCGAGTACGCCCTGGTCGACGAGCACGACGCGCTCGTCGCCGGACAGCGCGTCCTCGTCGACGGCGGCGCGCCGGACGCGGTGCTCTACGTCCTCGCCACCCCCGTGCTTCATGCGGGAGCGTGCGCGGTCACCGGCAGATTCGCCGACGGAACGACGTACGATCACGAGCTCCCGTTCGATCGAGAGGAGCTCGTGCTGTGGGGAGACGCGCTCGGCATCCGGGACGGGGAGTCGCGCTACACGCTGCTCGCGCTCGGCTCGGACGGCCGGCCGGTGACGTGGAATATCACCGCGTTACGCGACCCGGAGCCGCGTTTCGTGCTCGGTGGGCGCTACGAGCCGCGCGGCGGGCTCGACACCTACACGTCGCTGCTCCTCGTCCGCGGCGAAATCGACCACGAGCTCGTCACGAAGGCGATGGCCGGGCGGCTGCCGGCGGACATCACCGTCGAGCTCGCGGCGGCGCGCGCCTCCGAATCGGCGATACGCGATCACCTCACACCGGAGCGACGGGAAGCGTAACGCGGAAGCAGCTCCCCTCGCCCGGCGTGCTCTCCACCGCGATCGATCCGCCGTTGCGCTCGACGTATTCGTGCGCGAGCAGCAGCCCCAGCCCCGAACCACGCTCGCCGCCGGTGCCGGACCGACTCCCGGACGCACCGAGCTCGAAGAGCGAGTCAAGCGCATCGGGCTCGATCCCGACCCCGGTATCGCAGACGGCGAGTTCGGCGGTCTGCGGACGGGACCGACCCGTGATCGTCACGGCACCACCCTGCTCGGTGAACTTGATCGCGTTGTTGACGAGGTTGCGCAGGACGGTACTCAGCATATCCGGGTCCGCGTAGGCGCGTAGCCCCTCTTCGACGTCGACCGAGAGCGTGATGTCCTTCTGGTGCGCGGCGGCGTGGAAGAGCTCGATCGTATCGTCGACCGCCTCGCGGAGTCCGATCGCCCGTGGCGAGACCGTCACCGAGCGCTGCTGGCTCCGCGACCATTCGAGCAGGTTCTCGAGCAGGTGGTAGGTTTTCTCGGCCGATTCGTAGAGGTTCTCAATGAGCTCGTGCTGCGTCTGAGCGTCGAGGTCGTCGCCCGAATCGCGAAGCAGCTCGAGCGCGCCGAGCAGACCCATGAAGGGCCCTCGCAGATCGTGCCCGATGACCGAGAAGAGGCGGTCCTTGGTTGCGTTGAGCCGATCGAGCTCCTCGCGCTGCCGCTTGATCGTGATGTGCGCGTTGATGCGCGCGAGGACCTCTTCCTGCTGGAACGGCTTCGTGACGTAGTCGACTCCGCCGGCGGCGAACCCGCGGACCTTGTCCTGGACGTCGGTCAGCGCGCTGATGAAGATGACCGGAATATCCGCGGTCTCATCGTCCGCCTTGAGCGTCTCGCACGCCTCGAACCCGCTCATGCCCGGAAGCATGATGTCGAGGAGAATCAAGTCCGGCTTCTGTTCGCGGGCAAGGCGGATCGCGCGCTCCCCGTCCTGACTCACGAGCACCGTGAACCCTTCGTCGTCGAGGTAGCGGTAGAGCACGCCAAGATTATTCGTGTTGTCGTCGACGAGGAGGATCGATGTCTCGCGCCGCTCAGCCATCACTCCCGACTGTAGCACGCCGGAGGCGGTTGATGTAGGCCGCGAGGCGATTGATCTGGAACGCCCGCGCGAGCGACTCGATCCGGTCCGCAACCCCCGCGTACTCCGTGCCGGCGGCGCGCAGATCGTCGGCCGCGGCGAGGATGCGGCGGATGTTCCCGGCTGCCACCTGCCTGTCGATCTCGTCGAGCAGGCGATCCGGGGGAATCGCCTCTTCAGCCTCATCGCGCTTTGCCCGCGGCCGCTCGTTCTCGTAGATCCACCGCACGCCGAGGAGATCTCGTACGAGGTCGAGCAGCTCGAGCTGACGGAACGGCTTGGGCAGGAACTCGTCGAAGCCGACCCGCATGCACTCGTTACGGATCGACTCGGCGACGCTCGCCGAGATGGCGATCACGCGGGTACCCGCTATGGAGGGCGATTCCCGGATCGTCCGGATCGCCTCGAATCCGTCGACGACCGGCATGACCAGATCCATGAAGACGATATCCGGGCGCTCGGCGGCGACCATCTCCAGCCCCTCCGCGCCGTCGGCCGCGTCGCTGATCTGAAACCCGAGCGGCTCGAGCATGCTGCGCAGGACGCTGCGATTCTCCCATTTGTCGTCGACGATGAGAGCCTTCCTGCGCGGACCCTCGTACCCGGAGATCGAGGCGGAGGCGCGCGGGAGCGCAGGCGGCTCGCCGGCAGGCGGCAGCGTCACGGTGAATGAGAAGCGGCTGCCCTCGCCCGGGGTGCTCTCTACGCCTACCTCGCCGTCCATCATCTCGACGAGACGCTTCACGATCGCGAGCCCGAGTCCCGTGCCTTCCTCGCTCTGGATGTGCTTGGAAAGCTGCTTGAACGCCGAGAAGATCTCGCCCAGCTGGTCGCGCGGAATACCGGGCCCCGTATCCTGCACCTCGAAGGCCAGACGGTCGCCCGAGGTCCGGGCGCGAAACCAGACGTCGCCCGACTCGGTGAACTTCACCGCGTTGTTGAGCAGGTTCAGCAGGATCTGGCGGAGCCGTTTCTGGTCGCCCACGACCGCCGTCGGCAGGTCGGGGGCGAACTCGGTGTGGATCTGGAGACCCTTCTGCCGCGCCTGCAGCGTGACGATGTCCGTGACGTCGTCGAGAAAATCGGAGAGCCGGAACGGTTCGGGCTGCAGAACGAGCTTCTGCGCCTCGATCCGGGAGACGTCGAGGATGTCATTGATCAGATTGAGCAGATGGTTGCCGCTCTTCTCGATGATCAACACCGCATCGCGCGTACGCGCCTCGAGCGCGGGGTCGCGCGCGAGGATCTGCGCGTACCCGAGGATCCCGTTCAGCGGTGTGCGAAGGTCGTGCGAGATGTTGGCGAGGAACTCGCTCTTCGTCCGGCTCGCCGACTCGGCTTCCTGCTTCGCGGCGACGAGCTCGATGTTCGCCTCCTGGATTCGCGTGAAGCTCTGACCCAGGTGCGCGCTCGTAACCCGGAAGCAGTTGATCAGCGTGTCGATCTCATTGATCCGGCTCGTCGGCCAGTCGAGCTCCTCCTGACGGGTGACCTTGTCCGGAAGGTTCTCCGCGACGACGGTGAGCTGGGTGAGCGAGGCGAGCATCCGTCGGCTGAGCGCCGCCGAGAGCAGGATCGTCCCGATGATCACGATCAGCATGACGAGCAGCATCGACTGGTAGCGGGAGTTGAGCGCGTCCTGATACGGGGCGATGGGCGCCTGCAGCACGATGCACCACGAGGACGCCGTGCCGATGCGGTCCTTGGTCAGGTACTGCGAGTGCTGCCAGCGCTGCATGATGGGGACGTTGCGGTGCGACTCCGGCACCCGGATGTAGAGGTTCCCGCGCTCGTGCTCGGAGTGGTCCGGAATCTGCCGGGAGTAGTCCTGGAACGTCTCCACGCCTTCGGCGGTCGAGGCGACGACGCGGTCGTTCGCGTCGACGATCGTCGCCTCCACCATCCAGTTCCCGCTCAGCCGAAAGAGCATCTCACGGAGCCGCTCGGGGTCGACGATGCCGAGCACCGCGCCGGTCATGATGTCGCCTTCGACGATCGGCACGCCCAGGAACACCGTGGGCCGATCGCCCCGGACTAGTACGTTGGACGCGGTGCCCTGCATCCCGGTGATCATGCGTCTGAAGTACGGCCGGCGCGCGACATCCGCCCCGCCGAATCGCTCGGTAGCCACGTCCGCGGGCTCGTCGGCGATAATCTCGCCCATGGGATTGACGACCGCCATCGCCAGGAAGTCCGGGTCGGACATCTTCAGGAGCTCCATCTCGGTGCGCAGCACCGCGACTCGTTCCGGGTTGTCCATCTGCGCGTAGCTCGCGAGCGAGCGAAGCGTCTGAAGGTTCTCCGAGGTCCAGGCGTTGACCGCCTGGCGCGACGAGTACGACGTGATCGCGAGCTTCGAAGCGACATCGTCCTCGACACGGGCCATCTCCGCGCGCGCGCTGACGACGAGAATCGCCATCGCCGGCAGCAGAACGAGCGCGACCATGAGCAGGAAGATCGACTGCGAGAAGGTAAAGGGTGAACGGCTCGCGTCCCGTTCGAGGCGCGGGAAGAAGTGCTGGAGCAGGCTGATCAGGAGCGCCGCGACGAGCGCGTTGACGATTCCGTTGATCGCCTGCTTGAAGACGATGAGGACGGTACTCTGCTGCGCGACGTCCATCACGCCGCCGTAGAAGAGGACCACGAGCGGCATGCCGACCAGGATCCAGTAGAGCGTCGTCAGGAGCATCAGATTATGACTCCGACGCCGATAGAAGACTCCGACCATGAGCGCCTCGAGCGCCATGATGATGATCACGTAGGGGTGTTGCCAGAGAACGGCGGTATGCGAGGCCGCGATGACGGCGCTGACCGTGGCCGGAGCCCAGCCGAGGTAGTGAAGGATGACGAAGACGACGATCGTCCCGAAGAGGAAGTCGACGTTGAAGAAGAGCGGGAGGTTCGCGACGTTGCCCAGGTAGGCGATCGCGGTCAATCCGACCCAGGCGATCGACGAGCGAAGGGTCACGGGTCGATGTCGTACGGCGAGGTCTGCGAGCGAATCACGATCGTGCGATTCATTCATGGCGAGCCCTCCGGTCCAAGGATACTTCGCCCGCGGCCATCCGGTGAACCGCCTCGCCGGTCACGATAAGGCGACCGTCGGTCTCGATCCCGGTCAACGTTCCCGCGACGCGCGCACCGCCCGGCGAGCTGACTTCGACCGGCTCGCCGCGTCGCCACAGTCGCTCGGTGAGAAGCGCGTGCCAGCAATCGTGCGAATCCGCGTAGAGATCGAGCAACCGCAGCAGGAACCGGTCGCGCAGCGGTGACCAGTCGACGTCTGCCCACGAGAGCCCGCCCGGCGCGCGACCGGTCCCCGCCGGGCCGGCCTCCCGCCGCTCGCCGCCGCGATCCGCCTGTTCCAGGGTGCCGCAGGCGAGGCGAACCGACGTCGCCGCTCGCGCGAGATCCTCGGGAAAGCGCTCCTGGCGCACGTTCAGCCCGACTCCCAGGTACAGCCACCGTCCGTCGTGGTCGGCGAGGATCCCACAGATCTTGCGATCGTGTACGAGCACGTCGTTGGGCCACTTCACGCTCACCGCGAGTCCGGCCTCCTCCTCGAGGAGGCGGACGACCGCGGCCGCCATCACCAGCGAGCGCGTGACCGGCTCATGGGGGCGTTCGAGCGCGACGGTGAACATGAGGCTCGCGCGCGCAGCGGAGTGCCAGACGCGTCCGGCGCGGCGTCCGCGTCCGGCGGTCTGGTGGTCGGTCACGATGACGGTGCCCGACGGGGCGCCGTGGGCGACGAGACGCCGCGCGTCGTCCATCGTGGAGGTCGTCTCCGCGGTGAGGTAGACGGGCGCACCGCCTGCGCCCAGCGGCGATCTGATCGGCAGGGCAGTCACCCCCCCAGTATACGCGTACAGCCGCCTTGATCGAGAGCCCCCGGCCGATTCATACTCGGAGAGTGGCGCACAACCCGCTGGCAGTCGGTCTGGAATCACACGAGACGGCAGAACCGCTCGTCGTGTTCATCTTCGGCGTCACCGGAGATCTGACGCGCAGCAAACTCATGCCCGCGCTCTACTCGCTCTTCCTGAACGGCCGGCTCTCCGAGTTCCGCATCGTCGGCTTCGCGCGGCGCGACTGGAGCGACGAGTACCTGCGCGAGAGAGCCGCGTCGATGATCGAGTCGATGCCGGGCAGCGGCGAGCAGCGCCGCCGCTTCCTCTCGACGCTGACCTACCTCCGATCGACCTTCGAGGACGACGACGGGTACCGGCAGATCCCCGGCTACGCGAAGGGCTTCCCGAACAGGCTCTACTACCTCTCCACACCGCCCTCGTCGTACGAAACGGTGATCGCCCGCCTGGGCGCCCACGGCCTCGCCGCCGAGGAGGACGGGTACACGCGCATCATCGTCGAAAAGCCGTTCGGCCGCGACCTCGCATCGGCCTGCGAGCTGAACAAGCTCCTGCTGACCTACTTCGCCGAGCGGCAGGTCTACCGCATCGACCACTACCTGGGCAAGGAGACGGTCCAGAACCTGATGATGCTGCGCTTCGGCAACGGCATCTTCGAACCGGTCTGGAACAGCCACTACATCGATCACGTACAGATCACGGTCGCCGAGAGTTCGGGCGTCGGGACGCGCGGCAACTACTACGAGACCGCCGGCGCGCTGCGCGACATGGTCCAGAACCACGCCTTCCAGCTCATGTCGATCACCGCGATGGAGCCGCCCAACGACATCCGCCCGGAATCGATCCGCGGCGAGAAGCTCAAGGTCGTCCGCTCGATCCATCCGGTGACGCTCCGCGAGCCCGAGAAGCACATCGTGCGCGCGCAGTACACTACCGGCGTCGTCGACGGCGAGGAAGTGGTCGGCTACCTCGACGAGGAGGGAGTGGATCCGGAGAGCCGTACCGAAACGTACGTCGCGATTCGGCTCTACCTGGATACCTGGCGCTGGGCCGGCGTTCCCTTCGTGATCCGCACCGGGAAGCGGCTCTCGCGCAAGGTCACCGAGATATCGGTCCACTTCAAGCACCCGCCGCTGCGCCACTTCACCGGCGGTGGACACTCGATCGAGCGAAACATCCTCGCGATCAGGATCCAGCCGCAGGAAGGCATCTCGCTCAAGATGAACGCGAAGATCCCCGGCTACGCGACCGCCGCGCGGCCGGTGAACATGGACTTCGCCTACGGCAGCTCGTTCGGACGCGTGGTGCCCGAGGCGTACGAACGGCTTCTGTTCGACGCGATGAAGGGCGACAACACGCTCTACACGCGACGCGACGAGATCGAGGCGTCGTGGAGCTTCATCACCGGAGTGCTCGACTACTGGCGCGACGCCGACGAACCGCTCCACCGCTACGAAGCGGGCAGCTCGGGTCCCGAGGCGGCGCGCGAGCTCCTTGGCGAGGGTTCGCGACGCTGGAGGAAGCTATGAAGGTCGACGTCGAGGCGGTCGAGACCGAGCTCGCCCGCATGCAGCGCGAGCTGACCAATTCGGAGGTGAGAACGAGCCTGTTCAACCTCGTCGTGATGAGCCCCGACGCCGAGCGGGCGATGGTCGACGAGGCGCTGACCTACATGCTCGGCAAGCGCGCCGCGCGCGTCATTCACATCGTCAACAAGCCCGCTGCCGAAAGTGACCTCGAAGTCTCGGCGCGATGCTTCGTCGATCACGAGCACAAGGGCGTCTGCTTCGAGGAGATCATCATCACCAACGGCGCAGACGGCGCCGGCGGGGCGCCGGGGAGCTGGATCCCGCTCCTCGTTCGGGATATCCCCACGTACGTGCTCTGGCTCGACACGCTGACCGACAAGGAGGAGCTCTTCTCGCACGCGCAGGCGCAGGCGGATAAGGTCATCGTCGACTCCGACCACTGCGTCGAGCTCGGGGACCACCCCGACGCCGTCCTCCGCGTGCTCGCGGAAAACGCGGTGGACGAGGGCGTGCCTACCGCCGACTTCAGCTGGAAGCGGCTGCGGCCGCATCGGCGACTTGCCGCGGCCGCCTTCGAAGGCGAGGAGCACGCCTCGTGGCTCGCCGAGGTCGCGCGCGTGGATATGTGCGGGCTGCGACCGGTAGCGGCGCGGCTCTACGGGCTGTGGCTCGCCGAGCGGTTGGGATGGACGCCGGTGGCGGCTTCGCGCGGCGGCGGCGCGGCGGAGGATGCCGCGCAAGGCCAGCGCGCGGACAGCGCCGTCGAGCCGATCGACCGCTACCGCGATCCGCACGGACGCGAAGTCGACGTGGCGCGCAGCGCGCACGGTGCGGACGACGAGGTTGCCGTGACCGTCACGCTGACCGACGGGCGGACGCTTACGATCACCGCGGCCGCCAACGGCTGCGTGGACGTGGAGCTTCCCGACGGTAGCGAGGAGCCGGTCGTCTCGATCCCGTCGAACGGCGAGATCCTCCTCGAGGAGGTCGACGCGGTCTACGCGGACGACCTGTACCGAAAAGCGCTCGAGCTCGTGCGGTAGGCCGACGGGCGGGATGCCGAGGCGGCACGGGCGGCTTTTTTTGGGGAGGGTACGGACCCGAGTTCTTGCATAAGCCGAGCCGATGCCGTAAGTTTATGCACTCAAGCAGGCATAATATGCAACAGGTGTCCCGGGGAAGAACGTGAGAGAGCGAGCGGAGCGTTTGAAAGCCGTGCGAAACATCATCAAGACTCACCGCATCACGAGTCAGGAAATGCTGCTCAACCACCTCAAGGACGAGGGATTCGGCGTTACCCAGGCGACTCTGTCGCGCGATCTGAAGCTCCTGAAGGTCGGCAAGGTCTCAGAGGGCAGCAACGGCTACTACTATACGCTGCCCACCGAGGAGGAGTTGCGCGAGAGCGAGACAAACTACGTCGCCGACCTCCGCCGCGGGTTCATCTCCATCGAGTTCTCCGGAAACCTCGCGATCCTGCGCACGATCACCGGACACGCGGACACCGTGGGCATCGCACTCGACAACCTGGGCATGGAGGACATCCTGGGCACCGTGGCCGGCGACGACACCGTCCTCATCGTGCTCCGCGAGGGCGCGACGAAGGAATCGGTGATCGCTCAGCTCGCCGAGCGCGTACCCGGGATTGGGATGTAACGCATGAAGATCGTCATAGTGGGCAGTACCGGATACACCGGCATGATGCTCATGCGCGTTCTGGGATCGCATCCGGAGATCGAGTCGATCGTGCCGGTCTCCCGTTCCTCGGCGGGAAGAAGCGTCCGCGAGATCGACCCCGGTCTGGGAACGGCGGGGCTCTCCCGGCTGCAGCAGACCGATGGTCGATTCGTCGCGCTCGACGACGCGAAACCGGACGAGGCGGACGTCGTGTTCTCGGCGCTGCCGCACGGTGTCGCCGCCGGGCTCGTGGGACCGTTGGTGGGCACGATCCCGGTTATCGACCTCTCTGCCGACTTCAGGATCACAAGCGCCGATCGCTACGAGTCGATCTACGGCACGACTCATCCCCACCCCGAGCTCATCGGACACGCCGTCTACGGTCTGACCGAATGGCGACGCACCGAAATCGAGCGTGCCGCGCTCATCGCCTGCCCCGGATGCTACCCGACCGCGACGCTGCTCCCGCTGCTTCCCTTTGCCGATATCGTGCGCTCGCCGGCGATCGTGAACGCAATCAGCGGCCTTTCCGGCGCCGGTCGCAGGGAGAAGACCGACCTGCTGTACAACGAGCGGTCTGAGAACGTGAACGCGTACAATCCGGGCCGGGTCCACCGACACGTGCCGGAGATCGAGCAGGAACTCGCACGAGCCGCAACGGCTCGTGCCGAAGAATCGGCTGGGACCGACTCTTCACGCCGAG
>CAZVEF010000044.1:0-3867 GCA_964625715.1 uncultured Spirochaetaceae bacterium | reverse complement strand
GTGCCGAAGAATCGGCTGGGACCGACTCTTCACGCCGAGCCGCAACGGCTCGTGCCGAAGAATCGGCTGGGACCGACTCTTCACGCCGAGCCGCAACGGCTCGTGCGGCCGGAGGCGGGCCCCGGATCCTCTTTACGCCGCACCTCGCACCGCTCAAACAGGGCATGTTCGTGACGATCGTCGCCGAGCTCACCGCATCGCTCTCGCAGCGCGAAGCGGAAGAGCGTCTGGACACCGCCTACGCGGCAGCCGCCTTCGTTGCGCGCTCGCCGCGCGGGATTCCGCAGACGCGGGACGTGCGGAACACGAACCGCTGCGATCTGGGAGTCGTCGTCCACGACGGGTGGGTGCAGCTCTTCTCGGCCCTCGACAACCTCTACAAGGGCGCGACCGGGCAGGGCGTGCAGAACATGAATGTCCGGTTCGGGTTCGACGAGTCGAGCGGGCTTCGTTCGAACGGCGAATTCTAGGGCGACAGGGACACCATGGCGAACACATCGATCGTGATCAAACTCGGCGGTACCGCCGCCACAGACCCCGCCGCCCTGCAGAAACTCGGCCGAGAGCTCGTCGAGCTGGACGTTCCGATCGCTATCGTCCACGGCGGCGGCAGGGAAGTCAGTGAACTGTCGCGCAGCCTGGGGCTCGAGCCGGTGTTCCATAACGGAGTTCGCATGACGAGCGAAGCCGAAATGGACGTTGTCGAGATGGTGCTCTGCGGTGTCGCGAACAAGCGACTCGTCCGGCGGCTGGTGAGCGCCGGCGTGCCGGCGGTCGGCATCTCCGGCGCCGACGGCGGGCTGGTCACCGGAACACGGATCACCGACGCAGCCGGCGCCCCGTCGAGAACGGCGACCGTTGCCGGGGTGAACCCGCTGCTCGTGCACGATCTGTGGAGCTGCGGGTACGTGCCGGTAATCGCGTCTCCGGCCTCGGATGCCGAGAACGACGCCGTCAACATAAACGCGGACGACGTCGCCTTCGCGCTCGCCGGCGCGATGAGCACCGACACTCTTCTCTTCCTGTCGGACGTCGACGGGGTTCTGATCGATGGAGAAGTCGCTTCGTCGCTGACGCCGGCGATGGCGGAAGCTCAGGTCGCCGCCGGGCACGTCTCCGGCGGCATGATACCCAAGGTTCGAAACGCCGTCACGGCGGTCGCGCACGGCGTATCGCAGGTCGTCATCGGCCGATACGAGAGAGGCGGTGACCTCCGCGCGCTGCTCGCCGGCAATCGCGGGACCGCGATCATCTGCGGAGAGGAACATGATTGAAACGAGCAGTCTGGTACACGACCCGCCCTTCCCGCGCAACTACGCGAGCGAGCTCCTCGAGCTCGTGCGTGGCCGCGGGGTAGAGCTATGGGACGCCGGCGGCAAACGCTACCTCGACCTCGGCGCCGGGATCGCGGTGAACGCGCTCGGATACGGGAGACGAGACCTGGCGAGGATCGCATCGAAACAGATGCGCAGGCTCATCCACATCTCCAACCTCTACGCGACCAGGCCGACCATCGAGCTCGCCGAGCTCCTGCGGGATGTCACGCGCGAGCGGGTTGGAGCGTACGCCGCGGTACAGTTCGGGAACAGCGGCGCGGAGGCGAACGAGGCCGCGCTCAAGTACGCTCGACTGTACGCGCACCGCACCCGTGGACCCGGCCATCACAAGATCCTGTCCATGACGAACGCCTTTCACGGCCGCACCATGGGCGCGCTGTCGGCGACGCCGAACAAGAAGTACGCCGAGCCGTTCGAACCGCTCGTACCGGACATGCTGTCGAGCGAGTTCAACGACACCCAGCAGCTCGAAGCGCTCGTGAACGACTCGTTTGCCGCGGTGATCGTGGAGGTCGTGCAGGGCGAAGGTGGGCTGCGGTTGATGACGCGCGAGTTCGCCGGGCGGCTGAACGAGCTCTGCGCGCAGACCGGGGCGCTTTTGATCGTCGACGAGGTCCAGACCGGGCTGGGCCGCACCGGCAAGCTCTTCGGCAGCGAACTGGTGGGCCTGGAGCCGGACATCATGACCTTCTCCAAACCGCTCGCCGGTGGTTTGCCGCTGTCGGCGACGATGGTTCCGGCGAAGGTCAACGACCTGCTCCAACCCGGCGACCACGGAACGACCTTCGGCGGCGGGCCGGTTACCTCGGCGGTTGCCGCCCACGTCGTCCGGACGATCGCCGACGGTGAGTTCCTCGCGCGCGTTGCCGAACGCAGCGAGCAGCTCACGCGGCTCCTCGATCAGCTCGTCGCCTCCTCGAGCGAGGTCGTCGAGCGACGCGGGACAGGGATGCTCCAGGGCCTGGCCGTCGAGGCGCCGGACGGATCGGGCGATGCGTCCGGACGGGTCGGCGAGATCATGAACGCGTGTCGCGAGCGGGGGGTGTTGTTGCTGCGCTCGAGCAGCAACGTTGTCCGTATCGCTCCACCGCTCGTCATAGGCAGCCGCGAGCTGGAACGCGGCATCGAAACCCTGAGAGAAACGCTCCGGGCATGAGTCCGGACGGGAGGAACCAATGTCCGAACAGGTCAAGAAGATCGTCCTCGCCTACTCCGGCGGGCTCGACACATCGATCATCATTCCCTGGCTCAAGGAGAACTACGACGGCGCGGAAGTCGTCGCCGTGTGCACCAACGTGGGCCAGGACGAAGATTTCGAGAACATGGAAGCGAAGGCGCTCGCGAGCGGCGCAAGCAAGCTCTACATCCGCGACGTCCGGGAGGAACTCGTCACCGACTACGTCTTCCCCATGCTGCGTGCCGGCGCGATCTACGAGGGGAAGTATCTCCTTGGCACGTCGATCGCGCGGCCGCTGCAGGCGAAACACCAGGTGGAGGTGGCGCTCGAGGAGGGAGCCGACGCGGTCGCGCACGGGTGCACCGGCAAGGGGAACGATCAGGTACGGTTTGAGCTCACCTACAAGGCACTCGCGCCGCACCTCACGGTAATCGCGCCGTGGCGTATCTGGGGTATCAGCAGCCGCGAGCAGGCGATCGATTACGCGCGCGAGCACGGCATCCCGCTCGGCGACGTCTCCAAGAAGAACATCTACTCGCGCGACTGGAATCTCTGGCACATGAGCCACGAGGGGGGCGAGCTCGAGAACACGTGGACCCGTCCGAGCGAAGAGATGTACCGGCTCACCAGGTCGCCCAGGGACGCACCGGACGCCGAGACGGAAGTGGTCATCGACTTCGAACGGGGCTTGCCGGTAGCCGTGAACGGCGAACGCATGAAGCCCATCGACCTTCTTGCCACGCTCAACCGGTTGGGAGCGGAAAACGGGATCGGGCGGACCGATCTCGTGGAGACCCGCCTCGTGGGCATGAAGAGCCGCGGGGTATACGAGACACCGGGAGGAACGATTCTCTTCAAGGCGCTGCGCGAGCTGGAGATGATCACGCTCGACTTCGACACGCTCTCCGTGAAGAACCAGCTCGCGCTCAAGTACGCCGATATCGTCTACGCGGGCAAGTGGTTCACGCACTTCCGCGAGTCGATGGACGCCTACATGGAGAAGGCGGCCGAGTATATCACCGGGTCGGTGAGCATCTCGCTCTACAAGGGCAACGCAATCATCACCGGCCGAAAGAGCCCGTACTCGCTCTACATCGAGGACCTTGCAAGCTTCGGCGAGAGCGCCTACGATCATGCCGACGCCACCGGGTTCATCAACCTCTACGGGCTCGCGACCGGTGTTGCGGCGATCGTGCGCAAGCACAAGCCCTCCGACGAGGGGCCCGCAGTCGAGATGCGTGCGATGGCAGGCTTCCACGAGAAGTAGCCCGCGGCGCACCGGGCTGCGGCGCACCGGGCCGCGGCGCACCGGGCACAAACGGACCGAAGGAGCGACCATGGCACCGACCTTCA
>CAZVEF010000043.1:0-16953 GCA_964625715.1 uncultured Spirochaetaceae bacterium | reverse complement strand
TCTGGCTTAGCCACTACACAAGTCTCCGCGATTGTGGCACAATGGCGCCCGAATCCGGACGCCCGCGCTCCGCGCGCCCGAGGCGTCCTCACGCAAGGAGCCACCATGCCGGACATGGACGCAAAGGTCTATATCGAGAGTCTCATGGAGCGCGCGCGCGCCGCGCAGCGACGAATCGAGTTCGCCTCCCAGGAGGAGGTCGACCTCATGGTCACGCGCCTCGCGTGGGCGGGCGTCCGGCCCGACTTCGCAGAGGAGTACGCGATGTCGTGCGCCGAGGACACGGGCATGGGATACGGCCCGCACAAGGTCGCGAAGCAGATGGTGAAGGTCCGCGGGGCGCTTCGCGACACGATCGGCAAGAAGACGGTGGGCGTCGTGTTCGACGACCCGAAGATCGGCATCAGGAAGATCGCGAAGCCGATGGGCGTCATCGGCGCGCTCATCCCGGTAACCAACGGCGAGGCCACACCCTTCATCAAGTCGCTCTTCGCGATCAAGACGCGCAACGCGATCGTCCTCTCGCCGCATCCGCGGGCGCAGAAGACCAACGATCGCGCGGTCGCGCAGATGCGCTCGACCCTGAAGCGCTTCGGCTGGCCGGAAGACCTCGTCATCGGCGTGGAGGACGTCACGCTCGACAAGTCGAGCGAGCTCATGAAGCAGTGCGACCTCATCCTCGCCACCGGCGGCGGGCCCATGGTGAAGGCCGCCTACTCGAGCGGCACGCCGAGCCAGGGCGTGGGCGCGGGCAACTCGGTCTCCATCGTCGACGAGACCGCCGACCTCCCCGACGCCGCGGACAAGATCATGCGCTCGAAGACCTTCGACAACGCGACGAGTTGCTCGACGGAGAACTCGGTCCTCATGCACGAGTCGATCCGCGAGCGGATGCTCGAGGAGCTCGACAAGGTCGGCGGCTACCTCGTCTCGCCTGAAGAGAAGCAGAAGCTCCAGGACACGGTGTGGACCGAGAAGGGTCTCAACCGCGACATCGTCGCGCAGCCCGCGGCCCGGATCGCCGAGCTCGCCGGCATCGACCTTCCCGAAGGCAAGACCTTCTTCATGGTGCCGGAGACCGACGTCGGCAAGGGCTACCCCTTCTCCGGCGAGAAGCTTTCGGTCATCTTCGCCGTCTATACGTGGAAGGAGTTCGACGAGGCGGTCGACCTCGTGAACCGGATCACGACCTACTCGGGGCCCGGCCACTCGTGCGGCATCCACACGACGAACGACGATCGCGTTATGAAGCTTGCGACTGCGGTCCGAGTTTCGCGCGTGATGATCCGCCAGCCGCAGTGCCTCGCGAACTCCGGCGCGTGGACGAACGGCATGCCCATGTCGCTCACGCTCGGGTGCGGATCGTGGGGCGGGACGAGCTCGAGCTCGAACGTCACGTGGGAGCACATGCTGAACTACACGTGGGTCTCCTATCCCATTCCGTCGACCGAGCCGACCGACGAGGAGCTCTTCGGGGACGTGATGCGGGAGTAGCGGCCCGCAGGAAGGGATGGCCGACGGCCGATCTTACGGCGCTCGTCTCCGGCACCGACGGCGCGCTCTGCCTCGACGGCGCCTGCGCCGCCGGCCGGGGCGAGGAGAACGAACCGTACCAGACCTTCTTCGACGGGTGGTGCTACCAGGTCGCGATCGACGCGGTTCGTAAACTGTCACGAAGCTTGGGGCCGTTTGTCGAGCAACTCTGTTCCGGGCATAGACTTGCCGGACCGGAAACGGAGCTGGAGTGTGAACCGCGCGGAGGCCGGCCAAGTCGTTGCTCCAGAAGGGGTAACGATTCAGACGGCACCAGGATTCGTGACAGTTTACGCGGTTCGAGATGCCCGGGGATGGGTGGAGCTGCCGGCGCCGCAGTAACCGCGCCGCGCTCTTGAACGGCAGCGCGTCTCGCGCCTCAGGCGAGGTTCACACGAAGCTCGGCGAGACACTCGGATGGCCCCACGATCCTCCCCAGGAAGAGGCTGCGGAAGTCGTCGCCGTTCGACGTAACGAGGATGTCCAGCCCATGGGCAGCCATAGCGGCCGCGATGTTTGCATCGTGAATGCGCTTCCCGGTCAGATCGTGAGTCGCGACGAGTGAGAGGAGCTCCTGCAGAGCTCGCGACGATTCATCGACCACCGTCAGTCGGGTACGAAACGCCTGAACGTTTGCGAGGGCATCAGCCGCGGACATACCGAGCCCGTTCACGTCGACCGGTCGGCTCGCGACCACCAGATACTCCCGGATGATCTGCGGCGTACACGCGAGGTGACATCCGGCCGTCTCGGCCTCGCGAAGAATCGCACGGCTGTTCGAGTGCTCGCGACGCGATCGATCGGTCGCGGCAAGCAGCACGTTCGTGTCGAGGAAGAGGACGCTACCGCGCGTCATCGCCGTAGAGCTCTTCGCGCGACCATCCGCCATCGCGGCCGGTTTCGACGGTCACGAGGTCGAGCTCATCCGTTCGGTCGTCGTCCGGAGCCCGTCGCGACGCTTCCTCGAGAATCGCCCGGACCTCTCCCTGAAGCGAGCGGTGATGCATGCGAGCGAGCCGCTTCAGGCGCTGCAGTACGGACTCGTTGACGTCACGGATATGAAGCGATTTCATACTGGTAGCGTAATGCTACCATACAGTCGCGTCAAGAAGACCGCCAACGTGAGCCGATTCTGCCGCTCACCACCCGTCGTACCGGTAGAGCTCCGCTTCGTCCGGTCGCTTCTTGTTCTCGATCTTCGCCGGATCGGCGGGGTAGCCGAGCGGCATGAGCTCGACGATCTCGACGCTCTTCGGGATGCCGAGGATTTCGCGCACCGCGTCCGGGTCGAAGGAACCGATCCAGCACGTGCCGAGTCCTTCCTCGACCGCGGCGAGGGTGAGGTGGTCGAGCGCAATCGACGCGTCGATGAGGTAGGCGGGCTGACCGCACTTCATGAGCCGACGATCGGTCTGTGAGCATCCGACGATCACGACCGGCGCCTCGCCCACGAAGGTCTGGTTCGACGCGGCCTCGCCGAGCCGGCGGCGCAGCTCTGCGTCCTGCACGATTACGAGCCGCCACTCGCCGGCGTTCCGCGCCGACGGCGCGAGGCGGGTCGAGGCGAGCACGCGTTCGAGGACGTCGTCGGGGACCGGCGTGTCGGCCCAGCTGCGGACGCTCTTCCGGGTGGCAATAGCTTCGTGCACGTTCATGCCTACATCGTACGCGGTGCGCGCCGGCGGTGCAATCGCGCCCGCGCGCGCCGCGTGGCGTTCGTGGTATCATTGCCGCGCGGAGGTTTTCAATGAACTGGGAACAACTCACCTCGCCCGAGTTCGCGAAGGCGGTCGATGCGTGCAGGGGCGTCTGCCTCGTGCCGATGGGCGTCGTGGAGAAGCACGGCGACCATCTGCCGCTCGGGCAGGACACGATCTACATCCACGAGGTCGCCTCCATTGCCGCAGAACGTGAGACCGCGATGGTCTTCCCGCGCTACTACTTCGGGCAGATCCACGAGGCGAAGCACGTCCCGGGCACGATCGCGCTCGACGGCGAGCTGTTGACGATGCTGCTCACGAACGTCTGCGACGAGGTCGCGCGTAACGGGTTCGCCAAAATCGTCCTCGTGAACGGGCACGGCGGGAACAACCACCTCATCCGCTACTTTCTGCAGCTCAACCTGCAGCAGGCGCTCCCGTACACCGTCTACGCGGTCGGGATTCCCGGTAGCGGTGAGCGCTCGAAGAAGGTGCTCCAGGCGAAGCGCGACGGCCACGCCGGCGAGAAGGAGACCTCTGCGATGCTCCACCTTCGTCCGGAGCTCGTGAAGCTCGAGGCGTTCAAGGACTACGGTCAGGCGCTCGGCCGCACGAAGCACCTCGCCGACGTCGGGATCGAGACCGGGATCTGGTGGTACGCCGACTATCCCGGCCACCTCGCCGCAGAGGCGGTTTCGTTCACGAAGGAGAAGGGCGAGGCGGTCGTCGAGGATCACGTGGAGTTGCTCGCGAAGCAAATCCGGGCCGTGAAGGACGACACGTCGGTACCCGAGCTCTACGCGGACTTCTACGAGCGCAGCGATGCGCCGAGCAATCGGTATCCCTGATCGCCGGCCGGCTGGTCATTCCGGTCGCGCGCCAGTACGTTGAGGACAACTATGTCCACTTCGATGTCCGTTCTTGTCAGCGATCTCTTCTTCAACACCTGGGGTGCCCATCCAGAGCTGCCTGCGCTCGGCTACGCCGGCGAGGAAGCCTGGACCTACCGCGACGCGGCGTCGCTCATCGCGGGGCTCGCCGGGCGTATCCGCGATTCGCTCGCACCGAATGCCCGCGCGGTTATCCTCTCCGAGAACATGCCCACCTGGGGGATCGCCTACCTCGCGGTCAACCGCGCCGGAGCGGTCGTCGTTCCGGTGCTTCCGGACTTCCCCGCGGGTGACATCGCCTCCATCGTGTCGCACGCCGAGCCGGCGGCGGTCTTCGTCTCCAGGCGCCTCGCTGCAAGGGCGCTCGAGGCCGGCATCGACGCGTCGACGGTGTCGCTGTTTCTGCTCGAGAACCTTGAGCCGATCGATGCGCTCGACGCGGAGACGGTCGAGGCGTCGCTCGCGATCCGCCCGAAGCCCCGGGTCATCCCGGACGCGCCGAACGAACGAGATCGGCCCGACCGCGATCCGGACGACCTCGCCGCGATCATCTATACCTCCGGGACGACGGGACACTCGAAGGGTGTGATGCTTTCCAACCGCAATCTCGTCTACGACGTGGAGAAGACGCGCCCCATCCCGGGAATTCGGCCCGGCGATGCGCTGCTGTCAATTCTGCCGCTCGCGCACACCTACGAGTGCACGATCGGTTTTCTCATCCCCATCTCGACCGGGTGCTCGATCAGCTACCTGCGACGGCCGCCTTCGGCGACGGTGCTCATGCCCGCGCTCCACGCGGTGCGTCCGCACCTCATGCTTTCGGTGCCGCTCTTGATCGAGAAGCTCTACCGGCAGAGCGTGCTGCCGTCGATTCGCGGCAAGCGTCTGTCGAGGTGGCTCTACCGGAGGAGTGTCGGGCGGAAGCTCCTCAACAGGCTCGCGGGCCGCAAGCTTCGACGTGCATTCGGCGGAAGACTCTACTTCTTCGGCATCGGCGGGGCGGGAATCGACCCGGAGGTGGAGGACTTTCTCGTGGAGGCGAACTTCCCCTACGCCGTGGGGTACGGCCTCACCGAGACGTCGCCGCTGATCGCCGGCGCGAACAACCGCAGCATGCGGCCCCGGTCGACCGGCTTCCCGATCGAGGGGGTGGAGGTGAGGCTCGCCGACCCGAACCCGGAGACTGGAGAGGGCGAGATACTCGTCCGCGGACCGATCGTCATGCAGGGCTACTACAAGGATCCGGAGCGGACCGCCGAGGTCATCGACTCCGAGGGGTGGTTCCATACCGGTGACCTCGGCTCCTTCGACGACGACGGGCGGCTCTACATCCGCGGCCGCGTGAAGAACATGATCCTCGGTCCGAGCGGCGAGAACATCTTCCCGGAGGCGATCGAGTCGGTGATCAACAGCTTCGACTACGTCGAGGAGTCGGTTGTCTTCCAGTACCAGGGCGAGCTCATGGCGCGGGTGCACGTCAACTACGAGGCTCTCCGCGAGCAATGGCAGAGCATCTCCGACGCGGCGAGCGGCGTTCCCAAGTCGGTGAGCGATTATCTCGCCGATCTGCGCACGCGGGTGAATCAACGCCTCGCCGCCTTTGCGCGGATAGGCGACGTGATCGAGCAGGACGAGCCGTTCGAGAAGACGCCCACGAACAAGATCAAGCGCTTCCTCTACGATCGTCTGCACCCCGAGGCGCGGAACCGGTCCGACGAGGACGACACCGAACGCTGATCTCTCAAAACATGCGGTTTTCGCGCGCGAACGCGCTGCTGGCGATCGGCGGGGCGCTCTGATAGAGTAGTCTGCAGTAAAGCACCTATGCAGACCTCAGCTCGTTCCGCACCCAGTGCCTCCGCGAGCGACGAACCGGATGCCACGCGTGTCAGCTACCGCCGGCTGCTCGCGTTCTTCGTGCCGCTCGCCGCCACGCCGTTTCTCATCTCCTCGACGCACAACATCATCAACGCCGCGCTCGCCCGGCTGCCGTCGCCCGAGCTGACGCTCGCTGTCTTCAGCGTGGTAAAGAGCTTTTCGAACGCGATCAAGGCTCCCGCGCTCATGTCCGGTCAGATTACGACCGCGATGGCCGACAGTCGGCAAAGCTACCGGCTCACGAACCGATTCGTGTGGACGCTGGGTGGGTTCTTCTTTCTCCTGCTCGTCGTTCTCGGATACACGCCGTTGGGGGGTGCGTTCCTCCGTGGCGTGATGGGGCTCACCGAGCCCGAGGCGATCTCGCTGGGCTATCAGGCGATGAGGATCACCGCCTTTCTCCCGCTCGCCGAAGTGCTCCGTGACAGCAATCGCGGGATCCTCATCGCGCGTCAGCGTACCGGTTTCGTCTCCGCGGCGACGTTCACGCGGCTTGTCGTCATCGTCGCCTTCATAGTCTGGATGGTAGCAACCGGGCTTCTGCCGGGCATCCAGGTAGCCGCGCTGACCTGGGCCGGAGGAATCGGCGTGGAAGGGTTGATCGTCTTCGGGTCGCTCTTCTTGCTCTTTGGCTCGCCGATGCGCGCCGCGGAGAGCGTGCCGGTGAGGACCCGTCGCACGCTTACCGTCCGCTACGTGGTGAGCTTTTTCGTGCCGCTTGCGGTCATGATGATCGTCCGGGGAACGCTCCAGCCGCTCGTGCAGGCCGGGATCGCCCGCGGCGCAGAATCCGCGACTCGGGCGCTTGCCGTCTACGGCGTCACCTGGGGGCTTGTCCTCAACGTCGTCGCGCCGCTGCAGCTCCTGCACAATACCTCGCTCGTCTACGCGCCGGCGCGCGACCATCCGTCGTGGCGACGAGTCTTCTGGTTCTGTATCGCAACCGGCGGGTTCATGAGCGGCGTGCTCCTGCTCCTCGGGTTGACGCCGCTGGGCTACGTCGTCTTCGAGCGGATCCTGGGGGTGAGTCGTGAGATCGCCGCCGAAGCGAGCGGCGCCGTCCTCGCGTTCTCGCTGCTGCCGCTCTTCTGGGGCGCGCGCGAGTCGTACTGGGGCATGATGATGCGACGTCACCGCACACGCGGCATCGGCATAGGGAAGGTCGTGAACATCGCCGCCGTCACGCTTGCGATGGTAGTGCTCTTCGTGCTCGTGCGGGACCTGGTCTGGATTCCGCCCTCGGTGGTGGGGGCGATTTCGCTGAGCTTCGGCGAGCTCGTCGAGACCGCGCTCGTCATTCGGTTCGCGATGCGGGAGGACGCGAAGGCCCCGGACTACGATCCCCGTTGCTGCCGCGACACGCCGGGAGCGCAGTGGTAGAATCCCGGTGGAGGTCCAGATGGCATTCAACGGACTCGGCATGAACCTTGGCAATCTCAGCCGCGTGTCTGACGCGCGCTCGCGGAGCATCAGCCCGGAGAACTTCACCGGCGAACAGTCTGGCGGGGGACGCGCGACGGAGGGTACCGGCGCCGGGTGCGCCCGCGACCTGGGGCAGGGGTGGAAGATCAGCCCCTCGGTCCGCGTCGAGCCAGGGGAGGTCTTCACCCTCGCGGACATCACGGGCGCCGGCGCGATTCAGCAGATCTGGATGACGGTGACCGGCAAGTGGCGATTCGGAATCCTGCGCGCCTACTGGGACGGCCAGGAGCAGCCGTCGGTGGAGTCGCCGGTGGGCGACTTCTTCGCCTGCGGCTGGGGTGAGTACGCGCAGGTGAGCTCGCTCGCCGTCTGCGTCAATCCGGGAAGCGCCTTCAACAGCTACTGGGAGATGCCCTTCCGGGAGCGCGCGCGCCTGACGTTCACGAACATCGGCACGGAGACCGTGACGGTCTACTACCAGATCAACTACACGCTGACCGACGTTCCCGAGGAGTGCGCCTACTTCCACGCGCAGTTCAGACGCGTGAACCCGCTTCCGTACAAGGACGTATACACGATCGTCGACGGCGTGCGCGGCACCGGTCACTACGTCGGCACCTACATGGCGTGGGGGGTGAACAATTCGGGCTGGTGGGGCGAGGGAGAGATCAAGTTCTACCTCGATGGGGACGAGTACCCCACGATCTGCGGCACGGGGACCGAGGACTACTTCTGCGGCTCGTACAACTTCGAATCGAAGGGGGCCGATGGGGGACGCGAGTACCGCGAGTTCACCACGCCGTACGCCGGGCTGCCACAGGTGCTGCGGCCCGACGGGCTCTACCGCTCGCAGCAGCGCTTCGGCCTCTACCGCTGGCACATCACCGACCCGATTCGCTTCACGAGCGATCTGCGCGTGACGATCCAGGCGCTCGGCTGGCGCAGCGGCGGCCGCTACCTGCCCATGCAGGACGACATCGCGAGCGTCGCCTACTGGTACCAGGAGCTTCCGACCGCACCGTTCCCGTCGCTCCCCGACAAGGACTCGCTGGAGGTGATATGACGCACAGAACGGCGTTCGAGCCGGCGACCGCGCTGCGGGCGATCTACGACCCGGCTTCAGCGCCGCACTCGTTTCGCGCGCGAACCCGCGAAGATGCTGTGGCGTGGCAGGCGGCGACGCGCGACGCGCTCGGTGCCGCGGTCGGCTTTCTCGACTCGCCGCGGGTCGGGCCGGAGCCGGAGCGCGTCGAGCTTGTCGACAAGGGCGGCTACACCCGCGAGAAGGTGGTCATCCGCACCGCCCCGCAGACCAGCATGCCGGTCTACCTCCTGCGACCCGCGAACGTCGAGCCGCCGTACCCTGTAGTCGTCGCCTTTCACGGTCACGGCTACGGCGTGAAGGACATCGTGGGACTCTGGGAGGACGGGTCCGAACGCGACACGCCCGACGGGTACCACCGCGACTTCGGGATCGCGCTCTGCCGGCAGGGATTCGCGGTCGCCGCTCCGGAGATCTCGTGCTTCGGCGAGCGGCGCACCGACTTCGGCTACCTCGACAGCGACCTGGGCTCTCCGGTGCCCACGACGTGCGAGAACACCGCGGCGCTCGCGACGCACCTCGGCGGTTCGGTCGCGGGGCTGCGCGCACGAGACGCGCTTCGCCTCGTCGACTTCCTTGAGACGCTCGACGACGTCGACACGGACCGCATGGGCGCGATGGGGATCTCCGGGGGCGGGATGCATACGCTCTTCTCCACGTGCCTGGATACGCGGTTCCGCGCCGCCGTGATCAGCGGCTACTTCTCGACCTTCCGCGACTCGATCCTCGCGATGCACCACTGCCCGTGCAATTTCGTCCACGGTCTCGGAGCGTTCGGCGAGATGGCCGATCTCGCCGGGCTCATCGCCCCACGTCCGCTCTTCGTGGAGGCCGGCGACCACGATCCGATCTTCCCGATCGAGGCGGTGCGCCGCGGGCTCGAAGGAGCGCGGCGGGTCTACCGCGTCTTCGGAGCGGAGGAGCGCGTGGAGCACGCGGTCTTCGAGGGGCGCCACCGGATCGACGGCGAGGCGGCGTACGGCTTCCTCCGTCGCGAGCTGGACGCCTGAGGCTGCCGGTGCCGACCGGTTGATCGGCGGCGGGCGTCTACACGCCACCGACCTCCAACCGCAGCAGCTGCTGCAGCTGCTCCCAGTGCGTCCGCGCGCGCTGCCCCCCGTCGTTCTCGCGATCCGGCCCCGGCGTCGAGCGGCCGCGGTCGATGACCTCGAGACACAGCCGCTTGAGGTCGCGCACGATCTCGGGGTGGTCCGTGTACACGTTCGTCGTCTCGAATCGGTCGGTCTCCATGTCGTAGAGCTGGACCGGGTCGTCGTTCTCCGGGCAGTCGACCTCGTTGCCGCCCGATCCGGGGTGGAGCAGGAGCTTCCATCGGCCGCGGCGGACGGCCCACTTGCCCTCCGACGAATGGTGCACCGCGAAGTCGCGGTAGGCGGGCTCGCCGGTGGCGCCACCACCGTCGCCGCCGGTGGCGCCACCACCGTCGCTGCCGGTGGTGGTCGGGTCCGTGCCGAGCAGGAGCGGCAACATGCTGAAGCTGTCCTCGCCGCCGAGCGCGTCGGTCGCGGTGCCGGCAGCGCCCGGCGCGCCGCCTGCCGCGTTGGCCGACGCCCCCGCTGTGCCCGCCATCTCCAGCGCCGTCGCGTAGAAGTCGGCGAGTTCGACGAAGCGGTCGTTCTCGGTGCCCGCGGCGACTCGCTCGGGCCAGCTCACGATGTAGGGGATGCGGTGCCCGCCCTCCCAGTTGTCCCGCTTCATACCGCGGAACTTCCACGCGCTCGCGTGCCCGTAGCGCTCGCGGTAGGGGGCCGTGATCGTCTCCGGCCCATTGTCGCTCGAGAAGAAGAACGCCGTCTGCTCGCGAATGCCGAGCTGCTCGAGCTTGCCGATGATCGATCCAACGACCGAATCGATCTGCATGACGAAGTCTCCGTAGATCCCGCAGCCGCTCTTCCCCTTCCACTGCTCGGTGGGTACGACGGGGGTATGCGGCCCGTTGACGGGCACGTAGAGAAAGAAGGGCCGTGCTCCGCCGGCCGGCGCCTCGCCGCCGGGGCCTCGCGCCTGCTGCTCGATCCACGAGAGCGAGCGTCGCTCGAGCTCGGGCAGCACGTCCTCGTGGCGCCAGCCCCCGGCGGCGACACCCGGCCTGGCGCGCAGCTCCCCGGTGCCGAGCGGGCTGTGTCCCGTGGGTACCTCGGTGACCCGATCGCCCTCGATGAAGACGTACGGCGACATGTCGAGCGACGCGGATATCCCGAAGTAGTAGTCGAAGCCGACATCGATCGGACCGTTGCGGACCGGCTTGGTGAAATCTATGTACCCGTCGAGCTTGCCCTCGTCCTGCCGGAAGTGCTGCTGCGGTCCCATCTCCGGCGGAGTTCCGGGCTTGAGCTCCCAGTCCATGCCGATGTGCCACTTGCCGACGCACGCGGTCGTATACCCCGCGTCGCGAAGCCGCGATGCGACGGTCGGCCGCTCGGGCGTGAGGAGCGCCGGGCTGTAGCCGCCGTTCACGCCGTCCTTGAGCCGGGTCCGCCAGCAGTACCGCCCGGTCATAAGCGTGTAGCGTGACGGCGTGCATACCGCGCTTCCGGCGTGCGCGTCGGTGAAGCTCACCCCGGAGGCGGCGAGCGCGTCGATGTGCGGCGTACGGATCTTCGACTGCGGGTTGAGACAGCTGACGTCGCCCCAGCCGAGGTCGTCGCAGAAGAAGAACACGATGTTGGGTTGAGAGGACATGCGCGCATTATAGACCGAGGTCGATCCCGTGGGCGAGCGCGTGCGCGGCAATGGAGCTCTTCGCGCGCCGACCTCCTCTTCAGTGCACCTCTTCGGTGCAGACGAAGGGCTCCAGCGGCTGCGGCCCTTGCGCGTCTCGCGCAGCGCCGGTACCGTAGGATATGCGCCGGGGACTTCCCGGGCCCGGGAGGAAGCCGTGATTGATGTCCCCATTCTGAAACAGGTCGATGTCCTCGTCGTCGGTGGCGAGGTGGATGCCGTCGTGACCGCCTGCCGGCTCGCCGCCGGCGGCAGCACCGTCCTCGTCACGACGCGGTTCAGCTTTCTCGGCGGCAATACGACCGCCGCGCTGATGCTCGACCGCGGCACGCTGGCCGAGCTCGCGGCGACGCTCGGGCGCACGCCCGGGAAGGAGGGCGGGGCGGGCACGCCGGCCGAGACCACCCCCATGGCGGTGAAGCGGCTGCTCGAACAGCACGCGATCGAATCGGGCGCAGAGTTGCTCTACGTCGCCTACCCCGTCGCACCGCTCGCCGCGGACGACGGCACGATCGCCGGGATGGTGCTCGCCACGCGTTCCGGGTTCGTCGGGGTTCGCGCCTCGCGCGTCGTCGACGGAGGCGAGCTCGACCCGCCGCGCGCGGCAGAGGAGCTCCTGCTTCGAACGCTCGACCCGCGCGTCGCCGAATCGCCGGCGATCGCGAGCCATCGTACGGCCGGGACCCTCCTCTACGAGGGCGAAGAGATTCCGATTCAGGAGTACGCCTTTCCCGTGACAGGCTCCGGTGCGCAGGCACTCCTCGACGCCGAGGCGGCGGCGCGCGAGGCCGTCTGGACGCCGGGCACGATCATTTTTGCCGATGCGCCTCTGCTCGTCGGCGCGAGCCCGCGCTCCGACGCGGGGACCACCGTCGCCGCCCCGACCGGCCCGGCCGACGCGGCGACCGGGGACGCGGGGCCGCAGATCGTCCGCCGCGACCGCTACTTCCGCTTGCTCGAGAGCGAGACCGTCTCGATCGATCCCGCGCGTTACGCCGACACGGTCCGCGCCGACGTCTACATCGCCGGCGGCGGCACCGGCGGGGCTCCCGCGGCGATCGCGGTGGCGCGCGAGGGGCACAGCGTTGTCGTCGCGGAGTACCTGCCCGGGCTCGGCGGGGTCGGAACCGAAGGCCGCATCGCGAGCTACTACTTCGGCAACCGCGTCGGATTCACCGAGGAGATTGACGCAGGCTTGCCGCAGATGGGTGAGGGGTACCCCTTCGAGGCGTTCGAGGGCCGATGGATCCCCGAGTGGAAGGGGGCCTGGTATCTGCGCGAGGTGCGCCGCGCCGAAGGCCATGCCTGGTTCGGGTCGCTCAACGCGGCCGCCCGGTGCGAGGGAAACCGTGTGTGCGGGGCGCTCGTCGCCACGCCCTACGGTCCGGTCGTCGTGGAGAGCGCGATGGCTATCGACTGCACCGGCAACGGCGATCTCGCCGCGGCCGCCGGCGCCGAGACGACGACGCTCAGCCACGCGCACGTCGCCTTCCAGGGCACCGGCCTCTCGTACCGTACCCCCGGGACGCACTCGACGAACACCGACTACTTCTTCGTCGACGACAGCGACGCGCTCGACGTCACCCGCGCCTACGTGACCGCGCGAGGGCTGTTCGGCGACAAGTTCGACCTCGCACGCATGATCGACTCGCGCGAGCGGCGCCAGATCGTCGGCGAGGTAGCGCTGGACCCCATCGACTTTCTCACCGCGCGCACCTTTCCCGATACCGTCGTCATCACCGAGAGCAACTTCGACACGCACGGCTTCACGATCCACCCGGTCTTTCTCGTCGAGCCGCCCGATCACGACCTGCTGCGCGCGAACGTGCCGCTTCGCGCCTTCATCCCCCGCGGGCTCGAGGGCGTGCTCGTCACCGGCCTCGCCGTGGGCGCGCACCGCGACGCGCTCCCGGTTATCCGGATGCAGCCCGATGTGCAGAACCAGGGCTACGCCGCCGCGCTCGCCGCGGTCCAGGCGATCGAGTCGGGCAAGCCGATCCGGGAGATCGATGTGCGTGCGCTGCAGCGCCGTCTCGTCGACCTTGGCATCGTGCCGCCGGAGGTCGTTGCCCAGCAGGACAGCCATCCCATCCCCGACTCGCGGATCGTGTGGGCGGCGAACGCCGGGCGAAGCTTCCTCGTCGCGATCGCCACGCTCTTCTCCGATCCGGCGCGTGCGGTTCCAGCTCTCCAGCGGGGGCTCGCGCGAGCTCGAGAGCGGCTCGCTGCGGACCCGGATGCGCCGTTCCTGCGCGACTACGCGATCCGCGCCGCGATGATTCTCGCGCTGCTCGGCGATGCGTCGGGTATCGATCTGCTCGTGAAGGAGATCGAAGCGAGCGAGTGGGACGAGGGGTGGAACTACACCGGCATGGGCCAGTTCGGCGCTTCGATGAGCCCGCTCGACCGGCTCATCGTCGCCGCGGCGACCTCCGGGGCTTCGCGTGCCATGCCCCCGATCCTGGACAAGCTTCGCGAGCTCGACCATACATCGGACTTCTCCCACCTGAGGGCGTGCACGATCGCCTTCGAGCGGCAACCGGCCCCGGAGGCGGCCTCGGTCTTCGCGGAGATCCTCGCGCGGTGGCCGGTGGCCGGCCGACCGGGCGCGGCGCTCGCGGACTCGCTCCGCGACCTCCCGGCGCACGAGACCGACAACGAGCAGCGAAACGAGCAACTCAAGCGGCTCATGGTCGCCCGCGGCCTCCTCGCCTGCGGCGACCCCGACGGCGCCGGAGCCCGTGTCCTCGACGAGTACGCGAAGAGCATGCACGGCGTCTACGCGCGGCACGCGGCGGCGCTCAAGGCACATGCCCGACCCGCTGCCGCCGGCGCGTAGGCGCGAAGGGAGACACGCATGGCACACTGGTGGGACGGGTATCCGTGGAGGCTCATCCAGACGAACCTGCGCGAGATCGACATGGCGGATATCTCGGCCGAACGGTACGTGCGTTCGATCTGTGACATGCACGCGACGGTGGCGATGATCAACGTCGCCGGCATCGTCGCGAGCTACCCGACCGAGCTGCCCTTTCACTACCAGAGCCCGTATCTGACCGGGGACTCGCTCGAAGATGTGATCGGGGCGTGCCACGAGGCGGGCATCCGGGTGATCGCGCGGACCGACTTCTCGAAGGTCCGCCGTCCGCTCTACGAGCAGCACCCCGAGTGGGCGTCGGTCTACGACGGCGGTCACGTGGAAGACTATAACGGCAACGTACACTGCTGCATCAACGGTGACTACCAGCGCGTGTACGCGCCGCAGATCGTTCGCGAGGCGATCACGAAGCTCCCGGTCGACGGGATCTTCTTCAACATGGGGGGCTTCCAGACGGGGAACTACAGCCACGACTACCTGGGTATCTGCCGCTGCGACAACTGCCGTCGGATGTTTCGCGACCGTTTCGGCCTGCCGCTACCGGAAGCCGAAGACCGTGCCGACCCGGTGTACCGCCGGTACCTCGAGTTCAAGGCGCAGCGCACGTCCGAGGAGAAGGCGGCGATGGTCCGCGCGATCACCGACGTGCGCCCTGACATCGCAATCGACCGGAACCACGCCGACGGGATCGGCTTCGCGCGCAGCGAGTCGAACACGGAAATCGGGCGACCGTTGCCGCACTGGCAGTACAGCGCCGCGGAGAATACCGCGCTGGTCGCGACCGGCTGGCCGCGCATCGTACCGAGCAACACCACCGTCGACTTCCTGGGCTTCCCGTACCGCCACGTCGCGGTCAGCCCCGCCGAGCAGGAGATGCGCCTGTGGCAGAACCTCGCCTTCTGCGGCGCGGTGGACTACTACCTCATCGGGCGGCTCGACGATCATCGCGACCGCTCGGGGTTCGCTGCGGTCGAGCGCGTCTTCGCCTTCCACGAGCGCCACTTCGACGACGTCTACAAGGGCCTTCGGCCACACTCCGATGTGCTGCTCGTCCGGGGCGAAGATCGCGACGAGTACCGCGGGTGGTTCCGGCTGCTCGCCGAGAACCACCTGCTCTTCGACTCGGTGTCGCTGGAACGGGTTCCTGCGGTCGATCTCTCCCGCTATCGCGCGATCGTGCTGCCGAACGTTCGAGCGCTCTCCGACGAGGCCGCAGCGGCCATCGACGCCGCCGTCGAATCGGGTGCGACCGTGATCGCGTCGTTCGAGACGGGGTTCGAGGATGAGCACCGCGACCGGCGCGACCGCTGCGTGCTTCGCTCGCTCGGCCTGGAGGACGTCCGTGCGCGACGCGACGACATGCGGTCGGCGATGATCGAGCTCACCGACAAGCGCGAGTTTCCCTCCATGGCCGACCGCGATCTCGTCGCGATCGGCGATCGCTACCTCTACACCGCGTACGTCGCCGAGACGCGCAACCTGGGCCGGCTGATCCCGCCGCACCGCTTCGGACCGCCGGAGATGTGCTTTTGGGAGACGACTACCGAGCTGCCCGGGGCGACGGTCCACGCGCACGGGTCGGGGTACGGCGTGCACCTGCCCTGGCTGCCCGGCCTGTTCTACTACCGTGAGGGGTACGACAACACGCTCGTCTTTGCGGGCGACCTGCTGAGGCGTGTGTGTGCGCTGCCGGCCGTGGAGGGCGGGTTGCCGCCCAGCGTGACGGTCACCCGCGCGGTGCGTTCGGCCGATGGCGCGGCCCACGGCGCCGCGGTCGGGGAATCCACCCGGGTCGTGTACCAGCTCGTCAACAACGGCGGCCACTTCGGCACGTCGTACTTCGCGCCGCCGCGGCTCGGGCCGCTTGGGCTGACCTTCCCGTCCGGCGATGGCGGGGCGGGCGAGCCCCGGGCGGTGAGGCGCGTGCGCGACGGCGCAGCGCTCGAGTTCAGCCGCGACGAGCAGGCGGGCTCGATCGGCATAGAGCTGCCCGAGCTCGAATTCTACGAGGCGGTCATCGTCGACTACTGAGACACGCCGTCAGCTCTGCTTCCAGCGAATGACGCCCTTCACGTACCCGTCGGTCTTGGCGAGACCGTGCTCGTAGATCTCCTTCGCGTCCTCGGGGCGTGCCACGTGCGTCACGAGCTCGGACTGATCGATCCGCCCTGCGTGGATGAGGTCACGGGCCTGCTCGAAGCAGCCGGTCATGTTCCACGATTCGGATGGTGACGAGTTGTGGACCGTCAGCCCGCGCTCGTGCCACGTTCCGAAGTCGAACTCGAACGGATGGTGCTGCCAGCTGAAGACGACGAATCGACCTCCTGTTCGGACCAGGCTGTCCGCGAGCCGGAAGCCGGGCTCGACGCCGGTCGACTCGACGACCAGGTCGAAGGGTCCTTCGGTCTCGAGCCAGCTCCCCGCCGCCGGCGTCTCCTTCGTGTCTACGACGCGCACGGGTGAATCAAAGGTGTGACCACTCGCGAAATCGAGCTGTTCCTGGCGGCGCTCGAATACCACGAGCTCACGCGAGGGGCCCATCGAGAGAAGCTGCAGCAGGATGCTGCCCATATACCCGGCGCCGACGAGCGCGACTCGCTCGCCGGGGTGAACGGGCGAGATATTTGTCGCGTTGACGCAGCAGGCGGCCGGCTCGACCATGAACTCGTGGTCGGGGATCTCGTCCTCGGGCAGGAGGACAAGCGAGTCGGCGACCTGGATCGAGTAGTCGGCCATGTGGCCGCCGCCCTGCGTCCCGACCTGTTTGCTCTCGCGCAACGCGACGCGCTGCCCCTCCGGGAGGTCGAC
>CAZVEF010000042.1:0-17979 GCA_964625715.1 uncultured Spirochaetaceae bacterium | reverse complement strand
ACCAGCTCGACGGATCCGAGGGGGCGACCACCGAGCACGCCACCGACGTCCGATCCCCGTCGATAAGGTCGGCGACTGCGGCCTTCCACGCGGCGTAGTGGTCGGTCGTCTTGTGCGCAACCGTAGCCGCCTCGTCGCGGTAGGCCTCGTAGAGGTAGTAGGCTCCAGGGTTGTTCTCGTCGCGGAGTACGTCGAAACGCAACACACCGGGTTCGGCGATCGAACCCTCGTGGTTCTTCACCGTGGCGGCTTCGAAGTCGGACTCCCGACCAGGCTTGACGTTCACCGTGATAATCCGAACGATCATGGTTGCCTCCCACCCACATTGTAGCCGCCGGAGAGGCTCCCGCCAATCCGGCTCAGATCGAAACCGCCGTTCTGAACCCGAGGTTCCCCGTCGAGCTGTCGGGCGTGTTCGAAGTACGAGCCGCAACGCGGTACCGGTTGCAGTACGAGTGGTGGCAGAGATAGCTGCCGCCCCGCATCACCCGCGCGCTTCCACCGGGCGGGCCGGTGGGGTCGACCCGCGGTCCGTCGACGTGATAGGCGGCGCTCCACCAATCGGAGCACCACTCCCAGACGTTCCCTGCCATACAGTAGAGCCCGTATCCGTTGGGCTCGTAGCTCTCGGCCGGCGCGGTCCCGGCGAACCCGTCGGAACGCGTGTTGATTCGTGGAAAGGCGCCTTGCCAGATGTTACAGCGGTGCTGCCCGTTGGGCGTGAGCTCGTCACCCCACACGTACCGCTTCTGAACGAGGCCGCCACGCGCGGCGTACTCCCACTCGGCTTCGGTGGGCAGTCGCTTTCCCGTCCAGTCGCAGTACGCGACCGCATCCGCCCAGCTCACATGGACGACCGGATGGTCCATTCTCGCGTCGATGCTCGAACCGGGCCCTTCGGGACGGTCCCACCTCGCGCCCGTCACTGCGTACCACCAATCCAGACCCGACACCTTCCGCGCGATCCCGCGGTGCAGCAGCTTCCTCGGCACGAAGAGCGCGAACACGAACGACCATCCAAAGCGTTCAGCTTCGGTGACGTAGCCGGTCGCGTCGATGAACTCAGCGAATCGTTCGTTGGTCACGCTGTGCCGATCGATCGCAAACGGTGAGACCGTAACCTCGCGCACCGGCCCCTCCCCGTCCTGCGCGAAGCCCTCCGCATCATCGGTACCCATCAGGAACGCTCCGCCTTCGAGCACGACGAGAAGGTCCTCGTGGTGACGAGCCCCCGTCTTGCCCGATGGGACCGCGCATCTCGGTGAGACGGCGACCGGTTTGGGATTGGTCTGCCCGGGAACGGGGCTACTCTCCGGGCCGGAGTTCGGTGGGCCATCCGCCTCGGAAGGCGAAGCGCGTGCCGGGGTGCAGCAACCGTGGTGAGCGTCGTTCATACCTGAGCAAATGTATCACAAATAGAACCACTCGTCAGCACGCGGCCGCTCCGTGTCTGCGCCCAGCTTGACCGCAGAACCGCCGGCCGGTAGCCTGTGAGCGATGGAGCAGATGGACAGCGATGACGAGCGCAGGGGTCTGCGAGCCGCCACGATCGTCAGGGCTTCGTGGATCGGCATCATCGGAAACGGACTTCTCGCGATCGCGAAGCTGATCGGGGGCTTCGTCTCGCGCAGCGCAGCGGTCGTTGGCGACGGTGTGGACTCGGCGCTCGACGTCCTCACGTCCACGATCACGCTCGTCGCCGCACGAATCACTGCGAAACCCCCGGACGTGAACCATCCTTACGGCCACACCCGCGCCGAGACGATCGCAACAAAGTCGCTGTCCTTCGTCGTCTTCTTCGCCGGCGCACAGCTCGCGATCTCCACCGTCGGCAAACTCGTCACCGGAGAGGGACACGACCTCCCGACACGCCTCGCACTCTGGGTGACCCTCGCGAGCATCGCCGGCAAGGCGGGACTCGCCATCTTCAAGTACCGCGTGGGCCGGCGCACGAAGAGCTCGATGCTCATCGCCGACGCGAAGAACATGCGCGCCGACATCGTGATCTCGCTGACGGTTCTCGCGGGTCTCCTGTTCACCTTCGCGCTCCACCTGCCGATTCTCGACACGATCACCGCGCTCGGGGTCAGCATCTGGATCATGTGGGTCGCGTTCGGACTCTTCCTCGAGACGAATACAGAGCTCATGGAGGGTCACCCGGACCCCGATACCTACCAGAGAATCTTTGACGCGGTCCACGCGGTTCCGGGGGCCGAGCACCCGCACAGGGCGCGCATCCGGGCGATGGGCGGCGTCTACATCGTGGACCTCGACATCGAAGTCGACGGCGACCTGCCGGTCCGCGAAGCTCACCGGATCGCACAAGAGACCGAGCGAAGCATCCGTGAGTGCGTCGACGACGTGTACGACGTTCTCGTGCACGTCGAACCGATTGGCAACGTTGAGAGGTCCGAGCGTTACGGTCTCAGCCAGCGGAAACTCGACGATCACCTCGGCTGACAGTCAGCGGGGGGGGACTCGGGCGCCTCATCGATGTAGGCGTGAAGCCGTCCGACCTCGCCCGGCGACTCGAGCGGTTCGGGGCGCAGGATCTGTTCGCGTTTACGGCAGGGCTGCACCCAACGGCCGTGGCACCGGACACGGTCGCCACCGAGCTCGACCCGCTCGAAAGCGCGTTGGTGGAAGACGCCGGTGGCGTCTCGGCCCCCGGCAGCCAGCGCGATGCAGCCCTGACGGTCGCACAAGCGACGGCTCGTCGCCGCGGGAGAGCTCGGACTCGACTTCTCCCGGTCGCAGGGACATCGAGACCTGCAGATCGAGACGCTCAAGCGAGGGTAGATCCGCGCCTAAACTGTCATCGACCTTGCAGGTCGCACGCGAGGTATCCGTCATGGCTACAAGGTCTTGCGGCAATCGCAACGCAACGGTTTGCCGCAAATCGCAGAATCATCTACAACCCCAGCGGTTACGCTGAACGGACCTGCAAGGTCGATGACAGTATACGGGGCATCACCGCTGCAGCGGCAGCCGCAGCGTAACCGTGGTCCCCTGCCCCGGTTCGCTCTCGACCGTGATGCTCCCCCGGTGCGCCTCGACGACGCTCTTGACGATGACCATGCCGAGCCCGGTACCGCCGTCAGGTGAGGAAGAGTAGAACGGCTCGAAGACCTGCTTGACGACCGCTTCCTCCATTCCCCGTCCGGTGTCCCGCACGGTGATCGTCAGGTCCCGACCGTCGCTCGCCGCCCGAAGCAGGAGCGAGTCGCCGCGCGACATCGCCTTCCGCGCGTTATCGCAGAGGTTGATGAGCACACGCAGCATACGCTCTTCGTCAAGAAGCACAGGCTCACCCACCTCATCCTCTACCTCGATCGACACACCGCGCGCGGAAAGCCGCTCGTGCATGCTCTCGACGACTCGCGCGAAAAGCGTTGCGACCGGAACAACGCCCACGTCGAGCCGAATCTCTCCGCGACTGTAGTCAAGCAGCTCGTTCGCGAGCCGATTCAACCGATCGGCCTCACGAACGGTGCTCGCGGCGTAGGTTCGAACCTTCTCAGGATTGTCCGCGACGAGCTGAATCATCTCGCCGAATCCCCGCAGAATCGAGATGGGGTTACGAACGTCGTGGAGGATCATCGAGGACATCTTCCCCAGCGTTGAGAGCCGCTCGCTGCGAAGAAGCTCGTCCTGGGCGACCTGGAGCTCGCGGTAGGCGCGCTCGAGCTCGGCGTTCCGGTGACGCAGGTCCTCTACGAAGCTCTCATTGCTCTTGCGCACCATCGCCGAGAGCGAGCGCAGGATCGACAGCGCGACCGGTGGGTTTTCGCGAAGCACGCGGTCGAACTCGCGGCGAAAGAGATAGAGCACACGCGTGTCGGTCTTCGCGACGACCGTGGCACTGCGAGGCAGGTCGTCGATGAGCGCCATCTCACCGAACAGGTGTCCCCGGCCGTGCACGGCGAGCAGGTCGGGGCTCGGCGACGCGTAGTCCTTCCAGACTTCGACCATTCCGTCAATGACGATGAAGAACCGTTCGGCGGGGGCGTTCTCGCGGAAGATGATCTGCCCCCGCTCGAACTCGTCCTCTTTGCAGAGCGATTCAATGCTCCGGACTTCATCGTCGGCGAGGTCTTTGAAGAAGTAGACGTCGCGCAGAAAGCCGAAGTAGTCACCCACGTCGCGAAGCATAGCGCGGGCCGGCAGGGGGCGCAACCGGATTCGGCCGGGTCGGCGCGAAGCGGCTGAAGGCGCGCGAGCTCTCGGTGCCCGCCCTCCCCCGGATCAGCCGCTCTCGCCGAGGACGAACCGGCACAACTCGCGGTAGTCTGAGAAGCTGAGGTCGGCAACAGAGTTCGCGGGGGGACGCTTCGTCAGATGCGCGGCGTGCATACCGACGGTCTTCGCTCCGACGACGTCGTACTCGTAGCTGTTGCCTACGTAGAGGATCTCGTTCGGGTCGAGACCGAGACACGAAGCAAGCTCACGAAACGGCTCGGGGTGAGGTTTGAGGTATCCCGACTGTTCGGTCCACAGGCGACAGTCGAAAAGCCCATCAAGACCGAGTCGCTCGAGCTTACGCTCGACCGGAAAGTCCGAGGTCACCGCCACGTGGTATCCGGCGCCGCGCAGCCGCTCGACGCATTCGCGCACGTGCGGATACGGCCGGACCCGGTCGAGCACGCGTTCCCACTTGCCGTAGATCTCACGATCGATGCGCTCGGCCGCTTCGTCGACGCCGATCCGCAGGCGGCCGGCGAGCAGCTCGGCCTGGCGACGCTTCAGATCGTCGACCGGTCTGTGGTGGCGCACCTCGTTCCGCACAGCCGCGAAGGCGAGTATCAGCCGCAGGTGCGTCAGCGCAAACGGCAACGACTTGAGGTACATGGTAGCGTTCGGGTAGAGCGTTCCGTCTATGTCGAACGCTACTGCTCTGATTTGCATCGATTCGTGGTTCTCTTTCTGCAGGTGTGTGCGCGGAGAGCGTCCTATCGGCCGATCTCGTCCCGGGCGATGTGCAGGGTCGCGATCGCCGTCACCGGCGGCGTACCCGGCGCAGGCTCGAAGGTCCAACTCAAGACCGCGCTCCGCACTTTCTGGTCCACGCGAGTATAGCCCGAGCTCTGACGCAGGATCAAGGAACCCGGAACGACGTGCCCGTCGTCGTCGACCTCGAAGACCACGAGGTAGCTCACGCGTGCGGGTACGGTTCCGCCGAAGTCGGACGACGTGAGCTCCGGTTCGGTGAGTTCGCCGACGGGCCGCCGGCTCCCCGATCCGACCCATTCGATCGCACCACCGGGCAACTCGGTCGTCGACGAGGCGGTCTGGGAACCGTCGTCGTCGTCTTCGGTCTCTCCGGCTGTCCCTTCGCGGCCGTCGTCGTCCGCATCTGCGGTACCGGGCGCGTTATCGAGCGCGTCCAGGAGTTCCTCGAGGCGGTCGGAGAAACCCGGCACAGTCTCACGCATCTCGTCGAGTGTCTGCTGCTCGCCCTGCTCGAGGCTCTCCTCCGGTCGGCGCGCATACGTGCCCTCGACGACCCACGAGGGCAGCTCGGAGTCCTCGTCGTCTTGATCGTCGCTCCCGAAGAGCTCCTCGTCGGGGGTTCGATCGGCCTCTCTCTCCGCCGCCGTATCGTCTCTCTGCCACGGCAGGTCGTCCTGCGAAAAGTCACCCTGCGGCGCCTCGGTATCGCGCGGAGCAGGCGCCGGTGGCGACGAAGGTGCGGACTCGGGTTTCTCCGCCTGCGGTGCCGGGGCGGGATCGGGCTCCGCCGGTCGCGCTTCCGGCTCCTCGGGTGCGGCCTGCGAGGGTGCGATCTCCGCGGGTTCGGGCTCGGGTTCGGGCTCGGGCTCCGGCTCGGGCTCCGGATCGGCCGGCTCGGGCTCCGGATCGACCGGCTCGGGCTCGGGCTCGGCGGGCTGCGGCTCGACCTCCGGCGCGCGGTACTCGGACAGCGTCACGGTCACCGGCGAGATCTCCGGGTAGGGCGTGAAGTCGAATCCGGCGATCGCGAACCCTCCGAAGAGCGCCCCGTGGAAAACGAGCGCGATGCCGACGGCGAGCAGAAGGCGATCGCGGTCGGTATGAATCATTGCCGCTCCTGCTGCTCCTCGAGCGTGCGAAGCGCGATGCCCCGATAGCCGTTTCGTCGCATGACGTCGAGCACGGAAACGATCGTCGCGTAGGAGACGTCGGCGTTCGCTTCGACGATCGCGCTCCGCGCCTCCGCGTCGAGACGTTCGGACTGCTCCTCGAGCGCCTCGAGACGTGCGTCGAGCTCCTCGTAGGAGACCTCATCGCGGTTGAGGTAGAGCCGCGACTCGTTCACGATCGTCACGACGACACGGTCGATCACGACGGGTTCCGAGCTCGTCGACTCGGGTAGATCGAGCGCGATGCCGGGCGTCATGACGAAGGTCGAGGAGACCATGAAAAAGACGACGAGCTGAAAGACGACGTCGATCATTGGAATCAGGTCTACGTTCGCGTTCGGCGACAGACGCCTGCGAAAGTGCATCAAGCCCCCCGTTTCAGCATGAGCACGAGCTCGCTCACGCGGTTCTCGATTCTGATGATGAGGTGGTTCACCTTGCCCACCAGGTAATTGTAGAAACTGATCGCGGGAATGCTCACGATGATACCCGCGGCGGTCGTGATGAGCGCCTCCGCAATCCCGCGAGCGAGAACGGCCGGGTTGCCACCGACCGCACCGAAGTCCCCGAGGACGCCGAACGCCTGGATATTGCCGGTCACCGTCCCCAGCAGTCCGAGCAGCGGCGCGATGTGCGCGATCGTGCCCAGCGTCGAGAGAAAACGTTCCATCCGGGGTATCTCGAGATTCGCCGCGTCGGTGATCATCTGCTTGATCACCTCTTCGGGATACGCGCGGTGCTCGATTCCAACGCGGCTCAGGTTCGTGATCGGGCTCGGACTCGCCTCGCAGATCGCGAGCGCCTCCTCGTAGTGTCCCTTCGAGACCGCGCTCTTCAGCCGATTCAGCACGACGCCTTCGTCGGTGCGGATCTTCCGGAGATAGAGCAAGCGCTCGACGATGATCGCGATCGCGACGATCGACAGCGCGATGATGATGACAAGAATGATACCGCCGCGTTCGATGAGCGTCAGCATGGCAGCTCCTACAGTGAAATTCGGCTAAAGATCGATGCCCGGAAGCCCGGTTCGATGAACGGGTACTCGTCCGAGGGTACTGGCCCGAGAGTGCCCCGCCCCTGCTCGAGCAGCGGCGCAAGCAGATCGGCGAGCTCGAGCGAGAACTCGAGCTCGTCGCTCGGCGCGAACGAACCGGTGATATCCAGCCAGGGCATCGCGGCCTGCGGGTAGAAATCCGACCGGACTTCCACGACGCCGGTGAACCGCTCGCTCTCGTCGCTCACGCGCAGCGACCCTTCAATCGAGCTCGTCGGGATACCGACGGGGGTGTCCAGGAACGAGCCGCTCCAGCCGGCCTGCACCTGCATTCGCTGGCCGGGCCGCCAGCTCGCGCGTACCCCGCTTTCGAGCGTGAGCATGGGATCCTGGACGAGCGGGAACTCTTCGGCAAAGGTGTCGTAGGCGGCGATGTCCACCGCGGCGTCGTGCGCCGCGAAATCGACCTCGCCGGTCAGCGAGAGGCCCGAGGCCCCCGACCAGCGGGTGTCCAGCGCTGCGTACCATTGCCGGTCGTTCGCGAGCTCCGACACTGCCTCGCCGGACGAGACGCCGGCGAGCGGAATGCGGTCCCAGATCCCCTCCATCGTGATCCGCTGGACACGATACCCCCCCTCGAGCGAGGCTTCGAACGCGTCGCCGAAGAGCATGCCCAGCGACACGCGCCACGGATAGTCCAGGGGCACTCCCGGCTCCCAGAAGATGCCCGCACGCGCGCCGAGCGTCATCGAGGCGGGAAGATCGACGTCAACCCCGCCGAGCAGGTCCACGTTCTGCCCGAGCGGGACGTGCTCGCTCAACAGCGCTCTGATGAAGTAGCTCGACTCGAAGACGATGTCGACCGCCTGGATCGAGAAACGGGCCTCAACGGCCGGCATCGCGGCGATCTCCAACTCATCGGAGGTCTGATTGCCTCGCGTCGTGGAGGGGATCCGGGATCCGACCGAACCGTCGAGCTTGCCGGCGAGCGAGATCAGAGGCTCGGGCACGAACACCGCCTCGGCAGACATCGTCGTACGCCTCAACCCTGCGCTGAAGGAGTCCGACTGCCCCTGCAGCCCCAGCACGTCCTCCTGGAAAGCCCCGTCGATCTCTGCGTTCGCTCGTTCGCCGGAGGCGGCGAACCACCCGTCGATCACGTTCGACCGCGAGAAGTACCCGCTGCCCGGCGGACGGAACTGAAACCCGTCGAGCCCCTCGTAGGCAAACCGCAGCCGGAAGCGCGGGTCCGCGCCGAGCTTGTAGAGGCTGAGCTCACCGACGATATGGTTTGCCGAACCGGCGCCGAGTCGACCGCTCGAGAACACGCTCGTCGTCTCCGTCGCGGCCGGTGACCCCGGCAGCGGCACGCTGAACGCCTCGTCGTCCACCGTGAGCTCCTCGGCTCCGGGAAGCGGGATCGACACCTGTCCGAGCGCCAACTCTTCCTCATCGGGCAGGACCGCTGTCAGTTGCGGGACATCGAGCTCCTCGACCTCGAGCACGAGGTCGGGCACGACGATATCGGTCTCCTCCGGCGCCTCGGGACCCGATTCGGGTGCATCCGACTCCACGCCGGTACGGTCCTGCGCGCCCCCGAGGGCGGCGCCTACGATAATCAGCAGCGCTGCGAGAAGTGCTTTCGGGTGCCTATTCATTCGTCTCTCCTCGTCGGAGCGTCCGTGCTTCCTCGAGCCACTCGGAGCGCGGGAAATCCTCTTCCAGCCGCTCGATGAGCGCGTCGACCTCGGCGGATCGTCCGAGTGCCGAGTACATGCTCGCGGCGCGGTAGATGGAAAGCGCCGCGAAATCGCGGTCGGCCGCACCGACGGCCGCGGCACGCAGATAGAACTCCGCGGCTCGCCCCTGCTCGTCCTGCCTCGAGCGGTATTCGCCGCGGAGGAAGAGCGCCTCCGCCGCAGCGCGCTGGTCGACGTCCTCCTGCTCGGCGACCGCCTCGAGCATGGGCATGACGCTTGCGGCGTCGGTGCTCGTCGCCGTGTCTTCGTAGATCGTCATCCTAGCGAGCTCGATGATTGCCTGCCGGCCTTCGTCGGTCTTCGCACCGTCGGACTCCTCGATCGTGACCACGAGCTCGGCCTCGCGCTCGCCGAGCCCGTTGATGAGCAGGACCAGCTCGTCGATCCTGCGCTGCGCCCCCGCCGTCCGAGCGGCCTCCGGGTACGCGGCCTGGAACTCGGTGTAGAGGTTGAGCGCCTGCCGGTACTCACCGCGCTCGCTGTGCGCGACCGCCGCACCCTGCATCGCCTGCGGACGAAAGGGGCTCTCGCGATACTCTTCGATCAGGCGATCCCACAGCAGGAGCGCTCCGGCAGTCTCGCCGAGCCGTTCGCTCGCCACTCCGCCCCAGTACAGCGCCGCGTCGAAGCGGTCGCCGCCCTGGAAACTGGTCCGGTAGGCGAAGAACGCCTCCTGCGCTTCGGCGTACCGTTCGCGTTCGTAGAGCACCTCGGCACGCCGAAACGCCGATGATTCGGCGAGCGGACTCGCCGGATGCGCGTCGAGAAGCTCGCCGTACGCTTCGACGGCGGAGTCGATATTCCCGAGCGCCACCTGCGCCTCGGCGTACTCGAACCACGCGTCGTCGGCGTACGCGGACTCCGGGTGGTCCAGATAGAGGCTGCGGAACGATGAGGCCGCCTGCTCATGCGACCCCTGCGCCGCGAGCACGCGGCCGAGCAGGAAGCTCGACTCGATTGCAAGCCGCTCGTCGGTCGAATACGAGCGCACGCGGCCGAGCGACGCTGCGGCGGCCTCGTACTCGCCGGTGAGGAAGTTGCTCCACCCGGCGAGATACGCGGCGTGAGCCGCCTGCTCGTGGTCCGGCGACTCGTCGAGCAGCGTCGCGAAAGCCTCTGCGGCGGCGCGATAATCGCCGCTTCGGTACGAGGCGAACCCGCCGTAGTAGCGCGCATAGGGCAGCAGTTCCGCCTGCGCCGGAGCCGCCAGCTCGGCGGTTCGCGCGAAGACTTCGGCTGCCTCTTCGTAGGCCCGCTCGTTCACGAGCGCGAGGCCGAGCACGTAGGAGAGTCTGCTCTCGATCGACGGCGTGAGCGCATCGCGCGCGGCGAGCTCCTCTACGATCGCCGGCACCTCGTCGACAACGCGGGCGTTACGCCCGAGCGAGAAGAGGAGGTTGACGTACTCAACCGCCGCCTGCGCGTCCTCCGGTCGCAGCGGGATGTACTCGAAGAGCGCCTGCAGCGCTGCCGCCTCGCGACCGAGATCGCGCAGCACCGCGGCGCGCAGCCGAAGGAGATCTGCCTGGATCCCGCCGGTCCGCCCGGCGGAAAACGCAGCGTCGATCGCCGCGAGCGCCTCTTCGTCGCGACCCGCGCGCCGCAACGCAAAGGCGTACTGGTACGCCGCCTCGGCGAAGTACGGACCCGCCTCGTATCCGTCGTATGCGGCCTCGAGCGTGGCGACCGCATCGCTCACGCGTCCGAGGCGCAGCTGCAGGTTCCCGAGCGCGATGAGCACGCGCAGGCGCTCCGGGCTCTGCTCGCCGTAGAGATCGAGATACTCGGCGAGTACCTCCTCGGCGCCGCCCGGATCACCGCGCCGGTCGAGCAGGCGCGAGAGATAGAGCGGGACCGACGCGGGGATGAACTCGCTGCCGCGGAAGTCCCAGATCCGGCGGAAGTAGAGCTCGGCGAGGTCGTAGCGATCCTGCTGAAAGCTGTCGATGCCGACGCGCAGCCAGAAACCCTGCAGCACGTCGGTGCGGCCGGCGAGCGCCTGCTCGGCGCGTCGCAACACGTCCGCCGGGTCCTCGGGGATCCGGTCGTCCTGCGCGAGCTGAAAGAGCCGATGGAACGCGAGCGTGGCGAGCTCAGGAGGCGCCTGCTCGCTGCGACGGTAGCGAGGGATCGCCTCGTCGAGCCGTCCCTGCGCGTAGTACGCTTCCGCCTCGTAGAGCACGAGATTAGGCCGCCAGCGTTCGTCGAGCTGCGCGCGGTCGATCGTGTTGACCCGCTCGAGGAGCTCATCCGACAGCCCCGCCTTGGCGTAGAGGCTCAACAGCAGCGTCACCGCGTAGCCCTCCGATGCCGGTTCGGACACGGTGTCGAGCATGCCCTCGAGCGCATCGCGCGCCGCGTCCTCGTCGGCGCGACCGAGCTCGGCGAGCGCGGTGTAGTAGTACGACTCGCCGAGCGCCTCGCGGTCGTCGACCTCGCCCTGCCGGAATGCGCGGAGATAGCTCACCGCCCGGTCGTGCGCCCCGATTTCGTAGCTGATCACGCCCTGCCAGAACGGCACGTAGGAGATGTACCTCGTCGACCGATAGCGTTGCGCCACCCGGGCGAGTTGCTCGAGCGCCTCCTCGGGCTGGCCGGTACGGTAGAGGCTCACGCCTACGCGGAACTGCGCGTCGGGGACGTACTGACTGACCGGGTAGTCCTGAATCAGCGTCTCGTAGCGGTCGAGTGCGAGCTCGTAGTCGCCCGACTCGAACCGGCGCTCTGCTTCCCGGAACAACTGAATGTCGCTCTCCTGGGCCGCAACGATGCCGGCAAGCAACACCAGCGCGGTGGAGACGAGGATTCGTTTCATGTTCATAGACTATCTCAGGTGGTACACCGTATCAATTCCGGATGACCGGCGGCGCGTAGGAGCGGTCCGCGCGAACGCGTACGAGGTGAACCGAGTCGTCGTGGTATCTGCGGTCCAGCGATTCCAGCCCCGTCTCTACGTTGCGCTCGAGAACGTCCACGAAGAACCTGCCGCGGTCGTCAAAATACGGAAACAGCACGGCGATGTGAACATGCTGATGGAGCACCGGCTCGCTGCCGAACTCACGGTTGAACGACGCGATGTAGAAATGGCCCGGCTCCTTCACGGCGAGCAGATACATGATCCTCGGCAGCTCCGCGACCGGGTAGCCGACGTCCTCGACGTAGGTCGCGTAGGGCAGCGAACGCACGTCTGCAGCTTCCGGGTGTACTTCCCGTCCTCCCTGTGATGCAGACAACATTGTGACCGCCAGGTTACGCGTCCAGTCGAGACCGAAGTACGGATCGCGCGCGTCCTCGAGGGGCTCGCTCCATCGGTGTCCGCGGAGATCCAGGTGTTTCTCCTTCAGCGGCTCGATCGGGAGGTAGCCACCGTAGAGCCCATCGTGCAACCCGTCGACGATCCACTTCGCAAATCCCGAACAGTTGAACCCGGGCTCCTGATCCTGCAGGACGAGCGACTCGATGAACACGAGGTTTCCCTCCTCGTCCATCGCGCCGTCCTCGGCGTCGGGCAGCGTGTGGAGCGTCGAACGCGCGCGCGCGGCCATGAGCCCCACGTCGCCATAGCGCGGATCGTCGGTGACCGGGTAGACGAGCGACCAGTCGACGCGCGCGCCGCTGAGGGAGACGATCCGCTCGAACGGCTCCTCGAGCAGCGTTTCGATCGACACCGGCAGAGGAATCTCGCGGTGGAGCCGGACGCCGGCGAGATAGACGCTCATCGTCGACCGTTCGGCCCCGCGACCGCGCGCCCGCTGCCCCCCGTCACCGGAGCGCTCGGGCCAGATCCGCACGAAGAAGCCGGGGTCGCTGCGCAGGAAGATCTTCAACTGATCGATCGCCCCATCGGTGCGCCGCCGCCGCAGGATGTAGGTGCCGGCGCTCGAGAGCGGGAACTCGCCGTCGAGCTGCGGCACAACGACGAAGTACGCGTACTCGGCGTTCCGCTCGGTCGTCACGAGCACGTCCCGCCCGCTCGCGTACGCGGTCACCACCGTCGCACGAAAGGCTTCGAGGTCGGAGACCGGCGCAAGCGCGTCATCGACATGGGCACGGCGCACGTCGTCGGTCTCCGGCGGAGGGTTGACGATCCCGGGGCCCCAGGCGGCGGCGGGCGGCGCCGCGATCAGCGCGAGAAGCGCCCAGGCGAACACGATCGGAGCGCCGGTCGGCCGCCGGCGACGACGGTTGCGGGGGGTCTCACGACGTCTCGTGCGGTTCTGGTTCATCACCCTGAGTATCGGCATCGCGGCGGCGGATCCTGCCGAGGACACTGAGCAGCTCGCCGCGGACCTCGTGGATGCGGGCCTTCGTATCGGCTCCTTTCCCGCTCGCCTCCTCTACGATGCGCATCGCAGCGCCCTTGACCGTGTACTTGCGCTCGTGCACGAGGTACTTGATCCGGAACAGCAGCTGCAGGTCGGCCTCGGTGTATGCGCGTCGGCCGCCGTTGTCCTTTCCCGGGCTCAGGATACCGACCTCCCGCTCCCAGTACCTCACGATGTGCGGTTTCACCTCGAGCGCGCGACAGACCGCGCCGATGCTGTAGCGCCGCATCAGCGCTCCCGCAACTCCAGCCGGAAGGGGATGCTCGAGAGCCCGAAATCGGCCCTGATCCGGTTCTTGAGGTAGCTTACGTAGCTCTCCGGGAAGCCCTTCTTCCGGTTCACGAAGGCGACGAAGGTTACCGGGAGACGTTGGACCTGCGTCATGTAGCGGATCTTCAGCCTGCCCCGTCCGCGCACCGGCGGCGGGGTCTGCTCGACCCATCGCTCCAGGTGCCGGTTGAGGTTCCCCGTGTCCACCCGATGGTGGAGCTGACGGTGCACCCTGTCGACCGCCGTCAGCAGCTCCTTCACGCCCGAACCGGTGTGCGCCGACAGCGCGACGATAGGCGCGAAGGAGATCACCGGGAACACGAACAGAATCCGGTCGCGCACCGCCTCGAACTGGTTCCCGATCTGCGGCAGCAGATCCCACTTGTTCAGCCCGATCACGAGCCCCCGGCCCCGGTCGACGACGAGCGCCGCGATCTTCTTGTCCTGGTCGGAGAGCCCCTTCTCCGCGTCGACGAGCAACACGACGACGTCGGCTTCCTCGATCGTGTCGATCGCTCGCGTCACCGAGTAGTACTCGATGTTCTCGCTCACGCGGTTCTTCCGCCGGATGCCCGCGGTGTCGAGGATGCGGTGGCGGTAGCCCGCGAACTCGAACTCGCCTTCGATGACGTCGCGCGTGGTGCCGGGTACCGGCGAGACGAGCGAGCTCTCGCGCTCGGTCAGACGGTTCACGAGGGTCGACTTGCCGGTGTTCGGCTGCCCGAGCACCGCGATGGATAGCGTGCGGGGTGCCTCGCCGGCGTGCGAGGCCTCTTCGCCGGCCGCGGCCGCTTCGCCCTCCGCCGCGGGCCCGCCTTCGGAGGCCTCTTCGTCGAACCAGTCCCGTCCGCGGCGACCTCGCCGCTCGCGTTCGCGCAGCGCGTCCTCGCGGTCGGCCGCGCGCCACCGCTCGACCCCTTCGATCCACTCCGCGCCGAGCACCTCGTCGATCGCCTCGAGGAGTTCCTCGGTGCCGCGCGCGTGCGCGGCGGAGATGCCCACCACGCGCTCGAGGCCGAGCCGGTAGAAGTCCCACACGAGGCTCTCGCGCTCCGGCGCGTCGATCTTGTTCACGACCAGAACGAGGCGGTCCTTGTAGGGGCGCAGCTCGTCGAGGAAGAGCTCGTCGAGCGCGGTGAGCCCGGTGCCGTCGACGACGAGCAGCACGACGTCGGCGTCGCGGATCTCTGCGAGCGCTCTGTCGCTGATCGCCTGCGCGAGCTCGTCGCCGTCGGTGGTGTAGCCGCCGGTGTCGACGACGCGCAGCGGGCGGCCGTCGATCCGCGCCGTCGCAACGACCGGGTCGCGGGTGACGCCGGGGGTGGGATCGGTTATCGCACGACGGCGCCCGATGAGACGGTTGAAGAGGGTCGATTTGCCGACGTTCGGCCGGCCGACGATCGCGATCGTCGGTTCGCCGAGCTTCGTCTGCACATCATGCGGTTGCGACTCCAAAGCGTTCTCCCATGAGGTGGCGCACGTAGCGGTCCACCTCCTTGAACGAGTTCATCTCCATCGCCTCGCCGACGAGCTCCTCGGCTTCGCGGACGGAGACCGCCCGTACGATTCGCTTCACCTCGGGGATACTCCCGCCGCTCATACTCAGCTCGTCGAATCCGAGACCGACGAGCAGCACCGTCGCGAGCGGGTCACCCGCCATCTCGCCGCACATCGCGACCGGAATCCCGTTCGTGTGACCGTTCTCGACGACGAGGCGAAGCAATCGCAGGACCCCGGGGTGGAACGGCTCGTAGAGGTACGCGATCCGCTCGTTGCCCCGGTCAACCGCTATAGTGTACTGAATCAGGTCGTTCGTGCCGACCGAGAAGAAATGGCTCTTGCGCGCGAGGATGTCGCTGACCATCGCGGCCGACGGCACCTCGATCATGATGCCCACCGGCACGTCGGCCACGTCGTGGCCCTCCGATCTCAGGTCGTCGCGGACCTCGCCGAGGAAGTCGAGCGCGTCCTGCAGCTCCTCGAGCCCGGAGATCATGGGGAACATGACGTTGAGATTCCCGTAGACGCTCGCGCGCAGCAGCGCGCGCAGCTGCGTGCGGAAGACGTCGCGATTGGAGAGACAGAACCTGATCGCGCGCCAGCCGAGGATCGGGTTCTGCTCGTCCATTCCTTCGAGCTGCGGTGCGACCTTGTCGCCGCCGACGTCGAGCGTGCGGATCGTCACCGGGTATTCGGGCAACGCCTCGAGGACCTCGCGGTACGCGGCAAGCTGCTGGTCCTCCGACGGAAGCTCGTCGCCCTCGAGAAAGAGAAACTCCGAGCGATAGAGGCCGATGCCGGTCCCGCCGTGCGTGTGTACCGCCTCGACCTCGTCGGGCACCTCGATGTTGACCTTCAGCTCGATGAGCTTCCCGTCGCGCGTCTCGGCCGGCAGATCGTGCAGGCGCATCAGCTGCACCTCGTGCCGATGCCACTCCTGGCTCTCGCGCTCGTAGCGCGCGAGCGTCTCCTCGTCCGGGTCGAGCACCACGGTGCCGTGGTTGCCGTCGACGATGATGAGGTCGCCGTTTTCGGCCATCCGGGAGACGTAGGAGAGCCCGAGTACGCTGGGAATCTCGAAGCTGCGCGCGATGATCGCCGTGTGCGACGTGCGACCGCCGGCGTCGGTGGCGATGCCGAGCACCATCCGTTTCGGCATCGCGATCGCGTCGGAGGGCAGGAGATCGTGCGCGACGAGCACGACCTCGTGGTCGAGATCGGCGAGCGAGTAGCGTTCGCGCTTCATGAGGTGGCTGAGCACGCGATTCGTCACGTCGTGGAGGTCGGAGCTTCGCTCCTTGAGCTCCTCCGATTCGGACGAGTCGAGCCGGTCGAGCAGCCGCTGGACGCTTTCGTAGAGCACCCATTCGACGTTCACGAGCGACTCGAGAACGCCGTCGTGAACCTGCTCGTGAAAGTCGGGATCCTGGACCATCATCAGATGCGAGTCGAGGATCTGCAGCTGCTCCTCGGTGATCTCGTCAGCACCGCCGCGCTTGATCTGCTCGAGCTCCTCGTGCGCGTTCGCCGCGGCCTGCTGGAAACGCTCCATCTCGCGCGTGACGTCCTGTTCGGCGATCGCGTAGCGCGGAATCGCCGGCGTGTCGTGCGAGTAGATGAACACGCGTCCAATCGCTATGCCGGGAGCCGCCGAGATCCCGGAGATCGTCTCCATTCGCTCCACTATACGCCGACCACGAAAACGCTGTCAAACTCGATTCCCCAAAGAGTTCACCACGATTCGCCGATACTTGGAGTATGGCAGAGTCGTCACCCAAGCGACGCACATCGATTGGTGTACTCTTCTGGATCGCGTTCATCCTGCTCGTTCTCGTCATTTTCCTCGCAAATCGGAGCAACATCGAGCAGGTGCTCGAATCGACCGGGCTCGTTGAGGTGATGCGCGAGCGTTTCGGCCGGGATGTCCCTACCCCGGCCGATGACGATGAGCCACCCGCCGCGCAGGAGCCCGACGCCGGCGACGAAGACGGCGAGCCGCCGGTCGTCATCGGCGAGCCCGAAGCGGCGCCGAGCGCCCCCGGCCGGATCGAGGAGGCGGACGAGACCCCGCCGGCAGACTCCCCCGCCGACGAAGGAGCCGACTCGAGCCGATCGACCCCCGAATCCGAGCCCGATCCGTCGGTCGCCGAGGAACCGGCCGAGCCGACGGCGGCCGAGCCCCAGCGGCCGGCCGGTAGCGCCCAGCGTGAACCGTCGCCGGACCCCGCACGTCCCAATCGGTTCATGGCCGGGCTCTACTTCATTCGCGTGACCGAGGATGGTCGGACCTTCCCTCAGCGGGTCGTGCGACCGGTCTACTACTCCTCGAGCCCGCTTACCCAGACGATCAGGACGCTCATCGACGGACCTTCCAGCCGGGACCTCGAAGACGGTCTGCTCAACCTGATCCCGGAGGGGACGCAGCTCATCTCCGCGCACGTCACCGACGGCGTGGCCTTCCTCAATTTCAACCAGTCGTTCCGTTTCAACCCGCTCGGCGCCGAAGGCACCGTCGCGCAGCTGCTGCAGGTCATCTACAGCTCGACCGAGTTCCCGACTATAGAGCGCGTGCAGTTCCTCGTGGAGGGCGAGCAGGTCGACTACCTCGGAGGCGACGGCATCTACGTGGGCGAACCGCTCGGACGGGACGCCTTCAGCTCGTAACGTCCTCGCCGGGTCGTCTGGGTTCGGGCCGCCGGCCGCGCGTCGGCTCCTCGCGGCGCCCCGACTCCTCGCCGCCCTCGGGGCCGTCCGACCGCGGGCCACCGGCCGTCGGCTCCTCGGCGAGCGCCGCAGCGACGAGCTCTGCAACCGGCCGTGAGTCGCGGGCGGCGATGCTCCCGGGCTCCCCGGCGAGCAACAGAAACTCGCCGTTGCCGCTTCGCCCGGTTCTCGCGCCCTCCCCCACCCCGTCGCGCGCCAGCCCCCCCGCCACCCAGTCCGTCACCCGCCGCCGGCCGATCCTCCCCGCCCCCGCCCCCCGGCCCCCTCCCGCGCACCCCGCCCGCGGG
>CAZVEF010000041.1:7207-18229 GCA_964625715.1 uncultured Spirochaetaceae bacterium | reverse complement strand
CGAACGGCGCGCGAGCGAGCGAGTTCGAGGGCGCGATCCTCAACGAACAGCTGAACCGGCTGCCGGGCATGATCGAGAGCATGCGGGCGCAGAAGAGACGCATCCTCGCACAGACCGCAGAGGCAGGCCTCGTACCGATTCCTTCGAACAGTGCCGACCACGAGTGCGGGACGCACGTCATGTACCGCTTCGAGAGCTCAGTGGCGGCGGACGCCTTCGCTGAGAAGGTGGGCGGTACCGTCGCGCTCAAGACCGGCCGGCACGTCTACACCGAATGGGACCCGATCCTCGAGCACCGCGGGGGTCATCACCCGGCGATGAATCCGTACACGTTTGCCGAGAACGCCGAGTGCCGCACGGAGTACTCTGCGGACATGTGTTCTGCGTCGCTCGACATCCTCGCACGGACGGTGTTCGTGGGCACGCATCCGGACAGCACCGCAGACGAGGTGGACGCGATAATCGCGAAGATCCGCGAAGGCGCGAGCGTCGCGGTATAGCGGCCCGACGCGTGGTCGGCGCGGCTGCCCGCTGCCGGGCGTCGCCGGCCGCGCCGCGACATCGGCCTACTCCCCCCGCCGAAACGGCTCTTCGCTTCGCCGGATGTAGTCGCCGGGGCGGCGCGAGATCTCCTCCGCGTCGCTCAACGAGAGCCCGCAGTGCGTGAGAAACTCCACCTGGTCGAATTCGCCGCTCTCTTCGAGCTCGTGCGCAAACAGCCGCACGAGCGAGGCACAGATCCGCCGGTACGCCGGCCACTCCTCGGACGCGTAGATGAGCGGACGCTGGGTGTAGAGCGCGTTGGCGATGAGGCGCGTATCGTGAACGTTCACTGTCTGCTCTCCTGAAAGCGTCTCGCCGGTGATCGCCGGCGCAGCGGACCGTCGTCTCGTCGCTTCTGCGCGTATCGCGGCGAGCTCCCGCTTCTTCCGCTCGAGCTCTTCCTGCATCGAGCGCAGCAGCTCGCGGTCCCACGCACGGCGGTAGACGTGCTCGAGGATACTGCTGTTCAGATGCGAGATCTCCGACATGAGCTTGCTGATTCCGCGGAGCGGATCCCGCCTGTCCATCTCTGTCTAGTACCGCATTCTCGACCTGCCGTCCACCGCAGACACCGGGCAATCGGAGCCCTGCTCCGACGATCCGATAAGGTGCCGGAAAGCCCTTGCGCCATGACGCCAAAAATGCTAATATCTCGATTGTCTCATGGAAGCGTTCAGCTATCACATCGCCGAGACCACGGTTCGCGCGCTCGTGGTGGTCGTGGCGCACGTCCACTTCTACCGCCGCTACCAGGATCCCAACCTGGCGTTCTGGGCCGGCGGGTGGGCGTGTTACGAGGTCGCGCTGCTCGTATCGCTCGTCGGTGGCTATCTTGCCCCCGAGTCGACCGTCACCGCCGTGAACCTCCTCACGAACCTCGCGAGCGCGGCGCTGCTGCTTCGCGGCACGCTCGGTATCTCCGGACGCCGATTCCCGAGGTGGGCCACGGCACTCCTCGCGCTCGCCGGCCTCTGGGTCGTCGCCGGGAGCGCCGCCGGTCTCCGATTCGTGGCGCTCGCGATCCCGCCGTCGCTCCTCATGAGCGCGTCGATGTTCGCGCTGGGCGTCGTGTTGCTGAAGAGACCCGGTCGTTCGATGTTCGCGTCCACGACCGCCGGCATCGTCTTCCTCGTGTTCGGCCTTCACAAGCTCCATTACCCGTTCATCCGGCATCTGGAACCATTCGCGCAGGCCGGCTTCGTGCTCTCCGGGGCGCTCTCGCTCGTCGCCGCGACGGCGCTCATCCTCGCCTACGTCAACCGGCTCGACGCCGAACGCGGCGCCACCGAGATCCGACTGAAGGCGATTGTCGACTCGATCGGCGAAGCGGTCATCACGACGGACGAGACCGGCGTCGTCACCGGCGCGTACGGCGGATGGTTCGCCGAGAACGGGTTTCCCCCCGGCTCGTTCGTGGGCAGAGCGCTCGAGGACGTACTCGACCGAAATCACGACGCGATGGTCGCCGACGAGCTCGGTCGCGTCCTCGCCGGAGAGACACGGCACGTGACGCTCCACCTCGACCTGTTCGGCTCGCTGCGCTGGTTCACCTTCACGGCCTCCCCGCTGTACGGGCGGTTCGACGCGCTGTGGGGAATCGTGGCCGTGGGCCAGGACATTACCGAGCTCGTCGAATCGCGCAACGAGATTGCCGGACGGCTCGAGGAGAAGCGGGTACTCCTCCAGGAGATCCATCACCGGGTCAAAAACAACATGCAGATCATGGCGAGCCTCCTGAGCCTTCAGGCACCGCGTATGAAGGCCCGGGAGGACCGCGGCCTCATCGAGGAGAGCTCGCGACGGATCGAGGCCATGGCGTACGTGCACGAGCAGCTCTACTCCTCGGGCGACATGAGCCACATCGCGATGGGAAGCTACATCACCGAGCTCTCCGGGCGCCTCGCCCAGACCTACGACGCCGCCGCTCGCGGGATCAGGGTCGTTTCGGAGGTGGAGGAGATCAAGCTCGGGATCGAGCGTGCCGTACCGTGCGCGCAGATCGTGCACGAGACGGTCACGAACGCGCTGAAGCACGGGTTCGAGGACGGCGACCGCGGGGAGATCCGCGTCGTGCTGCACAACGGGGTTCCGAACAGGGTCACGCTCGTGGTCGAAGACACGGGGCGCGGCATGTCGCTGCAGCCCGACGAGCACCATGGCCGGACGCTCGGACTCAAGCTCGTGGAACTTCTCAGCCGTCAGCTCGACGGCGACGCGCGCTTCGACTCCGATGGCGGAACACGGTTCACGCTGGTCTTCCCCAGGGAGCGGCTCGGTGGGTAGCACGGCGTCTTTCGTGTGCGCGCAGATCACTGCAGCGATCGCCAAGGGGATTCTTCCGGACGAGCGCGCGAGGGTACGGGTGTGAACGGCCGTATTCTCATCGTGGAAGACGAGGCGATTCCGGCGCTCGAGCTTCAACTTCGACTCCAGAGCTGGCACTACGAAGTCACCCGCATCGAGGCCGGCGGCGCCCGCGCGATCGAGGCCTCGCGCGAGGACCCACCCGACCTGGTCATCATGGACGTCGTGCTCGCAGACGACGTTGACGGGCTGCAGGCAGCGGAAGTGATCCGCGCCGAGATCGACGTGCCTATCGTCTTCCTCACCGCGGTGGAGTCCCGGGTGGCCGCCGCGGTGGGCGACGACGCATCGTGCGCGATCGTGTCCAAGCCGTACCACACCGCCGACCTGAAGGACGCGATCGAGCGGTTGCTCGCCTGATCGGCCGACCCGTCCCGGAATCGCATATGGTTCTCCCGCCGCAGTGCCGATGCTATAATCGGGGTCGCATTCTATGGAAGAGAGCCAGGGCCACATTCTCATCGTCGAGGACGAGCTCATCGTCGCGCACAGTATCCAGATGCGCCTGGAACTCCACGGCTACGCCGTCGACGGGATCGCGAAGAGCGGCGAAGAGTCGCTGAGGCTGCTCGAATCGATCGCACCGGACCTGATCCTGATGGACATTCGCCTCTCCGGCGAGATAGACGGCATCGACGCGGCGGAACGGATCCGCCGCGACTATCAGATCCCGGTCATCTTCCTCACCGCCTACTCGGACGACGAGACACTCGCCCGCGCCAAGATCACCGAGCCGTTCGGGTACATCATCAAGCCGTTCGAGACGCGCGAACTGGTCAACAACATCGAGATCGCGCTCTACCGCCGCAAGATGAGCACCGCGCTGCAGATGAGCGAAGCGCGCTTCCGCGGGCTCTTCGAGAACGCGGTGATCGGGCTCGTGCTGCTCGACCACGATGGTGGGGTTGTCGAGGTCAACCGCGCGATGCTCGACCTGCTCGGCCACGAGAGAGACGACGAGTTGCCTCGCACCGACGCCATCGCACCGCTTCTCGATGCGTCGGACAAGCCCGGCACGGCCACCGAGCCTCCGGCGCTTCCGGCGGCAAACCGGGCCGAAGTCGCCGTCGCACGCCCCGACGGCGACGAGCGAATCCTGCAGGTCACCACCGCGGAGATCCCCAAGGCGATCAACTCACCCCCCTACACCGCGCTCTTCGTGGAGGACGTCACCGACCTTCGCACCTTCGAGCGCGACCTCCAGGACCGACAGCGCGCGCTGCGCGCGCTCTTCTTCAACGAGGAGACGATCCGGGAGCGGGAACGCACGAGCCTCTCGCGCGACATCCACGACGTACTGGGTCAGATGCTGACCGCGCACAAGATGGACCTGCACTGGATCAAGTCGCACGGAGGCGCGGGAGACATGGAATCGAGCGTGGACGAGATGATCAGCCACATTGACGAGATGATCGGATTCGTCAAGCAGGTCTGTTCGCGGCTCCGCGACAGCGTGCTCGACGACTTCGGGTTCGAGGTGGCGCTCGACGAGCACCTGAAGCAGTTCCGCGAACGCTCAGAGCTCGAGATCGACGTACAGAACGCGTGCGCCGATACCGGTCTCAGCCGCGATCTCGCGGTCTCGCTGCTGCGCATCATCCAGGAAGCGCTGACCAACATCGTCCGCCACGCGGACGCTTCGCGGGTCACGATCTCCTGCGTGCGCGAGGGCGAACGGATGATCTGGACGATCGCCGACAACGGTACCGGTTTCGATACGAGCCGCGTGGACATGGGTCGATCGCTCGGAATCGTCGGTATGAACGAGCGCGCCGCCTCGTGGGGCGGCGGTGTAGAGATCTCAAGCGAGCCCGGCCGCGGCACGACGGTTCGCGTCGACATACCTCTCGCCGATCGTGACGGGGACGCCGCCGGCCGCGCGAGCGCGGGGGGCGAAGCGTGATCCGTATCGCCGTCGCCGACGACCACGCGGTTGTTCGCGCGGGTCTCGTCCGCATCATCCGTGAGCAAGGACAGATGCAGGTGGCAGGCGAGGCCTCGACGATCGACGAGCTTCTTGCCATGATCCGCGAGATCGAGTGTGACATGATCCTGCTCGACGTGAACCTCCACGGTACAACGAGCCTGGAGGCGATGAAGACGATCCGCGCGAGCCATCCGGATATCGCCATCCTCGTTCTCTCCATGTACCCGGAGGATCAGTACGCGATCCGCTTCATCAAGGCCGGTGCGGCCGGCTACCTCACCAAGGACGCCGCGCCGGACCAGCTCGTCGAGGCGATCACCCGCATCGCCGCCGGCGGTCACTACGTCACCGCCGAGCTCGCCGAGATGGCGGTGTTCGGTTCACAGGGTCCGAGCAGTGCCCCTCACCAGGGGCTCTCGGACCGCGAGTACGAGGTCATGCTCGGGATCGCCCGCGGAAAGCGGATCCGCGAGCTCGCAGACGAGCTCATGCTCAGCGAGAAGACCATCAGCACCTACCGAACGCGCGTGCTCCGCAAGCTCGGCTGCGAGAGCAACGCGGAGATCGTCCAGTACGCGCTGAACCACAACCTCCTCGGATGAGCGTGTAGGCATTTCCCTTACAAGAAGTGTAGCACTCCTCTGATCGATGACGCCGCGCAAACGGAGTAATCTCCGGACCGTACGGCGGCGCTCCGCGCGCCGCACGGCGCGAGAACATCAGAAGGAGCAAAGCAATGGCCAGGATGAAGATGAGGACCAAGATCCTCCTCGGTTTCGGTTCGGTACTCGTGCTGCTGACCGTGGTCGGCGTCGTGTCGATCGCGTTCCTGCAGCAGGCAACCGACGGGTTCACGCAGTATCGCGGCTGGGCCCGCGACTCGAACCTCATCGCCGAGCAGAACGAGAGTCTGCTCATGGCGCGGATGAACGTGAAGGACTTCCTCATCCGCGGCACCGAGCAGGAGGCGCAGGGCTTTGAGGACTACTACGACGAGATGCGCGGCTTCATAGGCGAGGCCCAGGATGCGATCCAGAACCCGGAACGCGCGGCGCTCGTCGACGAGATCGATGACAAGTCGCTCGAGTACTACGACGGATTCGAAGAAGTCGTGGGCTACCAGGCCACGCGCGACGAGCACGTAGAGAACTTGAACACGGTGGGACCGCAAGTCGAGCAGGAGCTCACGGTGATCCTCACCACGGCGGCCGACGACGGCGAGCTCGACGACTCGTACGAGGCGAGCCTGGCAATCCGGAATCTGCTGCTCGCCCGCCTCTACGCGATGAAGTTCCTCGACGACAATCTCGAATCGAGCGAGCAGCGCGTGCGCGAAGAGTTCCAGACGATGAACGAGCAGCTCGCGCTGCTCGACACCGTGATTGAGGATCCGACCCGGCGCGAGGCGCTCGCCGACGCACGCACGCTCATGGACACCTACGAGGCCTCGTTCGGCGAGGTCGCTACCGCGATCTACAACCGCAACGATGTCGTTGAGAACCAGCTCGACGTGATCGGTCCGGACATCGCGGACAATGCCGACGACGTGCTCCAGAGTATCATCGTCGACCAGGATCGGTTGGGTCCGGAGCTGCAGGCCTCGATCCGGCTCGCGAGCATCGTCATCATCATCGTTGCAGCTGCTGCCCTCCTCGGGGGCCTGCTCCTCGCGATCATGATTGCCAGGGGCATCCTCAAGCAGCTCGGCGCCGACCCGGCCGAGATCGAAGAGGTCGCGAAGCGCGTCGCGCTCGGCGACCTGGAGCTGGACATCAACTCCGGCGCCGAAGGCGTCTACGAGTCGGTCCAGGCAATGGTCAAGGCGCTTCGGTACAAGTCCGAGGTGCTCGAGCAGATTGCGCAGCGCGACCTCACCGTCGAGTTCAGCAAGGCCTCGGACAGGGACGCGCTCGGCGCGTCGCTCATCCTCATGCGTGATTCGCTCCACGATCTGCTCTCGCAGACGCGCGTGGCGGTCGAGCAGGTCGCCGCGGGATCCGGCCAGGTTTCGAGCGCAAGCCAGGACCTCTCGCAGGGGGCGACCGAGCAGGCGAGCTCCCTCGAAGAGATCAGCTCCTCGGTGAACGAGATCAGCGGCCAGTCGAGGCAGAACGCCGACAACTCCACGGAGGCGAACAACATCGCGCGCCAGGCGGCGCAGAACGCCCGATCGGGCAACGACCAGATGGGTCAGCTCCGCGAGGCGATGGCGAACATCTCGCACTCCTCCGACGAGATCAAGAAGGTCGTCAAGGTCATCGACGACATCGCATTCCAGATCAACCTGCTCGCGCTCAACGCCAACGTCGAGGCCGCGCGCGCCGGCAAGTACGGCAAGGGATTCGCCGTCGTCGCCGAAGAGGTCCGAAACCTCGCGGTCCGCAGCGCAGAGGCGGTACAGGAAACCACGGCGATGGTCGAAGAGTCGGTACGCAACATCGAGAACGGCAACGAGCTCACCGACGTGACGGCGAACCAGCTCGAGGAGATCGTCACCGGTGCCGACCGCGTGGCGGAGTTCCTCGACGAGATCGCCGCGGCCAGCAAGGAGCAGGCGCAGGCGATCGAGCAGATCACCGAGGGCCTTGGTCAGATCGACCAGGTCACGCAGTCGAACACGGCCAGCGCCGAGGAGAGCGCGTCCGCCGCTGAAGAGCTCGCGAGCCAGGCCGACCAGCTTCGCGCCAGCATCGCCGACTTCAAGCTGCACGAGAGCGCGAACGATCGGTACCTGGGCGCTCCGGCGACGGCGCGGAACGCTTCCGTTTCCGGCAATGGCCACGCCGCGCTCGAGCATCAGTCGCAGGGCGGCAGCGGCACATCGGCCTCCGGGCGAACGAAGAGCGCCGGCACCGCGACCGCGACCCGTCGGACGAACGCAGGCGCAAACGGGTCGAACGGGAACGGAAGCGACCGGCCGGAAGAGGTGATCCGGCTCGACGACGACGAGTACGACCGATTCTAAGAGGGTGAACCGTGATAGAGGTGATGCACGGCGCCGGCTTGAAGCGACTCTCGGTGGCGATCGTAGACGATTCGCTGCCGCTGCAGAAGCGTCTCGCGGCGCTCATCCCCCAGGATGGATCCGCGGAAGTGATCGCGTTTGCGTCGACGGTGTTCGACGCAGTCCAACTCGTGTGGGACCGCTCGCCGGACGTGGTCGTCCTGGACTTCCAGCTCAAGGAGGGCACAGCGCTCGACGTGCTGGAGGGCATTCAGGACAAAGAACCGCAACCGGTCGTGATCGTGCTCACCAACTATCCGGAACCCATCTATCGATCAAAGTGTCTGGAAGCCGGGGCGTCCCGGTTTCTGGACAAGTCGACGGAGTTCGACAAGTTAACCCAGGCCATCCGGGAAATCTCGGACAGGCACAGCGAATGACAGGGAGGACACATGGCACAGGATCAAGACGTTCGACAAGACGACGATCTGTTTCTGGTTGACGACGAGACCGACAGCGACTCGGAGGACAAGCACCTGCTCTTCCGGCTCGGAGACGAGGAGTACGGGGTCCCGATCGACCGCGTGCAGTCTATTGAGGAACTGCAGAGGATCGTGGCGGTGCCCGACATGCCGCACTACGTACGCGGCGTGATCAACCTGCGCGGCACGGTCATCCCGGTGGTCGATCTGCGACTGCGGTTCGGGATGCCGGCCCGCGAGTACGACGATCGGACCTGCATCATCATCATCGAGGCGCAGTCCCGCGTCGTCGGCTTCATCGTCGACACGGTGAGCGAGGTGCACCAGATCCCGGCGAAGAACATCCAGCCGGCGCCCGAGTTCAGGAGCGAGTCGGGTCACGAGCAGTTTGTCACCGGGCTTGGCACGGTCGAAGGAGAGGTCAAGATTCTCCTCGAGATCGATCGGCTCATGCGCCCCGAAGAGGTACCCGAGCAGGCCCTCGCGCTCGGCAAGGCCCGGATGCAGGAGGCCGCCGCGCCGACGCAGCAGTAGGACGGCGGCCCGATCAGGAAGGTGGGCGATCCAGCAATGAAAAAACAAACGACCGTCGCGTACAGCCTGTCGCTCCTCCTCGCCATCGCCGCGGCGGTGCTCGCGTTCGGCGCGACGCCGCTCGCGGCGGCCGCCGCGGCGCTCTGCACCGTCACGATCGCGGCAAGCGCTCTCCTCGCTCACCGCGAGGCACGCGCGACCCGGCGCGCCTGCGAGGACCGTGTCGGTGAGATCGAGCGCAAGACCGAAGAGCGCGAGGCCGCCTGGCAAGCGAGGATGAACCGCATCGAGCAGGAAGCCGGCGAGCTGCGCATCGAGTCGGAGTCGGTCCAGCAGGCGAAGTGGAAGCTCGCCGAGGCGGTAGGGTTGGTTCGCGAGACATCGCCCATCATCGAGGGACTCGCGCGCAAGGCCATCGAGAAGAGCGAACGCGGATCGACCTCGCTGACCGAAGACATCTACGAGCTCGGACGTCAGAGTACCTCGCTCAGCGAGAGCATCTCCGGCTTCCTGACCGAGATGTCGGTGGGTGACCAGTCGCTCGAGCACAGCGTGAGCGAGCTCAACCACGAGGCGACCAGCCTGGGCGAGATCGCGCGGATCAACGACGAGGCGAACGCCTCGCTCGATCGGTCGTTGACGAGCGTCTCGCAGTCGGTCGCGGAGACCTCCGAGCTGCTGACGCAGGTCTCGGACATCGCCGAACAGACGAGCATCCTCGCGATCAACGCGGCGATCTACTCGGCAAAGGCGGGCGAATTCGGTCAGGGATTCAGCGTGATCGCCTCCGAGATACAGAAGCTCGCGGTGACCGCGAAAGGGGTTGCCGAAACGATCGGCTCCAACACGGTGCAGATCGAGGCGCGCGTGGGTGAGTTTGCCGAGACACACCGCGGCCTCATGGCGCGCTCGCAGCAGAGTCTCAATCATACGATCGACTCGATCCAGCGCACCGTCTGCGGCCTCGAGCCGAAGGTCGAGCGCATCAGCTCGTCGATCCAGGCCGCAGCCGGAGTGAGCGAAGCAGTCACCAAGAGGCTCAACGAGATCAACATGGCGATGCAGGAGCAGGATGCGATCCAGCAGATCGTTTCCCACATCGCCGAGATCCTGCGTGAGGCGCTCGACCGCGCGCCGGCCGACGAGGATGAGCGCCCCGGCCTCGACGTAGAACAGCTGCGGAATCTCGCGCGCTCGATCGCAACGAGACACTTCACCATGCAGGACGAGTACACCGCCGTGGGCCACGACGGCTACGACGCCGGCGAACGACGCGCGGCCACGCTCGACGACGGCACCGAACTGGCCGGGGACGTGACGCTGTTCTGAGATTGCACCAACGGGAGAGAAGGTATGGGAAAGAAGATACTGTGCGTAGACGATTCATCGACGATTCGCAAGCTGGTCCACAAGGCCCTCGATCCGCTTGGATACGAAGTGGCGGACGCTGAGAACGGCCGACTCGCGCTGGAAATGGCGAGCTCGGAGTTCGATCTCTTCATCGTGGACGTCCACATGCCCGAGATGGACGGCTTCGAACTCGTAGAAGGGCTCAAGCGAGCCGATGATCTTTCCGGAAAACCGGTCGTCTTCTTGACGACCGAGAGCAGCGAGGAGAAGAAGGCCCGCGGGAAGGAGCTCGGCGTCAACGGCTGGATCGTGAAGCCGTTCGAGCCGGAGGCTCTCAGTAAGGTCGTCGGAATGCTGACGGGTTGACCCATGAACGAAAAACTGATCGCGCTCCTACAGGACTATCGGGAAGGTGATCTCGTAGGCGCGGCGGAGATAATCGACGCCGCCGGCACGCTCGCCGGCGACGAGACCGTGGCGGAATACCGTCCGGTGTACGACCAGATCGTCGACGCGGTCCGCGCGTCGGTGCAGAACGGCGACGCCTCTGAGGTCGAAGCCCGGCGCGATCAGTGGCTCGCAAGCCTGCAGGCGACGCCCGACGGAGAGCACGATGCCGACGCGCTGACCTCGCTCGCCGAGATCTCTCCGCGCCTCGCGGCGTTCGTGGACAAAGTCAGGCGCTCCGAGCCCGAGGATCTGACGCTCGCCACCGAGATTCTCACCGAAGCGCAGGAGCTTACCAAGGATCCCGCGACGCCCGAAGACGCGCTGCCGACGCTCCGTGGCGTGCGCGATACCTTCTTCGAATACGTGCGAGACGCGACGCTCGGCGAGATGGTGCGCGCGCAAACCGAGGATCCACCCGCCGAAGCGCC
>CAZVEF010000041.1:0-7107 GCA_964625715.1 uncultured Spirochaetaceae bacterium | reverse complement strand
GCCGGCGACCAGCGGCGCCGACGAGCCGCCCGCCGACGAGCCGCGGATCGACCTGGGACCCGAGCCCGACGCTCAGGAGCCCGCGGTCGCAGATGAAGCTCCCCCGAACGAGGTGCCCGTCGACGATCTCGACATCGTCACGTCGTTCATCCAGGAGTCGGCCGATCACCTCGACGACATCGAGCACCGCGTGCTCAATCTCGAACAGGATCAGAGCGACGAGCTGGTCAACAGCATTTTCCGCTCGATCCACACCATCAAAGGCGTTGCATCGTTCGTCGGCTTCTCCTACGTGAGCGAGACGAGCCACGAGCTCGAGACGCTGCTCGACGACATGCGCAACGGCCTGCACGAGATCACCGGCGAGCTTGTCACGGTTCTGCTCGACGGTACCGACGTGCTCGCGCAGATCGTGCAGGGCATCGAGGCGCAGGTGGCCGCCGCCGGTTCGACGCCCCCGCAGACGCTCGTGGAAGAATCGTTCGGCCACCGCGGGATCGTCCGTCGAGTACGCGAGCTGCGCGGCCTCGCAGCGCACCCCTCGCGGCCGCAGGCCCGGCCGTCGGACGAGCGTGGCCGTGCCGTCGGCGCGCCGGAGAGCGTGCCCGCCGAGCAGGCCGGGGCCGCGGGCGAGCCGGGCAACGCCCCGGTCGTGACGCGCGACATGATCGACGCGTTCGTCGAAGAATCGACCGACCTCCTCGACCAGGTCGAGCAACAGCTGCTCGCGGCCGAACGTGCGCCGATCCCGCCCGACACGGTCGACCGCATCTTCCGCTCGATCCATACGGTCAAGGGAAACGCCGGATTCTTCTGGTTCACGCGTGTCGAGAAAGAGTGCATGGCGATGGAAGAGGCGCTCGACGGCTATCGCAAGGCCGGAGCGCAACTCGACCATGAGGCGGCGAGCCGGTTTATCGACATGCTCGACACGGTTCGCGAAAGCGTGCGCGCAGTCGAGTCGGCCGCCGCCTCGACCGACGAAGCGGCACGGACAGGCGAACACGCAGGCGGCCGCGCCGGAGACGGTCAGCAGACCGACGCGCTCGGCGAGATCCTCCTCCAGATGGGCGAGATCGACGAAGACTCGCTGCAACGAGCGCTCGAACGCCAGCAACGCCGCCTGGGCGAGATCCTGGTCACCGAGGAGCACGTAACACCCGACTCGGTGGACAAGGCGCTTGCCGAGCAGGCGAAGCGACGGACCGTCACGCCTTCATCCTCGGCCGAGTACGCGACGACGCGGAAGGACATTCGCGTAGATACGACCAAGCTCGACAAGCTCTTCGAGCTCGTAGGCGAGCTGATCACGGCGGAGTCGATGGTCCTCGGCGGGCTCCACGACGCCAACGGCCGCGGCTCGCACAACGGCAACGGCAGCCGATCCGAGGGATCGAGCGTCATAGAGAAGGCGGCCTCCTACCTGCAGAAGATCACGCGCGAGATGCAGGAGATCACGCTGAGCATCAGGATGATCCCGCTCGAGGCGACCTTCGGGAAGATGCGACGACTCGTGCGCGATCTCGCACGCCGCTTCGAGAAGGATGTCGCGATCGAGATCTCCGGCGAAGACACGGAGATGGACAAGAACGTGATCGAGGAGATCTCCGATCCGCTCGTGCATATCATCCGGAATGCGATCGATCACGGAATCGAAACCGGCGACCAGCGCGAGGCGGCGGGGAAGCCGCGCCGCGGTACGATCTGGCTGTCCGCGAAGCACGAGGGCAACGAGATCTGGATCACGGTCCGCGACGACGGCCGCGGCCTGAGCCGCGACAGGATCCTGGCGAAGGCCTACCACCAGGGCCTGGTCTCCGAGGCCGACCCCGACCTCACCGACGAGCAGGTCTATCACTTCATATTCGAGCCGGCGTTCTCGACCGCCGACGAGGTCTCCGAGATCTCCGGCCGGGGCGTGGGCATGGACGTCGTGAGGCAGAACATAGAGAAGCTGCGCGGCAAGATCGATCTGAAGAGCGAGCCCGGCGCGGGGACTACCTTCGTCCTGCGCATCCCGCTGACGCTTGCGATTCTCGACGGGGTGACGTTCTCGATCGCCGGCACGCACTACTCGATTCCGACGACCGACCTCGTGACCTTCCAGGGATACGACCCGGACCGGATCACGAACACGAGCGCCGAACACCACGGCTTCCGGCTGCGCGACGAGGTAATCCCGATCATCCAGTACGAGCACCGCGACGAGATACCCGAACACGGCGTGATCATCGTGCTGCAGTCCAACGGACACCGGGCCGCGCTCGTCGTCGACGAGATCGTGGGCTACCGGCAGTTCGTCGTGCGCTCGGTGCCCAGCTACATCAAGAGCATGCGAGCCGTCAGCGGATGCAGCATCCAGGGCGACGGCAGCATCTCGTTCATCGTCGACGTCGCAGAGCTGATGACAGAGGAGCTCGACAGTGTCGGATCTCGTTGATATCACCGACGAGGAGTTCCTCCGGATCACCGAGATCGTCCACACTCGCTTTGGGATCGATCTCTCGAAGAAGCGAACCCTCATCCGCGGGCGTCTGAACGGCACGCTACGTACGCTCGGCTATTCCTCGTTCGAGCAATACATGCAGGCGGTCGACGACGATTCGACCGGCCAGCGTCTGCTCGAGATGGTCGACCGACTCTCCACCAATCACACCTTCTTCTTCAGAGAGGCCGATCATCTCGACTTCCTCATCAACGTCGCGCTGCCGGAGCTCTGGGCGCCCGATGAAGAGCGCGGCCTGCGCGACGCGCGCATCTGGTGCGCCGGATGCGCCACCGGAGAGGAGCCCTACTCGATCCTCATTGCACTCGCCGACCACTACGGCATCGGGGCTCTGCCCGGCCACCCGATCATTCTCGCGAGCGACATCTCGACGTCTGCGCTCTCGACGGCGCAGCGGGGCGTGTATCCGCTCGCGCGCGTGCGGGAGGCCGGCGACATCGTCAAGCGGGGCTATGCCGAACGCGAGGACGACGAGCGCATCCGGATGAAGGAGACGTTCAGGCGGCGCGTCCTGTTCAAGCGGATCAACCTCATGCGCCACGATTTCCCCTTCCGTAGCCGGTTCGACGTCATCTTCTGCCGGAACGTCATGATCTACTTCGACCAGCAGACGAGGCGCGCGCTCGTCGAGGCCTTCAGGCGGCATCTCCGCCCCGGAGGCTATCTCTTCCTCGGCCACTCCGAGTCTATGGGCCGAAACGTCAACGGATACCAGTACCTGCGCCCGGCCGTGTACAGGAGGGAGGCATGAACGACCGAGTACGAGTTCTCATCGTCGACGATTCCGCGCTCGCGCGTCAGATCATCACCGGCGCGATCAGCCGACATCCGAGGATCGAGGTCGTCGGCACCGCCCCGGACGTCTACGTCGCCCGCGACCGAATCGTCGCGCTGAAACCGGACGTTCTCACGCTCGACGTGGAGATGCCGCGGATGGACGGCGTCCAGTTCCTGAAGCGCCTCATGCCGCAGTATCCCCTGCCGGTGATCGTGGTATCCGCGCTCACACGCGCCGGCGCGGCGATCACGCTCGACGCGCTCGCGAGCGGGGCGGTCGACTTCGTTCCCAAGCCGTCGTCGAGCTTCGGACAGAAGCTCGGCTCCATGGCCGACGAGCTCGTCGAAAAGATCCTCGTCGCGGCGCAGACCGACGTCAGCCGCTGGCGGGACGCGAGCTTCCAGCTCGCCGCCGTGGAGCACACACAGACGTCGCTTCAGGAGAGCTCGTCGAAGGTCATCGCGATCGGCGCCTCGACCGGCGGCACCGTGGCGCTCACCGGCGTCATCCGCGCTCTACCGCCAACGGTACCCGGTGTCGTCGTCGTCCAGCACATGCCACCGGTGTTCACCGCGATGTTCGCCGCCAAGCTCAACGAGATTTCGTCGATCGAGGTCAAGGAGGCCGCCGACGGCGACCGCATTCTCACCGGCCGCGTGCTCATCGCCCCCGGCGGCATTCACACAACCGTCGAGCGACACGGCGGACGCTACGTCGTGCGGTGCAAGCCTGGTGAGCCGGTCTCGGGGCACTGTCCGTCTGTGGACGTCCTCATGGATTCTGCGGCGACCGCTGTGGGGTCGAACGCCGTCGGGGTCGTGCTCACCGGGATGGGTTCTGACGGCGCACACGGTCTGCTGCGAATGCGCGAGGCGGGCGCACGAACCTTCGCGCAGGACGAGGCGAGCTCGGTCGTATTCGGCATGCCCAGGCAGGCGTATCAGAACGGGGCGGCGGAGAAGCTCGTCGCCATCACCGACGTCGCGAACGAGCTCGTCCGCGTAAGCGAGGAGATCACCGCATGAGGGTCGACGTAGGGATCGGCGAGTTCAAACACTCGCGCAACGCGGGCGATCTGATCAAGACCTACGGCCTCGGTTCGTGCGTCGCGCTCGTCGTATACAACCGGAAGACGAAGACCGCGGGTATGGTCCACATCGCGCTCCCCGAGGCCACAGTCAACCCTGCGAAGGCGCAGGCGCTGCCCGGCTACTTCGCGGACACCGGGGTGCCGAAGGTGATTGAATGGATCGACAAGCTCACCGGCGGCAACCGCAAGGAGTTCACCTACCAGCTCTACGGCGGTGCGAGCATTCTCGACGAGAACAACCGATTCGACATCGGCCGGCGGAACGCGCTGGCCATCAAGCGTCTGCTCTGGCGCTACGGATGCGGGGTCATCAAGGAAGACGTCGGCGGTACCATGTCGCGGACCGTGGCGATCGACGTGGATACCGGCGAAGTCAACGTACACTACGTTCAGAAACGAAGCCAGGAAGAGGTGGCTGCACATGGATCATAACGAAGCGTATCGTACCGTGTTGATCGTCGACGACTCATCGACGTCGCGGATGATTACACGGCGGTGTCTCGAGATGGCGTCGACCGACCCGATGACGTTCCTCGAAGCGCCGGACGGCGCGGAGGCACTCTCGGTGCTGCAGAACGAGTCGGTCGATCTGATCATCACGGACATCAACATGCCCAAGATGGACGGCATGACGTTCGTGTGGAAGGTCAAGATGAACGAGCGGCTGGAAGACACGCCGATTCTCGTCCTCTCGTCGATGAAGAACGAGCGAATGGAGAACGTGCTGCTGGGACTGGGTGTGACGAACTTCATCCAGAAGCCGATATCACCGGCGAAGGTCGCCGAATACGTAGGAGCCGCCGTATGAACCAAACCGATGTGACGATTCGCTCTGCGCTCGAGTCCGCGGTCGCGGAGACGTTCACCGAGATGGCCTTCCTCGACGCCATCCCGGCGCAAGCGCCGCTTGAGAACTCGGAGTCGCAGGTCTTCGCGATCGAGGTCCGCGGCGACGAGGCCCAGCGCCTCGTACTCGACCTGCCGATCGGCACGAAACAGTCGATCGTGGAGAACATCCACGCGCGTCCGTGGGAGGAGCTCTCGTCGAGCGAGATCGACGACTGCCTGCTCGAGTTTCTCAACGTGCTTGGTGGCAACTTCGGCAGAATCTACTGGGGCGACGACTCGCGGTACAAGCTCTCGTTTCCGGAGGTCAGGATCGCCGTCCAGGACGAGATCGACGCCGACGAGGTCCAGTCGTACTGGTTCGACGCCTACGGGCAGATCTTCGCGGTCCACGTAATCCCCGAGCGGTAGCGAACCGGCTCCGGCCCGGTGTCAACCTGTCCCGGGTGTGATAGACTCTCGGGAGCACACCCTACCGGAGCATGAACTCAATGAAGGTATTCCTCACCGGCGGCACCGGAAACGTAGGAGCCGCAGCAGTATCGAGACTCGTGGAGCGCGGTCACGAGGTGACCGTCGTAGGCAGGCGCGCGCAGATGGACGTTCCCGGCGCCACCTACCGACAATGCGACGTGGGCACCTACGAATGCGTAGTGCGCGAGATGAACGGCCACGACTCGGTCGTTCATCTCGCGGCCATTCCGAATCCGATCGGCAACCCCGGCAGAGCCGTCTTCCACTCGAACGCGCAGGGCACATTCCACGTCTTCGAAGCCGCCGCCGAATACGGCATCTCGCGCGTCGTCGTCGCGAGCTCCATCAACGCGCTCGGCTACTTCTTCGGCGACCGGGGGTTTCCCCTCCCCTACCTGCCGGTCGACGAGCACACACCGGCGCTCACGACCGACGCGTACTCCTTCTCCAAGCAGGTCGTCGAAGACATCGCGCGGTACTTCTGGGAGCGAGACCGTATCAGCAGCGTCTGCCTGCGCCTTCCCGGCGTGTTCTCGCACGAGCGCGTACTCGAACGTCAGAGCGAAGGCGCTCACCCGAGCGAGCTGATGACCGAGCTTCTCGCGCTGCCGGATGCCGAACGCTTGGCGCGACTCGAGCGTATGCACGGAGCGTACGACCGGTATCGGCGCGCGAACCGCTGGGACACGCGGGAGCGTAGCGACTCGATGCCACCCCTTCCCCACGATCTGTCCGAAGACGAGCTTCGGCTCATGCACTGGAAGGCCAACCTCTTCGCGTACCTCGACGAGCGCGATTCAGCTCAGTCGATCGAGCTGGCGGCGACTGCCGACTACGAAGGAAGCCACCCCCTCTTCGTGAACGCACGGCGCAACAGCGCCGGCCTCCCGGTGGCCGAACTCGCCAAGCTCTTCTGGCCGCCGGTACCCGAGATCCGCCCTCAACACGAAGGTGACGATTGCGCGGTGTCGATCGACCGGGCGCGCGAGCTCCTCGGCTTCGATCCGCGGTGGCATTTCTAGACACCCCGCGCGCCATCCGCTTCCGGAGATTCGAAGGGCGCCCTCGCGGGCGCCCTCGCTGCATCATGAGAACGGGGACCTACGACCACGTACGGTCGGAACGATAGGACGTGGACCTATGACCACGTCCTATCGTTCGCCCACTCGTGATTCCAGTCGTCGGTGGATGCCCAGAGCTCGGGGAAGTGCGGGTGCAGGTGCTCGGCGAGGACCTCGTCGTTCAGCGATTCGATGCCGAGCCCGGGACCGTCCGGAACGGTGATGAAGCCGTTCTGCACGATCGGGTTGGGAAGATCGCGTCCGGTGACCATCGTGCTCCACCAGTCGCTCTCCACCGAGTGGAACTCGAGCGCGGTGAAGTTCTCCGTAGCCGCGCACGCGTGCGCCGCGG
>CAZVEF010000040.1:0-18418 GCA_964625715.1 uncultured Spirochaetaceae bacterium | reverse complement strand
AGCCGTCCATCCCCAACGTCTCGCTCACCGCCTTCGCGGTCTCCTCGTTGTCACCGGTGAGCATCCAGCACGTAATCCCGCGCGCGCGCAACCGCTCGACCGCCTCGTGCGACTCGCTGCGAATCGTGTCGGCAAGCGTGACGGATGCCGCGAGCAAGTCACCGAGCAGGACGTACACCCGCGTCACGCCGCCCGGCGCTTCGCTTGTGTCGGGCTCGTCGATGCCCTGTTCGGCGAGGTAGCCGGGGCTCACGACGCGGACCTTCCGACCGTCGACGGTACCCTCGACGCCCCTGCCCTTGATCGCGATGAAGTCGTCCGGCGTCGGGATATCGAGCTCGCGGGCTCGCGCAGCGGCGACGATCGCCGCACCGATCGGGTGCTCGGACTGCCGTTCGAGCGCAGCAGCGAGCGAGAGCACCAAATCCTCGTTCGCGTCGTCGGCGTGCACCTCGATCCGCTGCACGTCGAAGCTGCCCGTCGTGAGCGTGCCCGTCTTGTCGAAGACGACGGTCGTGACGCGTCGGGCGTTCTCGAAGGCGGTACGATTACGGATGAGAAGCCCGTTCTGCGCCGACTTGGACGTGGAAACCGCGACGACGAGCGGAATCGCAAGCCCGAGCGCGTGAGGACAGGTGATCACCATCACAGTTGCCATTCGGGCGATCGAGAACTCGAGGTCGCGGCCGGCGACGAGCCAGGCGGCGAGCGTCACGATGCCGACCGATATCGCGATGATCGTCAGCCAGAAGGCCGCACGGTCGGACAGCGCCTGCGTGCGGGACTTCGCCTCCTGCGCCTCCCGCACCATCTCTATGACCCGCGAGAGGTAGGAGTCCTCCCCGGCACCCTCCACCCTAAGCTCGAGCGAGCCGTCGCCGTTGATCGACCCGCCTATCAACTCATCGCCTTCACCCCTGCCGACCGGCCTCGACTCGCCGGTCAGCATCGATTCGTCGAGGTAGCTCTCACCCGAGACGATCGTCCCGTCCGAAGGGACCTTCTCGCCGGGTTTGATCACGAGGACATCGCCCTTCTCAACGTGTTCGAGCGGGACGTCCTCCACATCGCCATCGCGCCTTCGGTGCGCGGTCGTCGGCATGAGCTCGGCGAGTTGCTCGAGCACCGACGACGCGCTCAGCACCGACGCCATCTCGATCCAGTGGCCGGCAAGCATCACCGCGATGAGCGTCGCGAGCTCCCAATAGAAGACACTGCCCTCGAGCCCGAAGGTCACCGCGGCGCTGTAGAGGTAGGCGACGGAGATCGCGAGTCCGATGAGCGTCATCATGCCCGGGTTGTGCTCGCGCAGCTCGTCGACGAGACCGGTGAGAAAGGGCCAGCCACCGTAGAGGAAGATCGCGGTCGCGAGCGCGAAGACCACGTACGAGTCGCCGTCAAAGCCGAAGCTGAAGCCCAGAAGCTCCTGAATCAGCGGCGAGAGCACGAGAACCGGGAGCGTCAGCACAACAGTGAAGGCGAACCGCGTCCGGAAGTCGCGGATCATGATCCGGTGGTGCTCGTTGTGATTCATGCCTCGCCTACTCGCTCAACGCAACCGGATCCGGGGATTCAGCAACGCGAACAGGAGGTCGGCGAGGAGATTCGCGAAGGAATAGAAGAAGACGATCAGGACGGAGATCGCCTGCAGAACCGGCAGGTTCTTCTGGGTGACGGCGGTCACGAGCAACGACCCGACACCGGGGAAGTTGAACACGTTCTCAATGACGACGAGCCCGCCCATCAACCAGCCGATCGATAGCGCGATCACCGCTATCGTCGGAAGGAGGGCGTTTCGAAGCGCGTGGGTGAACACGACGCGGCGCCAGGACAACCCCTTGAGCATGGCGGTCCGCACGTAGGGCTTCTTGAGCTCCTCGAGCATCCCCGCCCGCGTCATCCGCGTGATATAGCCTATGAGGACGAGGCTCGCCGTCAACGCCGGCAACAGCAGAACGCGCAGCCATTCCCACAACGACATGCCCGACGAGACAAGCGCGGTCGCCTCGAACCATCCGAGCCGGAGCGCGAAGACGTTGATCAGAACGATACCCGTGACGAACTCCGGCAGACCGACCACGGACAGCGATACGACCGAGATCGTACTGTCGATGAACGAATTCTCGCGAAGCGCCGCCCACACGCCCAGCACGAGCGAGACCGGGATCACGATCGCGAGCGTGAGCCCCGCGAGCCGCAGCGAGTTGGTCAGGCGGGACAGCACCAGCGACCGCACGGGATGGCTGCCGGCGGTGAACGACAGCCCCCAGTCGGCGGTTACGAAACCGCCGAGCCAGTCAGCGTACTGCTCGAGCGGCGGGCGATCGAGCCCGAACTCCGCGCGGAAGTTCTCCATAGCGGTGGGAGACGCGTCGCGACCGAGCACGAGTCGCGCGATGTCACCCGGCAACAGGTTCGTAAGCGCGAAGATGAGAAACGAAGTCACCAGAATCGTAAGCAACAGCAACAGGATGCGTCGCAGAATGTAGCGCGTCACGGTCTTCCCTCGCTCTGCATCCGCTTGAGCTCCTCGAAGGTGTAGTGGCATCTGATTTCGTGACCATTTTCATCCGCACGCACCGGCGGACGATCGGTCTCGCAGACACGACCGATCTTCCGCGGGCACCGCGTATGGAACGGGCACCCCGTCGGGCGCTCGCGCGGAGACGGCACGTCGCCCTCGAGCGTGATCGGCTCGTGTCGGACCGCCGGGTCCGGCACCGGCGCTGCGGACAGGAGCGCCTCCGTGTAGGGGTGGGAGGGAAAGCTGTTCACGTCGGCGTTTGACCCCTGCTCGACGATCTCTCCGAGGTACATCACGGCGATATGGTCCGAGAGGTAGCTCACGACCTCGAGGTCGTGCGAGATCACGATATACGACGCACCCTCCCGCGCACGCAGGTCCTTCAAGAGGTTGAGGATGACCGCCTGGACCGAAACATCGAGCGAGGAGGTCGGCTCGTCTGCCACGATGAGCGCCGGGTGTGGCGCGAAAGCACGGGCAACTGCGACGCGTTGCTTCTCGCCACCGCTGAGCTGCGTGGGACGCCGGTCGTAGTAGTCCTCGGAAAGCCCCACGGCGACGAGCAGATGCTCGACCTGCCTGCGAAGCGACGCCGGGTCGTCGGCCGCGGTGCCACCGGCGAGGGCAATCCCGCCGTAGCCGGACCGACCGAGCTTGCGGATCGTCCGACCGATTGTCTGCCCGACGGTGCGGTACGGATTCAGCGAATCGTTCGGATTCTGGAATACGATCCTCAGCTCTCGGAGAGTCTGCCGATCGCGATCGCGAAGCCGGAGACTGACCGGCCGGTCCTGAAGCCTGATCTCACCGGTGTCCGCCTCGACGAGCGCGAGCAGCGTCCGTGCGAGCGTCGTCTTGCCGCTCCCGCTCTCCCCGACGAGCCCGAAGGTCGATCGCTCGAAGACGTGCACCGACACGTCGTCGAGCGCCTGCACGTAGTCGGGAGTCTGCCGAGTAATCCGGTGCACGAGCGTCCTTGACCCGAACCGCTTGGCCATTCCGGTTGCGTGCAGAACCCAACCGCTGCGCGGCGCGGAGTCTTCGTGTCGCTCCTCGCTACCCGGGAAGGGAACGAGCTCGCCGCTTTCGATCTCGCGCCACCGCCAACACCGCACCAGGCGGCCGTCGCCGGTGTCCTCGAGCGGAGGCTTCTCGTTGCGGCATTGGTCGGTCGCCAGCGGACAGCGCGGCGCGAACACGCACGCCGGTCCGCGCCCGGCGAGCGACGGGGCGACCCCCTCGATCGTCGCGAGCCTGCTCTCCTCCACGTGCGCCGACGACGGAAGGCACGCGAGCAGCCCGGCGGTGTACGGATGCCGCGGTCGGGAAAACAGCTCGCCGACAGGCGCGCTCTCCATCACCTCTCCCGCGTAGAGCACCGTCACGAAGTCGCATAGCTGGGCCACCGTCCCGAGGTCGTGCGAGACGTAGAGCGCCGCAGCCTCCTCTTCGTGGATCAGGTCGCGCAACAGATCGAGAATCACCGCCTGCGTGGTGACGTCGAGCGCCGTTGTGGGCTCGTCGAGCACGAGCAGTCGAGGCCGGGTGCTGAGCGCCATCGCGACCATTACGCGCTGGAGCATGCCCCCGGACAGCTGGTGCGGATACCGCGTAATCACGCGCTGCGGATCGGCGATCTGGACGTGTTCGAGCGCTTCGATCGCGCGCCCGGCAGCCTCGTTTGCCGAGAGCCCGAGGTGGAGCCGGGTTATCTCGGTCATCTGGCGCGAGATCCGCAGCGACGGGTTGAGCGCGTCCATGGGATTCTGGGGGACGAGACCGATCTGCGCGCCCCACACCCGCTCGATCTCGCGCTCTCCGATCGTACGCAGATCATCGTCGCCGAAACGGATCGCGCCGGCGGTGATGCGGGCGTTGCGCGCGAGGTAGCGCATCATCGCAAGCCCGAGCGTGGACTTGCCGCTGCCGCTCTCGCCCACAAGACCGTGAATCTGGAGGGGGTTGATCGCCAGGTCGACATCGTGGATCGCGCTCATCCACCGGCTGCCGATCCGGTACTCGACCGAGAGGTCCTCGACGCTGATCACGGGGTTCGGCATGCCCCTACTCCTCGTTGCGCAGCACCCGCCGCAACCCGTCCGACATGAGATTCACGCTGATGATGAGCAGCGCGATCCCCGCAACCGGGTACCACAGCTCCCACGGAGCGTCCTGAAACTGCGTACGGGCGTCGAGCACCAGTCTGCCCCACTCCGGAGACGGCGGCTGGACGCCCAGGCCCAGGAACCCGAGCGAGGTCACGAGGATTATCGCGTACGAGAGCCGCAACGACGCCTCGACGACGAGAGCCGGGAGCACGCTCGGCAGGATCTGCGCGAACAGAATGTGCAGCGTTCGCTCGCCCCTGAGCTTCGCCTCCTCAATGTAGCCGCGCTCGCGGACCGACAACGTGGCGCTGCGCGCGACCCGCGAGATGATGGGCACGTAGATGAGCACGACAACGGCAGCCAGACTGATGCTACTCGCACCCACGAGACCGACCAGCGTGCTCTCCGACTCGGAGAGCACCGGCACGATCGTAGAGATCATGACGAGCGCGAGCACCATCGCGGGGATCGATATCAAGCTGTCGAGGATCCGGGAGACGACATCGTCGAGGACGCCGCCCACGTAGCCGATGAGCAGCCCCACGAACGTTCCAAGAACGACCGACAGTGTTGTCGCCACGAGCGGCAGCCCGATCGTCTCGCGCGCGCCCCACAGCATCCGGCTCAGAACGTCACGACCGCGCTGGTCCGTGCCCAGCAGGAAGGTCGCCGACGGCGGCTGACTCACCATGGCGCGACGACTCTCGAGGCCTACGTCGGTCCCGCGGATGACCTGGTCGAATGGATACGGAGCGAGCAGCGGACCGAAGAACGTCAGCAACACGAACACGACCACACCGATCGTCCCCGCGAGGGCGAGAGGTCGGCCGAAGAGGTTCCTGAGCACCGGTCGTCGCCGGCTGCTGCGGCGGGGCGCCGAGGCGGTTGCCTCGGCGCCGGGGGGGGCGGCCGCCATACGCTACCGCAGGCGTACGCCGCTCAAGTCGGTTCGTCCCGGGAACGGGTGCATATCGAGTTCCTCGACCCGGTTCTGGTACGCACCAACCACCGGCCGGAAGTACGGGATGATGACCGGCCCCCGCTCAGAGAAGATGCCGCTGATCTGCTCGTAGATCTCCGACCGCTCGTCGATATCCGCGGTGCGGGAAGCTTCGGCGGCGAGGCGGTCGAGCTCTTCGTCCGACCATCGCGACTCGTTGAACGCCGCCCCGGTCGTGTACGCCACGCTCAGGTACTCCTGAGGCGTTGGACGCGTGCCCCAGGCGGTCATACCGAGCTGCGTGTTCAGCCAGTTGTTGTCGCCCTCGGCGTAGTAGACGTTCTCGGGAACCACGTTGAGCTCGACATGAATGTTCGCCTCGCGCCACTGCTGCTGCAGGAACTCGGCCACCAGCGGGTACTCGAAGGTATCGCCCACGTAGAACGGGACCTCGACGCGCGCTTCCCCGTCGTCCTCGACGACGTAGCCGTTTCCCGTCCCGTCCGCGAGGACCTCGGCGATGAGCTCGCGGGCGCGCTCGGGGTCGTAGCCGCGGTTCTCCTGCGGATTGTAGAGCGCACCGTAGGTGGGGCCGATGGGATCGTTGTTCGCGACGGTCCCCGCCCCGTCGAGCGCGTCGAGGTTGAGCAGCTCCCGGTCGGTGGCGAACTTGAACGCCTGGCGCAGCCGAACGTCCTCGCCGATGGAGCCTTCGTCCGCGCGCAGCCGGAGGACCGGGTGCGTGTTCGTCGGGCGGGTGACGACCGTCGCGTCCTCGACGCTCTCGAGCGTAGCGAGGAGATCCTGTGGGACCTTCATGATGAAGTCGAGCGTTCCCGCGCGGAAGGCGTCGAGTTGCGACTGGGTGTCGTCGAAGAAAATGAGCTCGACGCCGTCGATCTGCGGGGCGCCGCCCCAGTAGTCATCGTTTGCGACGAAGTAGGCACGCTCGTCCGCCGCGTATTGCTCGAGGATGAACGGGCCTGTACCGTTGAAGCTCGCGTAGGGATCATCGTCTGCGATCACGTTCACGTCGCCGGTTTCGCTCGAAAGAATGAGCGCGAACCGCGATGCGACCCCGTAGAGGAAGTCCGCGTTCGGTTGCTCGAGCTCGAACTCCACGGTGAGATCATCGACCGCGCGTACGCTCCACGTCGCGCTGCCGTCCTCGTCCTGGCCCATGAGCCCGACGATCGAAGAGCCTTCGCTGACAAGGCGCTCGAACGTGAATACGACGTCGTCCGCGTCGAACGAGGATCCGTCTTCGAACGTCACGCCCGAACGCAGCGCGAAGGTGTAGGTCAACCCGTCGTCGCTGATCTCCCAGTCGGTCGCGAGACTCGGCTCGAGCGAGCCGTCGGGGAGAATCTCGATGAGGTAGTCGTACTGCATCCTGTTGAACAGGACCTCCGGGTCATTCGCTCCCAGGGCCGGGTCGATCGTCGTGAGCTTTCGCAGCCCCACCGTGAGCACCTGTTCCTCTGGTTCTCCGCTCTCGGTGGTGCCGCTTGCGAAGGCGGGCAACGCGAGGACGAGCACCAGGCCCGCAAACACCCATCGTACGATTCGTCGGTGTATCATGTAATCCTTCCTTCGTGGACTGTGTCCCGGTCGGGCTGCGTCGTACTCCGCTCCCACGCGGAGACGTAGCCTCTCCATGATTATACTCACCATTCGTACGAGCGGCGAACCCGGAATGGATGCGCGCGTGCACATACAAAGGGCCGCGCCGCGCCGACCCGAAGGTCCGACGCGGGCGGCCCGTATGCAGCGAATGAATCTGGCCGGTCTACTTCTCGTTGAAGATCATCGCGAGCTCGGCCATACGATAGGAGAACCCCATCTCGTTGTCGTAGAAGCTCGTCGCCTTGACCAGCGTCTGATCGCCGAGCGGCACCACGAGGAGGTTCTTCGTGATCATCGACGAGTACGGCTCGCCGACGCAGTCCTGAGAACACTCGTAGTAGTCGGTGAACACCGCGACCTGCTTCATGATCGTCGAGTCGTTCATCTTCTTCACGTTCTCTTCGATCGACTTCGCAAGCTGTTCCTTGCTGACCTCGCCTTCTACGAGGTAGACGGCTTCGACGACGCTGCCCGTATCGGTGGGAACGCGCAGCGCCGTGCCGTTGAGCTTACCGTTCAGGTGGGGAAGCACCTTCCCGACCGCGATCGCCGCGCCGGTGGAGGCGGGGATCACGTTGTTGAGCGTCGCACGGTTCTTCCCGCCGCCGAAGAAGTCGACGACGCGCTGGGTGGACGTGGCCGCGTGGGTCGTGCTCATGAGCCCGCCCTTGATGGAGTGGCTCATGTCGATGGCCTTGGTGAGCGGAGCGAGACAGTTCGTCGTGCAGCTCGCGTTGGAGAGGATCGTCTCACCGGCTTCGATCGTGTCGTGGTTGACTCCGACGACGACCGTGTGCGTCTCCTCGTCCTTCGCGGGTGCGCTGATGATGACCTTCTTCGCGCCGCCGGCGAGGTGCGCCTTCGCCTTCTCGGTCGTAAGGTAGAAGCCCGTGCACTCGAAGACGATGTCCACGTCGTGCTTCGACCACGGGATATTCGACGCATCCTTCTCCGCGTAAACGGTGATCTCGTGCCGCCCGACCTTGATGACGTTCTCGCTCGTGAGGCTCACCTCCGCCGGGAAGCGCCCGTAGATCGAATCCTTCGGGAGACTCGCCGCGATCTCCTTCGCGGACACGAGGTCGTTTCCCGCGACGATGTCAAAGCGATCATCCAGCTGGCTGATAATGACTCGCATGACGTTTTTGCCGATTCGCCCCATACCGTTAAATGCAACTCTGATCCTGGCCATGCATTCTCCTTTCAAAATGGTGGTTTGATGCTACTGTATCACGGCCGTCCCGAACCGGGCTCGACCGTGACGAGGTTTGTCTTCACCTATGAAGCCAGCTTCCGGCGATCGTGTCAAGGTGGCCACAGCCCATGCCGCCCTCGGCGAGCCCGGGGCGGAAGAGGAGCTTGCGTGCACGGCACTTTGCGTCTACAAAGAGGAACAGAGGGCACATGGCGTCATCCGGCAACGGTTACAACGGCGAGACGCGGATCTCGTGGGACCAGATCGACCTCGCGCCGCTGCTGCGGCTGAAGTTCGGGGTCACCCGGGAGACGGTCCCGCTCGAGAAGCGGGAGACGGGAACCCGCGTGCGGCTCCGGTTCGAGAACCGCTACGCCCGACTCGACGGGCGCTGGCGCGATATTCCCGGTTTCGGAAGCAAGCTCGAGCTGCGGCTGACAAACGTGTCGAGCGAATCGATCCGCGTGACCCGGCTGATCTTCCCCGCCGAAAGCGGGATCAACACGTACGCCTCGAACATCAGAGCGGCCGACGTCTGTTTCTTCCGAAACGGCTATCAGGGCTGGTCGACCGCGCGCAGCTATCTGCGCAAGGACAAGCCACTGCGCCCCTGGCTGCAGCTCGTAAGTCTTGCAAACAGCAACCTTGCAAACCTCCCGTCGAATATCCCGGGCATCTTTTCGAGCGAGATGTACACGGTAATCACGAATCGGGGCACCGACGACGCCTTCCTCGTCGGACAAGGGCCGCCGTTCGACCAGTTCTTCTACATCCGACTCAACCTCTACGACAGCGCCGAGCGAACGAGCTACTTCGAGCTCACCTACGACTTCGGGAGACAGATGGTCCTGCCCGGTCACACGATCGAGCTGGGCTCGATCCACATCGCGCGGGGGCGCACCCATCAGCTCGTTCACCGATACTTCCGCGAGCTCTGCACGCGGGCCCAGCCGCGGATCCCCTCCGAAAACGTTCACGGCTGGTCGAGCTGGTACTACTACTACACGAAGATCTCGCCGGCCGTTCTGCGGAAGAACATTGAGGCGCTGCGGCGTGCGCGCGACGAGCACGGAGCGCGGATCGACTTCGTCCAGATCGACGACGGATACCAGCAGGCGGTCGGCGACTGGCTTCGACTCACGCCCGACTTCGACGGCCAGATGCGACGACTGTCGGACGAAATCAGGGCGGCGGGGTTTCGCCCGGGCCTTTGGATCGCTCCCTTCGTGGCGGCGAAGCAGTCGGAACTGCTGCGCGTCCACCCCGAATTCGCGCTTCGCGACGAGCAGGGTCGCCGTATCGTCGCCGGCTTCAACTTCTTCTGGCCCGGTCGCTACTACTACGGGCTCGATATCACCAACCCCCGGTTCGAGGAGTACGTGCGCCGCGTGATACGCACCGTCGTGGGCGAGTGGGGGTTTGCGTACCTGAAGTGTGACTTTCTGTTCGGTGGCTGCCTGCGCGGCGGCACGCATCACAACCTCGAACTCTCTCGTGCCCAGGTCCTCAGGCAGGGGATGCAGCTTATCAGGCAGGTCGCCGAGAAGCACACGAGCGACGAGGTCCTGATCGTCGGATGCGGGATGCCGCTGACCACCGGCATAGGCACGGTCGATGCCATGCGCGTAGGCCCCGACACCGGCGGGTACTGGATCGAGCGCACGGGGAGGCTCCTGCGCACCGGAGCGATGGTCGGTGTGCGAAACTCGATTCGCAACAGCCTCGTCCGGGGCCAGATGCACCGTGCGCTCTGGCTGAACGATCCCGATTGCCTCCTGCTGCGGACGAAGGGTACGCGACTCACCTCCGCGCAGCGGCGCACGCAAATCAACGCGATCGCGCTGACCGGTGGGCTTCTGCTGTACTCGGACGACTTCGCCGAGCTCGACCGCCAGACGCTCTCGGAGATCTCACACATCCAGTCGATCGCGGACGAGTGCTTCTCGGGACGCCTCATCCCGCTGGACATGATGGCGCGCGAGCTGCCCCGAATCGTATTCAACACCGCCGGCTACCTGGGCGTGTTCAACATGGACCGACGAAAGGCGACGGTGCGCATCGATGCCGACTACCTGATGCACCAGGCCGCGGAGGTCGCAAGCCTGTGGGGGCTTCCGCATCGGGACGACCGGCGCTTTGCTGACGTGTGGAACGGGCACCAGCTCGTGGTCTGCGGCGATGTCGTCGAGATCGGTCCGCTGGGAGCCTACGAATCACTGCTCTTGCGACAGCTCTCGCCGTGAGTCCGGCCCGGGAACGACGATGCGCTCGCCGGGTACGATCGAATCCGGATCGAGAAGGTTGTTGTACCGTGCGAGCGTCTCCACGGGCACCTCGTAGTCGGCGGCGATCTCGCTCAGCGTCTCGTCTTCGGCGACGAAGTGCTCGACGTCCTCGGTCAGCTCGAGTCGCACCGTCCCCGCAGCGGTTTCCGGCGGCGCCGGTGCGCTCGCGTGCATGACGACGGTGCTATCCGCGCCGCTCGCCGCCTCGAGCTCCGGCAGCACGACCACGAGCGTCGCGGCGAGTGCGACGATCACGATGATGAGCACGGCGGTCCGAAGCATCCCGACGATCGCCCGCGCCGACCCGCGTGCGCCCGAAGACACGCGCTGCTCCGATCGTCGATTCGCAGGTCGGCGCGAGCGTACGGCTCCCGCCGACCCTCGCGTACGCGTCCGTCGCGTACGCGTCCGTCGCGTCGCGATGTGCTGTTCGGTGAGCACTCCCATCATCTATTCTCATTATCCGCCGCTTTGCCGGTCGCCTTTAGCGCGGGCGTCGCCCGGGTGCCCCACCGTCGGGGCGATCGTTTCCATCGGCCGGCTCGAAGACGCCCAACTCCCGGTTCTTGCGCACGTTGTTCCAGGGCAACAGGCGTCCGTTCATCGCGATGTAGACGCCGTCGGGCAGCGCCTGCGCGGCCGCCACCGCGCAGCCGAGGTTGAACACGGCGTCGCTTCCGGCGAAGGCGTACGGGATCATTGCTCCGGTCAGCACGACGACCCGAGCCAGGCCGCGCCGGCCGATGACCTCGGCGGTCTCGCACATGGTGTCGGTGCCGTGCGTGATGACGATCCGGCGCTGCGGGGAGGCCTCACACGCGTCGGCGATCCGGACTCGGTCTTCGTCGCGCATCTGCAGGCTGTCGACGAGCTCATTGATCTCGAGCTCGAGCGGGACCGTGACGCGCACCCGTCTGAGTATCTCGGGAAGACTCGATGAACCGAATGTCAATTCTCCGCGCAGCTCGTCGTACTGCTTGTCGAACGTCCCACCGGTGATGATGATGCGAATGGACGTGCTCACGCCGGCAGTGTGCCACGAGCACCGTCGGCGACGGAAGGGCCCGAACCGCGGCGGCGCGCGTTCTGGCCACCTGCGCGCAGAACAGCTATTCTTTGAGGGTGACGGAGGCCGCGTGATTCAGACATCGAGCTTCACCACGGAAGTCGCCCGAAAATACCAGCTGTACAACGGACTCTTTCTGAGCCTGCCGTTTGACAACCTGCGATCGGCGGGTATCATGCTGCCGGTATTCACGAGCTACTGCGCGCAGGAGCTCGCCGCCGGCAGGCACCCAGCGGATATCGTTCGCGACTTCATCCGTGAACGGCTGCCCGGGCTCGACGCGGACGAACGCGTCGACTACCTCTTCAAGTTCCTCCAGCTTGCCGAACGCCAGGTGGTGCTCTTCGACGCGCTCGAGGACGCCGCGTTCCCCAGGGTACACGAGCTCGACGGCGCCGGATCGGTACGCGACCTCGGCGCGCGCGTCGAATCGGCGGGAAGGACTGCGGCACTCCGCTCGTGCTTGCGAAGCTTCCGCGTACGCGTCGTTCTGACCGCGCACCCGACCCAGTTCTATCCGGACGAGGTCCTCGGCATCATCACCGACCTGTCGGAGGCGCTCACCCGGGGAGACACCAACGACGTTTACGAGCTCCTGCTCCAGATGGGCAAGACCCGGTTCAGGAACACCCGCAAGCCGACGCCGCTCGACGAGGCGAAGAGCCTGCTCTGGTACCTGCAGAACGTCTTCTACGAGACGGTACCCCGCATTCAGCGAGAACTCGCGCAGCTCGCCTTCGACGACCCCGCGGAGGCCACGCGAATGAAGCCGGTGCTGGAGCTCGGCTTCTGGCCGGGTGGCGACCGGGACGGCAATCCCTACGTCACCGCTGAGCTCACCGCCCGCATCGGTGAGCTACTGCGGCGTGCGATTCTCAGACTCTACCGCGACGACATCGAGCTACTCGCGCGCCGGCTCACTTTCCCGGGCGTCAGCGAGCGCGTTGAGAACATCGCCGAACGAATCCGGGCGACGATCACACCCTTCACCGAGGTCCCGGCGACCTTCGAAGAGGGGATCGAGTTCTGTGCCGAACCAGACGAGCGGCAGTACGTGAACGCTTCCGAGTTCCTCGCCGACCTGCGAGCACTGCACGAGGAGCTCATCCGCGACCATATGGGCCTGTTCGGCGACCTCGTCGACGCGCTGATCTACAAGGTGCTCGCGTTCGGCTTTCACTTTGCGAGCATGGACCTCAGGCAGGATTCTCGCGTGCACGCCGGCGTCGTGGCGAAGGTTCTCGACGTTGCCGGCGTATCGTCGGATCGTCCCTATCTCGAGCAGACGCCGGCACAACAGATCGACTCGATGGCGAGCGCGGTGACCGACCTTCCTCAGCCACGGGTGCTTCTCGATCGGCTCGGATCCGGCATCGAATTCGAGACGATCGCCTCGCTTCAGGCCGCGCAGCGGATTCAGCGACGCAACGGCAAGGTGGGAGCACACCGCTACGTCATCAGCAACACCCGGTCGGCCGCCGACGTCATGGCGGTCTGGTTCCTCGCGCGCTGCGCCGGCTTCGCGGAGTCGGCGATGCCGCTCGATATCGTTCCGCTGTTCGAGACGATCGAGGATCTGCACGCTTCGACGCACGTGATGGAAGACCTCTACGACGACGACCGATACGCCGCCCACCTCAGACGCCGCGATAATCACCAGACGATTATGCTCGGCTTCTCCGACGGGACCAAGGACGGCGGCTACGTGACGGCGAACTGGGAGATCTTCAAGGCGAAGCGCCGGCTGACCGCGCAGGCGGCGCGGCGCGAGATCGACGTTACCTTCTTCGACGGCCGCGGCGGGCCACCTGCCCGCGGCGGGGGGAATACGCACCGGTTCTACCGGGCGATGGGACAGAGCGTATCGAGTCGCGAGATCCATCTGACCATCCAGGGGCAGACGATCAGCTCGAAGTACGGAACCTGCGACGCAGCGCGGTTCAACCTCGAGCAGCTCGTCACCGCCGGGCTCGACACGAACCTCTTCTCGGACGTGACCCACGTCCTGTCCGACGAGGAGAACGCGCTATTGGAGAACCTCTCCGAACACGCGTACGAGGCGTACGTCGAGCTGAAGGGCCACCCGAGGTTCCTCCCCTACCTTCGCGACCGCACCCCTCTGACCCATTACGGCAAGACCAACATCGCGAGCCGACCCACGCAGCGCGGCACGCAGACCGAGCTTTCGCTCGACCGTCTGCGCGCTATTCCGTTCGTAGGTGCGTGGAGCCAGATGAAGCAGAACGTACCGGGCTACTACGGGCTCGGCACCGCGATCGCACGACTGACCGAAGACGCTCGCGACGCCGATGCGCGTCTGCGCCGCCTGTACGCCTCCAGCCTCTTCTTCCGCACGCTCGTCGATAACGCGATGCAGAGCCTGTCCAAGACGTCGTTCCAGCTCACCGCGTACCTCGCCGAGGATCCGGAGTTCGGTGAGTTTTGGGGCATGCTCCACGACGAGGCCGCTCGCACGCGCGAGGGCCTGCTCGCGATCAGCGGCCAGTCGGACCTGCTCGAAAGCGAGCCGGATGTCAGGCGGAGCATCCGCATGCGCGAAGAGATCGTCGCCCCGGTCCTCGTGATCCAGCAGTACGCGTTGAACGCGACGTCGGATCCGGCGGTGCGAGTCGCAGGCGAGAGCCCGGAGACGCTCGAGCGCATGATCATCAAGAGTCTCGCGGCGGCGGTCAACGCGAGCCGTAACGCGGTATGAGCACGCGGCCGGCAGCGCCGGGCCCGCACGCCGGGCGGAGATAGCGGCGTCGCCGCTACGCCTCGTATCCGAACCGCTCCATCACGCTCCGGTAGAAGGCGGTCGCGACCGTCTCGGAGACACCCAGCTCGGCGAGGGTGTGCTCGTGCGTTCGCGTCGTCCGCGGGCGCGCCTCCACGTGCGCGAGCGCTTCGCGCAGGGCCGGCGATACCGACAACCCCAGCCGCCCGAGCGCCGCCGGCACCGCCTCGGTGGGCCGTGACACCAGGTCTTCGTAACGAAGCAACACGTACCGATCATCCGGAAGCCGAGCCGCGAAGCGGGCGGGACGCAGATACCACTCGCGAGTGAGCTCGAGCACCGTGGGCAGGAAGGGAAAGCGCTCGCGAGGCGAGGCGAAGAAGTGCCAGGCGAACGACAACCAGCCCGCGGTGCTCACGACGCAGTCGAAGGGGTGACGTACCAGCTCGAGGATCCTGGCGTCGGGAAAGGTTTCGAGCAACGAGGCGAGCCGCGCGGTAAACGCGGGGCTCTTGGACACGTAGACGCGGTCGCCTCCGTGTACGGCGAGATGGCGGCGGATGACCTCGCGATAGAACAGCATCACCTTTCGGCGGCGCCATCGCGGGACCTTCGCGTCGAAGCGCCAGTACGGGTTTGAGTTCGCGTCGCGGGGCACGAAGAACCAGTTGAACAGGCTCTCCCAGACGTAGAGGAAGATCCCCTCGTCCTCCTCGGGCTCCTCAAGGCGGACCCGGTGCATCCGGACCTCACCCAACCGCCGTTCCTGCGCCCGCAGGATCGTTCGCTTCAGATGACCACCGAGCCAGCCGTCGACGATCCACAGCCCGTGCCAGAAGCGCCGCTGCGAAATCGAGGGAGCAAAGTAGATCTCCCACGTGTGCATGGCGGTCAGGTGCGGGTCACGCGCGAGCAGGCGGTGCAGCAGGGTGCTGCCGCTGCGAAAATTGCCCACGATGAACAGCGGCCTTTCGATTCGCGTCCGGCGAAACCACGGAAACAGCACGTAGTCGAGCAGCAGCCCGAGCCGTGCCGAACCTCCCATCCACGCCATACAGAGGAAGAACATGACCAGCGTCCGTGCACGATGGCCGTCGATGCGCAGGTGCGGTTTACCGATGGGCACCATCGCGTGGAACGCGTCGGCGAGGAAACCGCGCCAGTTGAAGTAGAGCATCACGAGTCTCCCGCCGGCGTGGGCGATCCGATCAGTAGCCCAGCACGCTGGTCAACCATTTCTCGGTCTCCTCGATTGAGCTACCCATGCGCCGCGCGTAATCGGAGACTTGGTCCCTGCCGAGCTTGCCGACTCCCCAGTACTTGCTCTGCGGGTGGCTGTAGTAGAACCCGCTCACACTCGCACCCGGTGTCATCATCCTGCTCTCGGTCAGCCCGATCCCGCAGCGCTCCTTCGGCCCGAGCAGCTTCCAGATCGTTTCCTTGTCGCGGTGGTCCGGACACGGCGGGTAGCCCGGCGCAGGCCGTATGCCCTGGTACTCGATACGAAGCATCGCCTCCAGGTCGAGCGACTCGTTCGGTGCGTACCCCCACACTTCGCGACGAACCTTCATATGCATGTACTCGGCAAACGCCTCGGCGAGCCGGTCGGCGAGGATCTTCACGAGGATACTCGAGTAGTCGTCGTCGACCGCGTCGAACTCGTCGACCATCTCCTGGATGCCGATGCCCGCGGTCACGGCGAAGGCGCCGACCCAGTCTTCGACCCCGCTCTCCTTCGGCGCGACGTAGTCGCAGAGACTGAGGTAGTACGGCACCTCCTTCTTCTCTTGCTGCTGTCGCAGCGTCGGGAGCTCGGCGAGAAGCGTGCGGCGGCTCTCGTCCTCGTAGACCTCGATCCGGTCGTCGGCGGTCGAGTTCGCCGGGAAAATGCCGCACACCCCGCTCGCCTTCACGCGCCCCTCTCTGACGAGGCGGTCGATCATCTTCTTCGCGTCGGCGTAGAGCTTGCGCGCCTCCTCGCCGTACTTCGCGTCGTCGAGGATCTGCGGCCACTTGCCCACGATGTCCCACGCGACGAAGAAGTACGCCCAGTCTATGTACTCTGCGAGCGTCGCGATGGGAACGTCGTCCATCACCGTGACGCCGGGCTGCGCCGGCACGAGCGGCTCGTAGCCGTCCCAACCGGGATCGAAGCGCTTCGCGCGCACCTCTTCGAGCGGCAAGAGCTCTCGTCCCTCCCACTTACCGCTGCGTGCCTCGCGCATCCGCTCGTGCTCGGCGTTCACCTCGGCGACGAAGGCCTCCTTCGCTTCGCGGCTGAGAAGGCGGCTCACCACACCAACCGCCCGGCTCGCGTCCTTCACGTGGACGACCGGTCCCGAGTACTCGGGGGCAATCCTTACCGCGGTGTGGATCTTGCTCGTCGTCGCCCCGCCGATCAGCAGCGGCACCGAGAAGCCCTCATTCTCCATCTGACGCGCGTTGTAGACCATCTCCTCGAGGCTCGGGGTGATCAGCCCCGAAAGCCCGATGATGTCCGCGTCGCGCTCGCGCGCCTCGCGCAGGATGTCGGCGGCCGGCACCATGACGCCCAGGTCGATCACCTCGTAGTTGTTGCACTGCAGCACGACACCGACGATGTTCTTGCCTATGTCGTGCACATCGCCTTTCACCGTCGCCATGAGCACGCGGCCCTTCGCGCGTCTCTCGCCCTGCTGCTCCTCTTCGAGGAAGGGCAGCAGGTAGTTGACCGCGGTCTTCATCACGCGCGCGCTCTTCACGACCTGCGGCAGGAACATCTTTCCGCTCCCGAAGAGGTCGCCCACGACGTTCATGCCGTCCATGAGCGGCCCCTCGATCACCTTGAGCGCTTCGCCGAGCTCCTGCCTCGCGGCTTCGGTATCCTCGGTGATATGCGCCGTAACTCCCTTCACGAGCGCGTGACGGATGCGGTCGGTCACCGGCTCCTCGCGCCAGGACAGGTCCTCCACACGGGTGGTCTCTTCCGTACTCACCGTCTCGGCGAACTCGACGAGCCGGTCGGTGGCGTCGTCGCGTCGGTCGAGCAGGACGTCCTCAATGCGCTCGAGGAGGTCGGGGTCGATCTCGTCGTAGACGGTGAGCTGACCGGCGTTCACGATGCCCATGTCCATGCCGTGTCGCATTCCGTGGTAGAGGAAGGCCGAGTGCATCGCCTCGCGCACGCCGTTGTTGCCGCGAAAGCTGAAGCTGACGTTGCTCACGCCGCCCGAGACGTGGGCTCCCGGCAGGTTCTCCTTGATCCACTTCGTCGCCTCGAAGTAGTCGATCGCGTACCGACGGTGCTCCTCGATGCCGGTGGCGACCGCGAAGACGTTCGGGTCGAAAATGATGTCCTCCGGCGGAAACCCGACCTCGTTCACGAGGATGTCGTAGCACCGCTTGCAGACGGTGATCCGCCGCTCGAGCGTATCGGCCTGGCCGTCCTCGTCGAAAGCCATAACGATGACCGCCGCTCCGTACTTCTGCACCTCGCGCGCCTGTCTCCGAAACGACTCCTCGCCCTCTTTGAGGCTGATCGAGTTCACGACACCCTTGCCCTGTACGCAGCGCAGCCCCGCCTCGATCACCGGCCACTTACTCGAATCGACCATGATCGGCACGCGCGAGATGTCAGGCTCGGACGCGACGAGGTTGAGGAAGGTCGTCATCGCCTCCACTCCGTCGAGCATTCCCTCATCCATGTTGACGTCGATGATCTGCGCGCCGTTCTCGACCTGCTCGCGCGCGACGTCGAGAGCCTCCGCGTGCTCGGCGTTCTTGATGAGGCGCGCGAACCGGCGGCTGCCCGCGACGTTCGTGCGTTCGCCCACGTTCACGAATCCGCGCGTCTCGTCCATCACGAGCGGCTCGAGCCCGGACAGCCGGGTGTAGCGCGGTACCTCCGGGATCGCGCGCGGGGGCTTGCCCTCCACCGCCGCCGCGATCGCCCGCAGGT
>CAZVEF010000039.1:6813-18435 GCA_964625715.1 uncultured Spirochaetaceae bacterium | reverse complement strand
GGGCGCCACAAAGCTCGCGCCCGCACCTTCGAGCTCTACGTCTTGTGCACCCTCTGCACCTTCTTCGCCCTGACCGCTGGCGAATCCGCCGACGGCAATCAGAATGACCATCGCCGTGGCGGCACTAAACCTCTTTAGTACGCTCATCTCTTTCTCCTCTTTGTTGCACGAATATCGTGCGGTTTGGTTGCGGCAAAGGTGGGCCGGCACGGTTAGATTCCTGTGAGGATTTGTTGAGAGTTTTGTTAGACTGCGCTTCGTGCGACTGCTTGCCCGGTGGTTTGCGAGTGTCAGACCAGCACAGAACCACACGTCCCTTCCCGGACGTACCCGAGCCGAGCCTTTCCGCGACTCATCTCGTACCGCCTGGTCTTCGCAGACGGCCATCCTTAGCGAGAGTAGAGGCGTTCCGAAAGGAGCGCCTCGTGCTTGACGCGGTGTTCGTTCCACGATAGAGTGGTGTGAACACATGATCACCAATGATCTAATGGTCGTCATCTTGGTCGACGCTCCGAGGTGAGTAGAATGCACAGTATGAGAAGACTGCTCTACAGAATCGCACAGGCGTACTACCAGGAGGATCTCACGCAGGCCGAGATCGCCGAACGTTTCGGCGTGTCTCGGATCAAGGTTTCTCGCATGCTCACTCGAGCTCGCGAAGACGGTATCGTTCGGATCACGGTCGTTCCACCGCAGGAGGACCGCACCGGACTCGAGCGCGGTCTCGAGCAGGCGTTCGGGCTCGACGAGGCGATCGTCGCCGAGCCGGACGGTGAATCCTACGAGGGGGTGCTCGACGCGATCGGGCGAGCCGCGGCCGAATATGTCATTCGGGTTCTCGAAGACGGATCTACCATCGGGCTCACCTGGGGAAACTCGATTCTCGCGACGGTCTCGGCGCTTCCGCACGCGTCGCTCGCCAACGCCCGCGTGGTGCAACTGCTCGGGGGGCTCGGGGCGCTCGAGGCCGAAATACACGGTGCAGAGCTCGTTCGCCTCGCCGCCGAGAGGCTCGGGTGTCGTCCGAGAAACATCCACGCACCCGGTATCGTCGCCTCTCGCGAGGTTCGCGACGCGCTCGTCGCCGATGCCCAGGTCGCCGACACACTCGCACTCGGTCGCCGGGCTGATGTGGCGCTGCTCGGGATCGGAGCGCTTGGTCCGCACTCGGTGCTCCGGGGGCACGGTTCGGTCCTCTCGAAATCGGATTGCCGGGCGCTCCTCGATCTCGGAATCGTCGGTGACATTGCGCTTCGGTTCTTCGACGCCGACGGGCGCCCGGTGGACACGGAGTATGGCGAACGGACGATCGGCCTCGATCTCGACGATCTGCACGGCATCGGCAAGCGCGTCGGGATCGCCGGTGGTCAGGAAAAGCACGATGCCACACTCGCCGCGCTGTGCGGTGGGCATGTGAACGTCCTCGTGACAGATCCTGTGACCGCGCGCACGCTCATCGAGCGCGCTCGATGAACGCGGATCGCGGCGCGCGACGCCGAGGAAGCCGGTTCTCCCGACGCAAGGAAGGTGAGGATGGAACTGGTGCGGAAGCTTCGAACGAGGGTCGCCGAAGACAGACCGATCGCGGTCGGTATCGTCGGGTGTGGCCAGATGGGCTCGGGCCTCGCGCACACGCTCAACCGAATTGAGGGAATGGCGATTCGGGCGATTGCCGATGTCGACCCACAGCGGGGAATCGATGTCTTTACCGAAATGGGATACGCGAAGGATGACATCTTGGTCACCGACCGGCTGTCGTTGGCGAACGATGCGATCGCCTCGGGCAAGCGCGTGGTCACTGCCGATGCGCTGATCCTTCCGGCGCTCGACGGCATCGAGGCGAACGTCGAGGCGACGGGTCTTCCCGACATAGGGGCGCTCGTCGCGTGGACGAGCGTCAACAACCGGAAGCCGGTGATCATGCTCAACGTCGAGACCGATATCACGGTCGGCCTCCTGCTGAACGATCTCGCTCGCAGGAACAACACGGTCTATACCGTCGCAAGCGGGGATGAGCCCGGGGTCCTGAAGACGCTCTGGGAACAGGCGAAGCTCATGGGCTTCGAGGTCGTCTGTCTCGGGAAGGGCAAGAACAACACGATCAACTACGGCGCGAACGAGGACACCGCGCGCGAGGAGGCGACGAGCAAGGGGATGAATCCCAAGATCCTCGCCGCGTTTCAGGACGGGACGAAGACGATGGTGGAGCTCGCCGCGGTCAGCAACGCGACCGGCGTCTTTGCAGTCGTACACGCGGACGAGCCGCGCATCCGCGCCGACATGAAGTTCATCACAGGGAGCGACGGCCCCTACTATCTGCAGCTGCGTCCCTATCACCTGTGCGACCTCGAGACCCCGCAGAGCGTCGCCGAGGCGGTACTCCTCGGTGAGCGGACGATCACCTCGTCCGGGGTCGCGGTCTCAGAAGTCGTCTGCGTCGCGAAGCGAGATCTCAGAGTCAGACAGAAGGTCGAAGGGATCGGTGGGCGCGATTGGTACGGAACGATCATGAAGCGGGCGGAAGCCGTCGCACAGAACGCGGTGCCGATCGGTATCGGGGCGGGCGGCACCGTCACGAGGGCGGTGAAGCGGGGGGAGGTGATCTCGCTCGATGCGTTTGATCCTGACCGGAACACCTTCGTCTACCGCCTGCGCGAGATTCAGGAGAGTCTCGCTGCAGCGGGGGGACTATGAGCGATCCGCGAACGGCTTCGAGTACGCTGCCGCTTCCCTTCCTGCAGAACGGTGTCGCGCAGATCGCGTTCGTCGTGAAGGACCTCGACCGCACCGTGGAGAACTACTACCGGCTCTTCGGAATCCGGCCGTGGCACTTCTACACGTACGAGAAACCGCTCGTGCCACGCATGACCCGGCACGGCGAGCCTACCGACTACAGCATGCGGATCGCGCTCTCGTACTTCGGCGATATGCGCGTCGAGCTCATCGAGCAGAAGCGCGGCGATACGGTCTACCAGGAGTTCATCGAGAAGCACGGGTACGGCGTTCAGCACCTCGGCGTGCTCGTCGACGACATGCAGCAGGCGATCGCCCAGGCCGAAGCCGCCGGGTTCGCCATGGTGCAGGACGGTGCGGGGTTCGGTCCCGACGGCGACGGGCACTACGCCTACCTCGACACCGAAGAGGCAATCGGCACGACGATCGAGCTGATCGAGCGGCCCAAGGGTCGCAAGCAGCCGGACAAGGCTTATCCGCCGGAATAGCCGGCATCGTCGACGGTCTGGCTGGTTTCCTTCGGACATGGATTCGCTATGTATATTTGCGAATCGTTTATAGATGAGGTACTGTGACGTTGAAAAAGAACAACAACACGCAAACAACACGATAAAAACAAAGGCTTCAAAATGCCGCGGGAGGTTCCATGAGAGTAGCAGAGAAACGGATCACTTTCGGGGTGATCGTCGGTACGCGCGGGTTCTTCAACCCGGATCACGCGAAGAACGCGCGGAGAGAGATCATCGCCAAGCTCGAGAGACTCGGGTACGGGTGCCGGATCCTTCCGGCCGACGCAACCGAACACGGTGCGGTGGAGACGATCGCCGACGCGGCGAAGTGCGCGACGCTCTTCCGCCGGCACTCGGAGGAGATCGACGGGATCGTCGTGATCCTTCCGAACTTCGGCGACGAGATCGGTATCGCCGAGTCGATATCGAGGGCGAAACTCGATGTTCCCGTGCTCGTGCAGGCGAGCAACGACGAGGTCGACAAGGTCGACGTGAAGGGGCGACGAGACAGCTTCTGCGGGAAGATCAGCGTCTGCAACAACCTGGTTCAGTACGGGATTCCGTTCACGGGAACCGAGAATCACACGGTGGACATCGGGAGCGACGAGTTTGCCGCCGATCTCGACAAGTTCGCGCGTGTGTGCCGCGTCGTGAAGGGACTCACGAGCGCCCGCATCGGTGCGATCGGCGCGAGACCCGCGCCGTTCCAGACGGTTCGGTTCAGCGAGAAGATCCTCCAGCGGCAGGGCATCACGGTCGTTCCGGTGGACCTCTCGGCCATTCTCGGGAAGGCGCAGCGCATCGACGACGGGGCGGCCGCGGTCGAGGCGAAGATGAAGGAGATCCGCGAGTACGGACGGATTCCGAGTCGAATCGTCGAGGCGAACATCGTGAAGCAGGCGAAGTTCAGCGTCGTCGTCGAAGAGTGGATGGAGGAGAACATGCTCGACGGCAGCTGCGTCCAGTGCTGGGACTCGATCCAGGAGAACTACGGCTGCGCTACCTGCCTGACGATGAGCATGATGGGCGAGAAGCTCATGCCAAGCGCCTGCGAGGTCGATCTCGACGGCACGATCAGCATGTACGCACTCGCTCTCGCCTCAGGTAAGGCTCCCGGATTTCTCGACTGGAACAATAACTACGGCACCGAGGTCGACAAATGCGTCAATACTCACTGCTCGAACTATCCGAAGAGCTTCATGGGCACGGAGATCGAGATCTCCGAGCTCGACATCCTCGGCGAGACGCTCGGACGCGAGAAGTGTTTCGGAGCGATCAAGGGTCGAGTGGCGCCCGGTGAGATGACCTACTTCCGCATGGCCACGAACGACACCGAAGGCTGGATTCACAGCTACCTGGGCGAAGGCGAGTTCACCGACGATCCGTTCCCCATGGACGGCGGGATCGCGGTCTGCCGGATCCCGAACCTGCGCGTCCTGCTCAAGCACATCACGAAGAACGGCTTCGAGCATCACATCGCGATGGTTCGTGGTCGGTGGAGCGGGGTTCTCGAAGAGGCGATCGAGACCTACCTCGAGTGGGATCTATACGTGCACGAGTAGGGGCGGCTTGGGGCCCTATCTGCTCCGGTCTCGCTCTGCCTGCTAGCCCACCCGTCATCCCGGGCGCGCCAACTACCTCCGCAACCCCCGGCGAACGAATTGCGCGAGCTTGGCGAAGAGATCTTCGTGGATGAATCTGGTATTCACGTTGTCGTAGACGCGGATGGGGCGGTACTGACCGGTATGGATGTAGTGCATCTGCCGGTCGAACGTCGGCGCCGGACGCCACGACCAGCTACCACACTCAGGATCCATGATGATACCGATGCAGGGCGAGTCGCCCAAGGAGCGGTACTCCATCCCGGGCCCGGTCCTCGCGTTGAACTCGAGCAGCTGCTCGACCAGGTACTTTCCGATCTCACCGTGAGGATAGACCTTTTCGATCAGCTCGGCATAGCTCACACCCATCGTCCGGTAGGCGTTCCGCGGGACCTGCCACACCTCGACGTTCGACTTCATGACGACGTTCGCCGCGTGGATATCGTTCGACAGGTTGAACTCGGGACCACCATTCGGCCACACGCCGCCCCCAATCCACACGACGCGAACCCGGCGCTCCTGGATCGCGGGCTCGAGGAGAATCGCGGACGCCATCTCCGTGAGCGGCCCGTAGAAGGCGACATGCAGCGGCCGGTCGTCCTCCGTCATGGCTTCCTCGATGATCAGTCGAGCCCCCGGCGAGTCTACCGGCGTAGCCTCGTCGGGCATTGCGGATGCGCCGCCCGCCTCGACCCGCACGTCGTCCTGCAGGCCCATCAAACGTAGCAGGAGTTTGACCTCGTCATGGCTGTCCTGCATGCTCGTCTCCGACTTTCGCGTTCCGAAATGCGCCGGGATGATGCCGTGCAGCTCAAACGACGGCGTGAGAATCGCCTGAACTATCGCGAATTGATCGTCCGCCTCGTTCTTGGCGTCGGTATTGACTATGACCCGTTGCCGCGCCTCCGGCGGGTACGGCACATCGAACACGGTAAAATCACTCACAATCACTGCTCCCTCTGTTCTGCTGATTCTTCTCTGCTGGATCGCCCCGTCCGGGACATCGTTGTTATGCCGCCCGCACCGCCCGCACCGCCATCCACGGCTTGCCGGGGAGCTCGATGCGGGTCATCCCGCTGCAGGCTCCCTTCAGCCTATCGGTGGTCATGTTCCAGGTGTCGATCATGTCGACAGCATACTCCCCGTCGGCCGGAAGGTCGAGGTCGAAGATGCTCGGCTGGCGTACTCCGGTGCAGTACATGTACCACTCGCCCGGTTTGCAGAGGACCGGGTGCATGCGCCCGACCCGCTCCGGGCGAAGATCGCCGAGCGGAGCCTGCTCCATGATCTCACGCAGGAAGCCGAAGCGCGCCGGGGACTCCCCGCGCAGGATTCCGCCCTTGGCCCACCAGAGCACGTCGTCCGGGTTCAGGTAGGTCTCCCCGTGACCGGTCGGGAAACCGCCGCGCACCGTGGTCTCCCACATGCGTCGCACGAGCTCCTGAGCGGTGATGTTGCCCCAGTTGTGCTGAATGTCGCCCTCGTAACAGCACTCGTCGATTACCACCGGCTTCCCGTACTGCGACCGCCACTCGTCGACGCGCTCCACTTCCGAGTGCTGTACCGAGAGGTGGCTCACCCACGCCTTGTTGTGGTCGTAGAAGACCCGGCAGTTGTGGATCGAGCGTAGATGCTGGTAGGGGTCGGCGCGCTGCACGATCCGGAAGTACCGGTCCCAGTCGGCGGTCGTCTTCTCCTTCATGAGGTCCCACTCGTTGGCGAACGACCACCAGACGTTGCGGAACGCGGAGAGGCGCGCGACGAGGTACTCGAGGTAGAGGTCGTCCTGCTCGGCGCTCATCGTCGCGAAGCCCCATCGGTCGTAGGGATGAAAGACAATGATGTCGGCCTCGATCCCCAGGTCGCGAAGCTGCGCGATTCGGTGCTCGAACGCCTCGAAATAGGCGGGGTTGAACCGGGTGAAGTCGAAGCTTCCGGGGCCCCCCTCGTAGACGTAGTGATCGGGCTCGTTCTTGTTGTACGAGTAGTGCTTCGGGAAGACGCACATCCGGATCTTGTTGAACGGTCCCGACTTCAGGATCGAGACGGTGTTCTCCTGCAGCTGCGCGCTCTGATGCGTCCACGCGTAGCACGTCGTACCCACGGGGAAAAAGGGCGTCCCGTCGGCGTACTCGAACGAGTACGGGGGGGTGCACCTGCACTGGGCCGTGCACGCCCTGCGCCGCCGGCGTCGCGATGATCGCCCCGCTCTTTCCCGACAGCGCCGCCGCACTGCTGTAGGTCTCGTAGCTCCACTCGCCCTCCTGGTCGGGCATGAAGCGGACCTTGTAGCGACCGTCGCCGTCGGAAAACCCGGGCACGCGAACCTCGCGAGCCCCGTTTCGGAAGGCAGCCCCGAACCGCACCTCGGTGAACGGATTGCGTTCGCTCGGCCCCGCGAGCTCCACCTCGGCGAAATCCCAGAGCCTCGTCGTCTGCGGCGATCCTGCCTTCGTTGCCTTACCCATGTGGCCTCCTCGTCCTTCTCTATTGCCGCCGTCGATCACTGCGTTTGCTCGTCGCACCGCGCGGCGAGCACCGAGGTCACGGCCGCCCTCCAGCCGGCCCACAACTGGTCGCGCGTCGGGCGCTGCATCGCCGACGTGTACGACCGGGAGAAGCCGGCGATCCGGCGAAGATCTTCCCGATCGCGGTAGAGTCCGGTGCGCAGGCCCGCGAACATCGCGACACCGCGCGCCGAGATCTCCTCTATGGACGCGACGTAGACCGGTGAGTCGAGCACGTCGCAGAGGAACTGCATGAGGAACCGGTTCACGGTCGGACCCCCGTCGACGCGCAGGTCGCGCATCGCGACGTGATCGTTCTCCTTCATCCGGTCGACGAGATCGCCGATCTGGTACGCGATGCTCTCGAACGCAGCGCGGATGATGTGGTCTGCGCCCGAGGAGCGGGAGATCCCGGAGATTGACGCTCGAATCCCGTGGGCCCAGTGGGGTGCACCGAGTCCGTTGAACGCGGGCACGAGGTAGACCCCGCCGTTGTCGGCGAGCGCGGCAGCGCGGCGCTCGGCCTCGTTGTAGTCGCCGAAGAGGCCCAGATTGTCGCGCACCCATCGCACCGTATCGCCTGTCGAATGGATGTTGCCCTCGAAGACGTACTCCACGCGGCCCTCTGCGCCCCAGCCGAGCGAAAGCACGACTCCCGGCGGCGGTTCGAGCGGTCGCGGACCGACGTTCAGCATCACCGAACTGCCGGTGCCGAAGGTCGCCTTGCACTCGCCCGCGTCGAAGGCGGCCTGGCCGAAGAGCGCTGCGTGCGAGTCGCCGCAGACGCCGATGATCGGGATCGACCCGCCGAGCTCGGGAATCTTCGCGTCACCGAAGTCGGCGTCCGAGTGACGCACTTCCGGAAGCACGACGCCGTTCTGACCGAAGAGGTCGATCAGGACCGGATCCCACTCGAGCGTATGCACGTTGAACAGAAGCGTCCGGCACGCGTTCGTGACGTCGGTCGCGAAGACCGACCCTCGCGTGAGGTTCCAGACGAGCCACGAGTCGATAGTGCCTGCCGCGAGCGTGCCGCCGCGAGCGCGGCGCGCGGCCTCCTCGCTGTGCTCGAGCAGCCACGCGAGCTTACCGGCAGAGAAGTAGGTGTCAAGGACGAGACCGGTTCGCGACTGGATCTCCGGCTCGTGACCCTGCGCGCGCAGCCGGTCGCAGTACGGCGTCCCTCGCTCGTCCTGCCAGACCATCGCCCGGCCGACCGGTTCGCCGGTCTCGAGATCCCAGGCGAGCACGGTCTCGCGTTGATTCGTGATCGCGAGTGCAGCGACTCGCTCGCCGTCGCCCTCGGCGACGATACGGCGAATCGACTCGCGCGTATTTGCCAGGATCTCAAGCGGTTCGTGCTCGACGAATCCCGGTGACGGGTAGTATTGCCGATGCTCGACGGCCGCGCGGCGAAGCGGCTTCCCCTCGCCGTCGAAGAGAATCGCTTTCGTCGCCGACGTGCTCTGGTCGACCGCGAGAATCAGATCGCGCGAAGGCATCGTCAACCCTCTCCCTTCTGCTTCAGGAATGCGCACACCGATGCGGCGATACCTTCGCCGGTAAGCCCGTAATGCTCGAAGAGCTCGCGCGAGGTTCCGGCCGGCGCGAATGCATCGGGGAAGCCCAGGATCCTCATTCGGGTCGGGTGATGTTGCGACAGAAGCTCGGCCACCGTCGCGCCGAGTCCGCCGAGCACGCTGTGCTCCTCGACCGTCACCACCGCCCCGGTACGCTTGGCCGCGTCGAGTACCGTCTGCGAGTCGAACGGCTTGATGCACGGAGAGTCGATGACCGTCACCGCGATGCCTTCGGCCTCAAGCAACTCCGCCGCAGCAAGCGCGTGATAGACCATCTCGCCGATCGCGACGATCGTGCAATCGCCGCCGTCGCGCAGCGTGTTCGCCTCCCCGAACCGGAAGCTCGGGCGGCCCCCGTCGTAAACATCGGGCACCGCCCCACGGCCGATGCGCATGTAGACCGGATGGTCGTAGCCGGCGAGAAAACGGGTGGCAGCCGCGGTCTGAAAGCGGTCCGACGGCAGGATCACCGAGAGGTTCGGGATCGCTCGGTAGGCTGCAATGTCATGCAGCGAATGGTGGGTACTCCCGAGCGCGCCGTAGCTTACGCCGCCGCTGACACCAACGACTTTCACGTTCGCGTCGGCGTAGGCAAGGTCGTTCTTCACCTGCTCGAAGCTCCGCGCCGAGTAGAAGCACGCCGGACCGCAGACAAAGGGACGCCTCCCGCCGTTCGCAAGCCCCGCCGCAATCCCGACCGCGTTCTGCTCGGCGATGCCGGTCTCGACGAACTGCGCGGGCAGCGCCGTCTCGAAGTCGGCCAGGGTGACCGATCCCTTCGCGTCCGAGGTGACCGCGACAATCGCGCCGTCCACTCGCGCGCACGAAAGCAGCTCGGCTGTGAAGGCGTGACGGCAGGAAATCTCGCTCATGCTACTCATGGGACTCGCTCGTCACCAGCGACAGGCACTCGATTTCGGCGTCGAGCTCTCCGAGCGCGAGCCGAAGCTCATCGTCGGTCGGCACCCGGTGGTGCCACGCAGGATTGCCCTCGATGAACGAGACGCCGCGTCCTTTCGTCGTGTGTGCGAGGACGAGCGTCGGGACATCGATCTGCGACCGAATCGACTCGAACTCGCGGACGAGCGCGTCCATATCGTGGCCGTCCACCTCGTGGACCGCCCAGCCGAAATCGGACCAGCGGTCGACGAGCGAGGAAATGGTCATCACCGAGTCGACCTCCCCGCTGATCTGCAGCTTGTTGTAGTCAATGATCGCCGTGAGACTACCGAGTCGGTAGTGCGATGCCGCCATGGCCGCTTCCCAGACACTCCCCTCCGCCTGTTCCCCGTCGCCCATGAGCACGTAGACGCGATACGAGCTACCGCCCATTGCTGCCGCCAGTGCCATCCCGACGCCGATGGACAGGCCGTGACCGAGCGCACCGGTCGGCGCCTCGACCCCGGGTACGCTCATCGTCGGGTGACCGTAGAAACGGCTCGCGAACCGTCCGTACGTCGCGAGCTCCGATTGGTCGAAGTAGCCGCGGTGCGCGAGGACGTTCAGGTAGCCCTCGACGCTATGCCCCTTGCTGAGGACGAACCGGTCGCGATCGGTTGCGAGCGGACTCTGCGGATCCACATTCATGATGCGAAAGTAAAGTGCGACGAGAATGTCGAGCGATGAGAGCGAGCCGCCGGTATGGCCGCCACCGGCGGCATGAATCATCGTAAGAACATCGCGTCGAGCCTGCGCTGCGACTCGGCGAAGTTCTGCTGTGCTGTACACAGGTCCCCCAAGGAGTGTTTTCGGGACTCAGTATCCCACGATATTCGGCATAGTTCAAGTAGAAAAGAAAGTATTCGCAATCTAACGCCGGATAAAACGTAAGCTAGTCCGCGATCAGCACACGGACCCCGAGCTCTTCGAGCTTGCGAACCACGGCCGCACCGACTCCGGCATCGGTGATCAGATAGTCGGCGAGTGAGATAGAGCCGAGCGAGGCGAACGAGGCGCTCGTGAACTTCGTCGAGTCGGCCACAACGTAGACTGTCTTCGCAGCCTCGACCATGGCGCGCTTCACCGGCAGGTCCGCGAAACCCGGGTAGGTGAGCTCGAAACTGTCCGAAATCCCACCGGTCGCGAGGAAGAGCCTGTCGACGAACATGTTCTCAAGGAAGACCGCCGCCTTGTCGCCGGTGAGCGACAGGGTCGGGGGCTTGAACTCGCCTCCGGTTACCATCAGGTCGAAGGAGTACTCTGCGCCCACGATGAGAGCGATGTTCAGCGCGTTGGTGATGACGGTCAGTTCGGAGTGGTCGTGCAGACGCCGCGCGATTTCGGTGACGGTTGACCCCGAGTCGAGAATGATCCGGTCTCCGTTCGCGATTTCCTGTACCGCGCGCGCGCCGATCCTCATCTTCTTGTCGAGGTTCTCCATGTGCTCGAGCGAAAGCGCACGCACCTGCTGCGCGACCGACCGAAGGAACGCTCCCCCGTGCTCCCGGACAATGTGCCCCTGGCGCTCGAGGCGCTCGAGATCCTGACGAATCGTCGGCTCGCTCACTCCGAAGGTCTCGCTCAGCACGACGACCCGGGCGCTGCCCTCCTCGCGGAGCAGCTCCAGAATCTTCCGGCGCCGTTCTTCGGCGAGGAGGTCTTTCCCTTTCGGCTTCTTGGTTATTCTATTCGTCATGGATGCTTCCGAGTATAGTCGAGGAGAACCTCACTGTCACCGCACGGGCTCGACGAC
>CAZVEF010000039.1:0-6713 GCA_964625715.1 uncultured Spirochaetaceae bacterium | reverse complement strand
TCGACGACCTGGGGAACGCGTTCGAGGAGTATCCCTCCATCCACGAGCACGACGGCTGGTCGGAGCACGACGCGGAGAACTACTGGAGCGTTGCCTGCAGCATCATCGCGTCCTCGGTGAAGCAGGCCGGCGTCGATCCTTCCCGGATCAGAGGAATTGCCGTCTCCTCCGCGCTTCCGTCGCTGGTGATGGTAGACAAGGACCACAATCCCGTGAACCGCGGGTACAACCTGATGGACCGGCGCGCGAGGAAGGAAGTCGAGTGGATCAAGCAGCGTGTCGGCGAGGACCGGGTATTCGGGACCTCCGGCTACCGACTCGACGATCATCCGAATCTCGTGAACCTTCTCTGGGAGAAGCGCAACCGCCCGAGCGACTACGCACGCATCTGGAAGGCGCTCACGATCGACGGGTTCATCGCACTGCGACTCACGGGTGTCGCGAGCATTCACTGTTCGGGCGCGGCGTTCTACGGGGTGGCGTTCAATCTTCGGAAGCGGGTCTTCGACGCGCGGCTGATGGACGAGATCGGCATAAGTATGGAGATGATGCCTCGTGTGTACGACAGCGTCGACGTGATCGGAGAGGTGACGAAGGCGGCCGCCCGAGCGACCGGGCTCGCCGCGGGCACCCCGGTCGCCGCCGGGCAGGTGGACTGCAACGCAAGCTGGATCGGCGCGGGGGCGACCGAACCGGGTGATCTGCAGAGCAACCTCGGCACCGTCGGCAATCTGGGAGTCCTCTACGACGACATCGAGTTCACCTTCAGCGACGCCGGGAGGCTGCTGATCAACTTCCCCTACACAACGCGGGGCACGTTCGTGACGGTACCAACGACGCTCACCGGCGGGCAGACGATCCGCTACGTCCGAGACACCTTCAGCCAGGCCGAACGGGTCGTCGAGGAGAGCTGCGGGGTGAGCAGCTACGATCTGCTGAACTATCAGGCCGAGAAGGTTCCCGCCGGAAGCGACGGCCTCATCGCGCTCCCGTTTCTCATGGGCGAACGTTCGCCGCTGTGGGACCCGAACGCCCGCGGGACGATCTTCGGGCTCTCGCTCAATCATACCAAAGGCCACCTCGTACGCGCGCTCATGGAGGGCGTCGCGTACGCGATGTACCACAACTACACGCTCGTCGAAGAGGCCGGACTGAAGACGAATCTCCCGCTCATCCTCAACGAGGGTGGCGCGGTGAGCCGGCTCTGGCGACGAATCATAACGGACGTCTTCGGGATAGAGACGGCGATGGTGAAGCGTCGCACCGGAGCTCCCTTCGGCGACGCGGTGCTCGCAGGTGTCGCCACGGGCGTGTTCAAGGACTTCACCATCACGAAGCAGTGGGTCGAGTACGTGGATCCTCTCGTGCCCGACGAGGCGACGCATAGGCTCTACCTCGACTACTTCGCGCTCTACAAGAAACTCTACGAGGACCTGAAAGACGACTACGCGGCCCTCGCCAGGCTCCGCGCACGCTGAGTCGCGCCGGCGGCCAGAACGAGGAGAGCAGATGGGCATTGAGTCAACGATGAAGGCGTTCGTCCTCCACGATGTGATGAAGTGGTCGATCGACGAGGTGCCGGTGCCGGCGGTGGAGCCGGGCGGCATGCTCGTGAAGGTCCATGCGTGCGGCCTGTGCGGAAGCGACCTGCGCACGATCAGGAGCGGGCACAAGAGTGTGAAACTGCCGTGGATCCTCGGGCACGAGATCTGCGGCGAGGTCGCCGCGCTCGGTGAGGGGTTCGCAGGGCCGTGGAAGACCGGCCAGCGACTCTCCATCGGCCCGAACGTCTACGACCCGAACGACCCGTACTGTCTCGAGGGCCGGCACGAGCTGTCGGCGAACGTCCGCGAGATCGGGCAGCAGTGGCCGGGGGCGATCGCCGAGTACGTCGCGATCCCGCCGGAGAGCGTCGCGGCCGGCAACATCCTGCCCGCGCCGGAGGGGCTGGGTTGCGAGTGCGCGGCGATCGTGGAGCCCGGCTCGTCGGTGATCCACGCGCACGAGCGCGCGCGCACGACGATCGGCGACACGGTGCTCATCATGGGATCGGGGCCGATCGGCTGCCTCCACGTCGCGATCGCACGCGCCTGCGGCGCCGACCGCATCTTCCTGAGCGACGTCGTCGCCTCGCGCCTCGAGCTCGCGAAGGCGTTCGAGCCCGACGCGGTGATCGACGCGTCGAAGGAGGACGTCGCCGCGCGCATCGCCGAGCTCACCGACGGCGCAGGGCCCACCGTCGTCGTCAGCGCGAATCCCTCGCCGCAGGCGCCGGTCGACGCGGTGCAGATGGTCGCCAAGGGCGGACGCGTCATTCTCTTCGGCGGGCTGCCGCACGACGACTCGGCCCCCGGCGTCGACCTCAACGTTGTCCACTACCAGAACCTCGACCTGATCGGTCTCAGCCGCTTCGCCCCCCGCCACTTCCGCCGGTCGCTCGCGATGCTCGCGAGCGGGCGCGTCCCGGGCGAGAAGCTCGTGACGCACGTCCTGCCCCTGGAGAAGGCCGACGAGGGCGTGAACGCGGCGCTCGCAGGCGAGGCGCTGAAGGTGGTGTTCAAACCGTAGGCGTACGCCGGCGGGTCGGCGCGAGAGCGGGCCCGCCGCGGCCCGCGGCACCGGGCGCGCCACGATTGTATCATCGGCACGAAAAGGAGTACCTATGCCAGGAACGAATCAGCACCGACTCACCGCCGCACCGAATGGCCGCCACCTCCAGCGCGAGGACGGCACGCCATTCCTCTACCTCGCCGACACCGCGTGGGAGCTCTTCCACCGGCTCGACCGCGAAGAGGCCGATCGCTACCTCACCGACCGCGCAGCGAAGGGGTTCACCGTGATCCAGGCGGTCGTGCTCGCCGAGCTCGACGGGCTCACGGTGCCGAACGCGAACGGCGACCTGCCGCTCGAGGATAGCGATCCGACCCGTCCGGTGGAGGCGTACTTCGCGCACGTCGACCGGATCGTTCGGCGCGCGAACGCGCTCGGGCTCGTCGTGGGAATGCTCCCGACCTGGGGTCGCTACTGGAAGCGGGTAGCCTCATCTGAGACCGGGCCGGGCGTCGGCGCGGAGCAGGCGATCTTCGACGAGGCGAGCGCGCGGAGCTACGGCGAGTGGCTCGGGAAGCGCTACCGGGATGCCGATCTGATCTGGATTCTCGGCGGCGACCGCGACATCGACACGGTCGACGAGCGCGCGCTCCTCGACGCGATGGCGGCCGGCCTCGCAGCCGGTGACGGCGGCGCGCACCTGCGCACCTTCCACCCGCGCGGCCCGGGCAGATCGGGCGAGCAGCTCGCCGATGCCGCCTGGCTCGACTTTCACATGTGCCAGACATCGCACGGTACGGTCGGTCACGACACCGGCATCTTCATCGAGGCCGAGCGCGCGGTCGCGCCGGACAAGCCGGTCATCGACGGCGAGCCGCGCTACGAGAACATCCCGGTCGGCTTCTACAACCGCGGCAACAACCCGGCGGTGCGCTTCACCGACTACGACGCGCGAACCGCCGCCTGGTGGGCGATCCTCGCCGGCGCGGCCGGCCACACCTACGGCAACAACAATATCTGGCAGATGTACGACGAGGGACAAGAGCCGATCCTCGGCGCGGCGGTGCCGTGGCACCGCGCGATCGCGCACCCCGGCTCGGCGCAGATGGGCTACATGAGGGAGCTGCTCGAGGCGGTCGGGTGGTGGAAGCTGGTGCCGGCGCCGCTGGGGGGCGGCCTGCTCGTCGACGCGCCCGCCCACGGTCCCGCGAAGGTCCGCGCGGCTCTCGCCGAGGACGGCACTGCCGCGCTCGTCTACACCCCGAAGGGCGAGCCGTTCACGCTGCGGCTGACCGCGCTGCGGCCGGGCCGCGTGCGGGAGCGGTGGTTCAACCCCCGCTACGGCACGCTCCACGAGATCCACACCGGCGCGGCCCGGGCGTTTCAGACGTATACCCCGCCGACCTCGGGCGACGAGGCGGACTGGGTGCTGGTGCTGGAGGCGGTGTAGGGGCGACGGAGGCCGAGCGGTTCTGCTTCAGAACCGATTTGGGGGAGATCGGTTCCAAGATAGAACCGATTGTGGTGGAAACGGTTCTGATGCAGAACCACCCCAGCTCGTGGCAGCTCGCTCGGCGTGCCGCCTCGAGGGCCCGGCGCTACAGCCGCACCACCGTCCGCGTCTCCGCCGCCCTCGTCGCCGCCTCGACGAGCCGTACGCCGTCGCGGCCGACCGACATGGGCACCGGCGAGGGTCGGCCCGCACGAACCGAGTCGATGAACGCCGCGTCCTCCGCGACGAAGACGTCGTCGTCGAAGGTCGCGGTCTCGCGGCGGACTTCCTCGCCCCCGGTAAAGACGAGCTCGAGCTCGGAGCCGTTTCGAAGCGTCGCGACCATGCGCTCGCAGACGAGCGTGAAGGCGTGGTTCCACTCGCCGGGGACGGCGCAGTTGGATGCGTTGAGGTTTCCGATCGCGCCGTTCGTGAACTGAATCACGGCGCTGCTCGTATCCTCGATCGAGTAGCTCTCTATGTCCTGATGGCAGAGGTTGGCCATCGCCGCGCTTACCGTCGCCGGCTCACCGAGGAAATGGAGCGCCAGGTCGTAGAGGTGGATCGCCTGCTCGAAGATCTGACCGCCGGACTTCGCCCGTTCGCGCCACCACGGGGCGTGCAGGGCGTTGCAGTTGTAGGTTGCCTGATAGAGCGTAGGGCGTCCGGCGGTCCCATCCTCGATGAGCGAGCGGATCCGCTCGATCGCCGGAGAGAAGCGCATCATGTACCCGACCTGCGTCACGATGCCGGCGGCCTCGGCCGCATCGACCATGCGGCCGGCGGCATCCGTCGTGAGCGCGATCGGCTTCTCGATGAAGACGTGCTTCCCGGCGGCCGCCGCCTGCTCGACCTCGCCGTCGTGCGCGAAGGGCGGGAGGCAGACGAAGACCGCGTCGACGTCGCCGGCGATCATCTCGCCGAATCGCGTGTGGATCGATGGTCCCGCGCCCGATACCGGCGCGGATGGGTCGTCGGCGAGCCTCCGGGCGAGCGCCTCCGCCTTGCCGCGTTCGCTGTCGCAGAGCGCGGTGATCTCGACCCCGTCGACCTTCGCAAGCGCCTTCGCGTGCGTCCCGCCGATGAACCCACACCCCAAGATGCCGACTCGAACCTGCTCCATCAGAACTTCACTCCGTACTTGATCACCGTCCCCGGCTCGTTCTCGATGCGCTTCCAGACCGCCGGCGCCTCGTCGAGCTCGACGAGCGGGTCGATCAGCCCTGAGAGGTCGAGTTTGCCTTCCTGCAGCATCTCGATCATCGTCGTATAGGCGCGGCGCTCGTCCCACCGCGGGTAGTCGCGCGGCTCGTGACCCCAGCCGCAGCCGTGCGGGACGATGATCTCGAGGCGGTTGTGGTGGAACTCGCGGCCGAGCCAGAGGTGCGTCGCCTCGCCCTGGTAGAAGCCGGCGGCGCTGATCCGCCCGCGGATGCGCGTCGACTTGATCGCGCTCTCGAGCGCCGCGTAGCTCCCGGCCGCCTCGATCGCGACGTCAACACCCGGCCCGTCGGTGAGCTCGTGCATCCGAAGGGGAACGTCTTCGCTCTTCGGGTCGAGCGCGGCATCCGCCCCGTGGGCGAGCGCCCACTCGCGACGGTTCTGAAGCGGGTCGACGGCGATCACGCGGCTCGCGCCCGATCGCGCCGCCATCTGGACGGCGATCAGCCCGATCGCACCGAGACCGAAGACCGCGACGGTCTCACCGAAGCGGACGTTGCCCTCGCGCACGGCGTGGATCGAGACGTAGGCCGGTTCGATGCAGAGGCTCTCGAGCGGATCGGCCTCTCCGAGACGCCAGACCTGAGACGCGTCGACGACGTTCTCGCTCGCGATCTTCCCGAGCGCGACGACGCGATCGCCGGTCGCGACGCTCGTGACATCGGCACCCAGCTCCTCGACGATGCCGACGGCCGTCGTACCAAGCAGCATGGGACCGTCGAACGAGCCCCCTCCCTCGCCCTCTGTCGGCTGGAAGAAGCGGCGCTCCTGGTCGAAGGTCTGTCCCCTGAAGTTCACCTTGTCGAAGAGCGTCTGCGCCGTGCCGTGCTTGCCGGAGGCGTACTCGGTGCGGATGCGTACCTGCATCGGCCCGACGGAGCCGGAATCGAACTCCTCCACCTCCACCACGTGCGGTGCGCTCGCGATCAGTCGCTGTGCCATATTCACTCCTTGGTCGTATCCTCGGTTGCAGGCGCGGGGCGCACGTCGGTGCCGTCGCCCGGCTTCCCGTAGAGCCAGCATCTCACGCGATGTCCCGGCTCCGGCTCGTAGGTCGGCGGGGCCATGCGATGACAGTGCTCCATCGCGAAGGGGCAGCGAGGGGCGAAGTAGCACCCCTTCGGCAGGTCGAGGAGGCTCGGGACCGATCCTTCGATCGAGTAGAGCTCCTCCTTGCTGCCGATCCTGGGGATCGACTTGAGCAGCGCCTGCGTGTAGGGATGGAGCGGACTGCCGAAGAGCACAGGCGAGCTCGCGTACTCGGCGAGGCGGCCGGCGTACATCACTATGACGTGGTCGGTCATCTCGGCGATGACCGCCATGTCGTGCGTGATGATGATCGTCGTCATCGACTCTTCGGCCTCGAGCTCGTTCAGGAGCGCGAGGATCTGCGCCTCGACAGTAACGTCGAGTGCGGTCGTCGGCTCGTCGGCGATGAGCAGCTTCGGGT
>CAZVEF010000038.1:0-18864 GCA_964625715.1 uncultured Spirochaetaceae bacterium | reverse complement strand
CGATGCCGGTGGCGATCTTGCACGCATTCGTGCCCACCACGCCGCCGCCGAGGATTGCGACCACGCCCCGCGGCACCCCGGGTACCCCCCCGAGCAGAATCCCGCGGCCTCCGAACTCCTTCTCCAGGTACTTCGCTCCCTCCTGGACGCTGAGGCGGCCGGCAATCTCGCTCATGGGGGTCAGACAGGGCAGGCTTCCGTCGGGAAGCTCGATCGTCTCGTAGGCGATCGCGACGACGCCACGGTCCATGAGCGCGCGTGCGAGCGGCACGTTCGCCGCGAGATGGAGATAGGTGTAGAGGATCTGGCCTTCGCGGAAGAGGTCGAACTCTTCGGGCAGCGGCTCCTTCACCTTCACGATGAGGTCGGCAGCGTCGAAGACCTCGGCCGGCGACTCGGCGATGCGCGCGCCGGCTGCCTCGTACTCAGCGTCCTCGTAGCCCGAGCCGACGCCCGCCTGCGTCTGAACGAATACCTCGTGGCCGTGCCCGACGTAGCTGCGTACGTCGTGAGGCGTCATTCCCACGCGGTACTCGTGTCGTTTGATTTCCCTGGGTACTCCTATCGTCATCGTTCCAGCATAGCACGGCTCGCGCGGCGATGCATTCAGCTACCTTTGAGTTTCGACGAGAATAGAGACATGTGGAGACCACTCCCCCTTGTCCTCGCGGCGCTCGTCGGGGCTCTCGTCGCCGGCAGCGCAGGCGCCCAGACGACCGATTCGCTCGCCACGACGCTTTCGCTCGCCGACCTCGATCTGTCATCGGCATCGATTCACCAGGCCGGGCCGACGGCATTCTACGTTCGGGGCGTCGGCGTGGACGACGATGCGTACTCCTTTCTCATCGAGCGGGCCGATGCCGACACGTGGTCGGTGACCGGCATCGTCCCCGAGAGTCAGAACGTCCTGCCTCCCGACGCCGTCCTCGACTTCGCGACCATCTCGGCGCCCGACGCGTCGAGCATCGCGATCGAGGGCGTGCTCGTCGGTGACCGTGTCTACGGCGGCACGCTCACGGTGGGTGAGGACGCCGACCTTGAGCTCGCCGAGCAGATTCGGCTTGCCGACAGCGACACGATCAACGAGGCGCGCGCGAGCGCGCTGCGCGAGATCTTCGCCGCAGAGACCGACGAGGCGATGGAAGCCGCGCTCGACGCGCAGCGCGACCGGCTCGAAGCACAACCCACCGAGACGCCGAGTGGCAGGGGCACGCCGCTGACCGGCGAAGAGGTCGAGGCGCTGATCGCCGAGCGCGATCAGCTCGCCGGCGACATCGTCGGGCTCGTCACGGAGAACAACGAGCTGCGCGAAGAGCGGACGACGCTCCGCGAGCAGATCGAGGAGCTGCTGGAGCGCAACAGCGAACTCGCCGGCGACGTGGAGACCATGACCGCCGAGGTCGGCCGGCTGCGCGAGCTCGTCGAGGCGTACCGAGCGACCCTCGGCCCCGAGCCGGGCGCGACCCGCGAGTGGGCGTTTCCCGGCGACTACGTCAGCAGCGCCGACCTGCAGGCCGCCGCGCAGGCGGTGACGGGCGAGCTGCGTTCGCTCGACGCGCGCGTGGCCGCGCTCGAGGAGGCGGGGAGCAGCCTCTCCGATCTGGAGGAGGCGCTGCGAACCGGCGAGGCGACGGATGAGGATCCGCCCGGCGATGAGCGCGGCACGACCGAGGGCGCTACGAAGGCCGAGGCCCGTGCGGCGATCGAGGCCGCCGAGCAGGCCGAACGCCTTGCGCGCGTGCAGGCCGAGCTCGCCGACCTTCTCGCCGAGAATGAAGCGCTGCGCCGCGAACAGTGGCGGCTCGAAGAGCGGGTGCTCGACGAGATTCTCGACAACGGCTTCGTCCGCCTCATGCGCGAGCGCCTGACCCGCCCGCTCGCGAGCGGCTTCTCCGCCGGCGAACCCGACACCGGTGCCTGGCGGGTGAGCGAGCGATCGGCGACGCAGACAGAGGAGAACGCGTACTCAGCGAAGCTCGCGATGCCGGTCGAGCAGCCGGGCCAGCCGGTGCTCTATTCGTTTCGTGCCCGCTCGCTCGACGACGGCTGGGTCGGCGTAGGAGTGCACCTGTTCGTCGACGGCGCCGAGCGGCGCCGCGGCTACGGGATGGGCTCGAGCCTGCTCGTCTGGTTCACGCGCGACCCGCAGGAGCGCAAGACGGGCTCGACCTACCTCCAGCTCTACCGCTCGGACAACGACGTGGAGATGGCCCGCGTGCTCGATGCGGCGATTCCGCAGGCGATCGACGGGTTCATCGACGTGGACGTGCTCTACGAGCCCGTCTCGCAGTACGTTACGATCGCAGTCGACGGCACCGACCGTGTGCGCTACCGCGCGTGGTTCGGGATCGATTCGGGCGTGGAAGTCGCGCTACGGACGCTCGGGCGGGCGGAGTTCCGCGACTTCGAGGTGAGGACGACGCCCGCCGACGGCGCCGCGGCGAGATAGCCGCCCGGCGCGGTGCCGGCGCGTCTGCTCATCGCTCGCGGCCGGGCGTCCGCGCGCGGCCGCGAGTGCGGATTCGTTCGGCGAGCTCGAGCTCCTTCGCCAGCAGATCGATGAACGGCCTGCACGCCTCGCGGTAGGCGGGAAGCGGATCGTCCGGAGCGGCCGAGATCGCGCGCGCGGCGGCCCGGCCGCTCGCGAACGCGAGCGAGAGCCCCTCGCCGGACGCGGGGCTCACGAGACCGGCGGCCTCGCCGACGAGCAGCACGCGGCCGCTTCCGGTCTCGATGTCGTCGAGCGTCCTGATCCGCGCGATCGGGTGGCGCTCGCTGCGAAGCGGCGCGCCGGTGATCGCGTACTCGCGGTGGGCCCACTCCATTACCGCTCGATAGCGATCCCCGTCGCGCGGGCAGCCTACGAGTACCTGGTCGTCGCCGCGCGGAAAGGCCCACACGTAGTAGTCGCGGGCCAGCTTGCGGTCGAAGATGAAATCGGCATGCTCGGGAGGCCGGCGTGCCCGGCAGAGATGCTGGATGCTGTCCACCGTATCCGGCTTGGTGCCGAAGGCGTTTCGTCGCACCCGGGAGAGGCACCCGTCGGCGCCGACGAGCAGGCCGGTGCCGACCGTCTCGATCCGGCCGCCGGGGTGCCGCAGCGTCACCGCGACCTCGCCGGCGCGGGCCTCCGCCCCAACAAACCGTACGCCTTCGAGGACCTCGACGTTCGACGCCAGCAGGTCGTCGAGCCAGAACGAGAGCGCCTTCCGGTCGATCGTGTGCGCGGTGCCGACCTCGGTCGCCGGGGTGTCGATGTCGCGCGCGAGGAAGCGCATGGCGATTGCCTCCTGCGACCGGAACACGGAGGGCGGCGGGTCGAGCTCGGAGACGAGCCGGTACCCGTGGTCGATCAGAATCTCGCCGCACGGCTTGGTCGGCGGGAAGCGTTGAGACTCGACGACGAGCACGCGCAGCGAATCGGCAAGATGAACGGCTGTGAAGAGGCCCGCGGGTCCCGCGCCTGTGACGATCACGTCGTAGTACCGCACCTGTTGCCACGATAGCCCGAAGGCCCGGCGCGTGCAATAATGTGAAGCAACTACTTGTGCGAAGTTGTCAACGCAAGTCGTTGCTCGGACGAGGCTCCCTGTGCGACAAGTTCACATAACATCGTCAGCGACACAGTTCCGAAGGCGACGAAACTCCGCTTCTCAGGAGGTGAACCGCCTTGCTATGTCTCAAACAGTGGGGCGAGACATGCTCCGGGACGTCCCGGCTGTCGGAGAGCGCCATCGCAGTAACGTATCTTCGGAGGATGTGGGCAACACCGGCGCGGGTGAGCTTCGCCTTTCGGCTGTTCATGAACACCGGAAAGTCGAGTGTTCCGCTGCTGTCCCTCCAGCCCCGTTCCTCGAGGTAGGCTCTCATAATGGAGGCGGTCTTTTCGCTGATAGGTACAACCCGACTCCTGCGTCCCTTTCCGTACAGCATGACAGTAGCGGGCTGGTCGAGCCTCACGTCGCGAACGAGCAGGTCGCAGATCTCCTGAACTCTGGCGGCACAGTCGTAGAGAAGTACGAGAAGCGCGTGGTCCCGTCGGCCCTTTTGTGTGGTCGTGTGCGGCTGGCTCAACAGCCGATGCAGCCCTTCCGGAGAAAAGAAGCTCATCGATCGCCGTGCCGACTTTTTCATTGGAATACCCAGAATACGTTGGCAGGCATACAGATGCTCGGGATCTACGGTCGCGACATAGTGGAAGAACGATTTGAACGCAGCGAGACGTTGGTTGCGGGTTGCCACGCCGCAGTGCCGCGTGTGTTCCAGCCAGCCGAGATAGGAGGACAGAACATCGGCTGCGGTGGCAACTCGGACGCACATTGACCCACCGTCACCTCTACTCGCACACCAGCACCCGCTACACGTGGATCAGACAAATCTGGCACCACGAGTACGAGAATCCGCCGTCGGTGAAGCTGAAGAAGGGACCGATCACCGAGCGCATCGTCGCGCTCACCGCCGACCAGATGCCGGGACATCTGATTGCCTGAGTAACAAGGCTGGCTGGCTCGTCGCCTCCCCACACGAGCCCTTTCGCCATATCGACACGATCGTGGTACTCAAACAACAATTTCGGCACCAGTATCAACAACATCTACTCGAGCGCGATGCTGTGGAACAAGATCGTCCAGGACTTTGACGACGGGCTCGGGTTCGGGGTGTACAGCGGGAAGCGTTAGCGACGCGCCGTCCACCGCACGATCGCGTCGCGGACGGCTGCGGTGTGCGTCTCCATGGGCAGGTGGTGCGCGTCTGGAACGACCTCGAGCGTCGCAGCCGGCAGCGCGGCTGCGGTAGCCTCGCCCGTCTCGAGCTCGATCCAGTCGTCGTCGGCGCCCCAGATTACGAGCGCCGGCGCGTCGATCTCGCCAAGGTCGAACTCGATCTCGTTCGCCGTGCGTGCGTAGCGGATGTACGCGTTCGGCATCCGCGGACGCAGCAGCGGTGCGGTGTAGAGGTCTACCTCCTCGTCGGCGGCCGGACGACCAAGCGCAGACGAGAGGAGCTCTTCGACCCCGTCGCGCGTGTAGAGGCTGTTCTCCAGCCACGCACGCCACGCCCAACGCACCGGCGGAAACCAGAACCCGCGCCGGGCGCGCTGCGGACCCACGACCTCGGTCGCGAAGAGGAGGAGGCCCGCAGTTCGCGCCGGCCGCGCCATCGCCATCCCCGTCGCGACGTGTCCTCCCATACCGTGTCCGCCGACGACCCACGCGTCCGCGGGCGGAAACTCGTTCGGTTCGGTGTCGAGCCGGTCGAGGAGCGACCAGAGCACTCCGGTTCGGTTCGCGAGCGTGTGCTCGAACTCGAGCGCGGCGTCGCTGAAGCCGAATCCAGGCAGATCGATCGCGACCACCGCGTAGCCGGCCTCCGCGAGCTGCGGGCCGAGACGCCGGTAGCTCACCGTGGAGGCGCCTTCGGTGTGCAGAAGCAGGATCTTGGCGGCCGGCTCGGCGGCGGGGGTCCACGTCCGGTAGTGGAGCGTAAGCCCGCCGAAGGTCGAGAAGCGGCTTTCGGCGAAGGGGCGCTCGACGGGGTAGCGCGCGCGCAGTGACTCCTGCGGCGCAGGTTCCGGGGTCGCGCACGCCCACAGCAGGAGCGGCACCATCGCGGCAAGGGACGTCTTCGTGACAGGTCGCACGGACTGACCGTATCTCGTGCGCGTCGCGAGGTCAATCGGCTCGCCGATCGGCCGATACTAGGAACGAATGCGTGTGTCTCTCAGACCGGCCGTCCTTACCATAGCCTTCGTCCTCGCGCTCGTGGTCGCAGGCGCCGCAGGGGCCGCGGAATCGCCGTCGACCGACATCGCGGAGCTGCTCGAGCAGACCGGGTCGATCCTCGAATGGGACGAATTCACCCGCACGGGGGTCATCTGGAGCGGCCTCGACTCGATCGGTTTCGCGCCGGGCGAGCAGGTCGCCATCGCCGATTTTTCCGAGCTGATCAGGATCGAGCCGATCGTCTACGACGGCGGGCGGTTGCTCGTCCCCGAAGCGACGTTCGAGCTGCTCGCGACCCGTCTGGGCAGCAGCGACGCCGCGCGCGTTCGCCCGGTCAAGGCGATCGTCATCGACGCGGGCCACGGCGGGCGGGATTCGGGGGCGAATCGGACGGTCACCGAAGACGGGGAGACCGTCACGTACCGCGAGAAGGACCTCGTCCTCGACATGGCGAAGCGCGTGAAGGCAGCGCTCGAGGCGGCGCTCGACGGGCCGGAGATCCACCTCTCGCGGTCGACCGATGAATACCTCACGCTCGAAGAGCGCACCGAGTTCGCGCACGCGCTGCGGGAGGATCCGCTGGACAACGTGTTGTTCGTCTCGCTGCACGTCAACGCGAGCGTCGCGCCGTGGACCGACACGAAGGGGGTGGAGGTCTACTACCTCCCGGCGACGCAGCGGCGGCAGGTGCTCGAGGAGGAGATCGCGGCGACGCTCGAGCCGGAGGTATCGGCGATTCTGAACGACCTCAAGGAAGAAGAATACACCGTAGAGAGCGTCCTGATGGGCAAGACCGTGCTCTCGGCGATCGCCGAGAGCGTGCCGGAAACCCCGGTGGAGCGCGGAATTCGCGTCGCGGACTTCTTCGTCGTCCGCGAGGCCCGCATGCCGTCGATCCTCGTCGAGACGGGCTTCATCAACAATCGCGAGGAGCTCGCGCTGCTCGCGACCTCGGCCTATCGACAACGTCTGTCCGACGCGATCGCCACCGGCATCGCCGAATACGTCCGAGATTTCGAACGCGTGCGATAGTCTACCACCCTTCCCGGTAGCCGCGTCTCTGCGTAGGTTAAGGGGGAGGGTACGCGCGGCGAGGTCGATTGACAAAGCATCCGCCGGCGCTACAATGCTGATCAAAGACCAAGGAGTTACTATGGGTAAGTTACAGTTGAAGCCTGGTGTCGTCACAGGCAGCGGGCTTCAGGAGATCTTCGAGTACTGCAAGTCGGTTCCGTGCGCGCTTCCGGCGGTCAACGTCGTGGGCAGCAACTCGATCAACGCGGCCATGCAGTCGGCCAGAGAGGCCAACTCGCCCATCATCATCCAGTTTTCCAACGGCGGTGGTCATTTCAACGCCGGGAAGTTCCTCGACAACACCGACGAGCAGGCGGCGGTCGCCGGTTCGGTCGCGGGCGCGCACCACATCCGCATGCTCGCCGAGTATTACGGCGTCCCCGTTATTCTGCACACCGACCACTGCGCGCTGAAGGTCATCAAGTGGGTCGACGGGATGCTCGAGTACGGCGAGAAGTACTACAACGAGCACGGTGTACCGCTGTTCAGCTCGCACATGCTCGACCTCTCGGAGGAGTCGCTCGAGGAGAACCTGCGGATCTCGAAGGAGTACCTCCAGCGGATGGCGAAGATCGACATGACTCTCGAGATCGAGCTCGGCGTGACCGGCGGTGAGGAGGACGGCGTTGACAACACGAGTGTCGACAGCTCGCGTCTGTACACGCAGCCGGAAGAGGTTCTGCAGGCGTACGACACGCTCAACGGTGTAGGCGAGTTCACCGTCGCGGCGGCTTTCGGCAATACGCACGGCGTCTACAAGCCGGGCAACGTCAAACTGCGCCCGGAGATCCTCAAGCACTCGCAGGACAGGATACAGGCCGACCGCGGCACGAAGGAACGCCCGCTCAACCTCGTGTTCCACGGCGGCTCCGGCTCGACCGCGGAAGAGATCGAGGAGGCGGTGTCCTACGGCGTCGTCAAGATGAACATCGACACCGATACCCAGTGGGCGTTCACGAAACCCATCAAGGAGTACATGGACAAGAACGACGCCTACCTCCACTCTCAGATCGGAAACCCGGACGGACCGGACAAGCCGAACAAGAAGAAGATCGACCCGCGCGGATGGCTGCATCTCGGCGAGAAGGGTATGGTCGAGCGGCTCGTAGAGGCATTCGGGAACCTGGGCAGCAGGGACAAGTTCGACCTTGGGTGAACTTGTCCCGACAAGCTTCGACCTTGGGTGAACTTGTCCCGACAAGCTTCGACCTCGGGTGAACTTGTCCCGACAAGCTTCGACCTCGGGTGAACTTGTCCCGACAAGCTTCGACCTTGGGTGACGGCCTCAGGTCGATGAACGGTTGCCGGTATCCTCCGGGCCGGCCGAACCGATTTCGTACGGGCGCAGGCAGACGACCTCGATCGCTTGCTGCGCCATTCTTTTTTCCAGCACGGAAACCGCCCTCTGCGCGTCGATGCGCGAGGAGAACACCCCGTAGAAGGCTCCGCCGCCTCCGGCGCCGCTGAGCTTCGCGCCGAGCGCACCGGCGTCGTGGAGCGCGGTGACCACCTCGTCGAGTTCCGTCGTGCTCAGCCCGAGCGTGCGCAGGATGGTCTGCGCCTGATCCGCGATGCGGCCCAGGACGTTCGCGTCGGGACAGCTCTCCGGCGTCGCGGCCGCCTGCGAGAGCCTGCCGAGGCGGTGGAGCGAGTGATCGACGGCGGCCGGGTCCTGCTCGCGCATCGCCCGGATGCCGGCGACGAGCTGCGCGGTCGTGCTCGTGCGCGGGATCGCCCCCACGAGCAGCGCCGCGTGCGGCAGGCGGGCGGGCTGCCGGCGCGGCAGCGCCGGCGGATCGGGGTAGACGATGCTCGCGCCCGGGTAGACCGAGAGCCCCGTGTCGATCCCCGACGGTGTGCCGTGGAAGACGTGCTCAATGCGGTGCGCCTCGCCCCAGAGCGCTTCGCGGTCGTCCGCCGCGCCCGCATCGGCAGCGGTCACGCCTCCGGCGGCGCGGACAAGCGCGGTACAGAACGCTGCCGAGGAGCCGAAGCCGACGCTCATGGGCAGGTTGCCGGTGATGCCGATCCGGCCGCCTTCGGGCGCACCCTCGAGCGCGGCCAGCGCCTTCCGAACGAGTTCCGACTCGCGGGGCGGCAGGTCGGGCAGCACCCATCTGTGTTCGCCGGGCTCGACCGAGACCTCGAGGTACTCCTCGAGCTGAATCCCGATCGCCGGGTGACCGTAGACCGCGGCGTGCTCGCCGAAGAGCAGGAGCTTTCCGTGACCGCGTGCTACTCCCATCGAAGGCCCTCCCCGGCAACCGCGATCTCGTAGCGCGTGGCGCTCTCCGGGGCGAGGATCACGCCCAGCTCGTCGCCGGCGCCCACGGCCTTGCTCACACCGTCGGCTCCGACGGGCACGGGCGGCTCGACGCGCGCGGGCACCCCTATGCGCCGACCCAGATCGAGCGTGAGGTCGCGGTACTCGAGCACGACGGTCCGCGCGTCCGCCCAGGCGCTCGCCGCGACGAAACGGTCGACGAGCTCGTTCGACCGCTCGAGGAACGACCGCGCCTCGCCTGCGTGCGTCTCGCGCCAGGCGTGAAAGCGAGCGACCGCGCCGGTCGTCGCGACCGGATCGTGTCCCTCGAAGAGCGACACCGGCGGAAGCCACGGCAGCTCGACCCGACGCGCCCGCGGGAGCGCACCGCCGGTGAACAGCACCACCCCGCCCAACGAGCTCACCGCCACGTCGTAGCCGCTGCCCCGACCGCCCTGCGCGGCGCGGTGTGCCTCGGTCGCGACGCGCCGCACGCGGTCGCAACCGGACGGCGTGTTGTCGAAGCCGGTCCACACTGCGGTCAGCGCGACCGCGAGCGACGCGCTCGATCCGAATCCGCGCTTGCGTCCGTCCGGGCGGAAGAAGGCGGAGGTATCCACGGCGATGTCCTGTGGCGGTGGACCTACCGTACCGAGGAGGTAGTCGCAGACCGCACCGAGGAGGCCGGGGTCTCCGGGCCAGCGCACGTCCCCTTCGGGCGTCGCACCGCAAACGAGTCGGGCGCTGTCCGCGCTGCCTGCCGATGCCCGGGCGGGCGCCCGTGATTCGCCTCCGCCCGGCCCGGTGAGCCACGCGCTCGCGCGCACGTCCGGGGCGATCGCGACGCCGAGGCCGCCTTCCTCGAGCACCGCGTACTCGCCGAGGAGCAGCAGACTGGCCGGCGCGCTCACGCACCTGCGACCGGACGCCTGCTGCGCGGGTGCCTCGGCTCGGTCACGGCTCACGGCGTACCTTCGGCTCGCCGCCCGGGCCCGCGACGATCAGATCGGACCGGGGCACGACGGCGGTGATCCGCTCGCTCACCTCGGCGACGCGATCGTCTGTGGTCAACAGCTTCACCTGCGGACCGGCGTCCATCGTCTCCCAGACGGGGAGACCGTCGGCGCGCATCGATTCCGCCTCGTGGATCACCGCGACGCTGTCGGGCTGCCAGTAGAGGACAGGCGGTCTCGCGGCGAGCATGCTCGCGTACATGAGGAGGTAGCTCTCGCGCATCGCGGTCCCGAGCGCCTCGAGATCGCGCGCCTCGAGCGCCGCAAGGCCCCGCTCGAAGAGCGCTTGCGACTCGTCGAGCCAGGCGCGGTAGACCGGCGAGGTCCCGCTCGTCCGATTCATGCCGCTTCGCGAGGAGACCGGCTTCGCGGCTGCGCGTACGACGACGACGACCACGCGAAGCTCCGGCCAGTGGTCGGCGGCGAAGACCGGTTCGGCGTGCTCGGTCCCGCGGAGCCAGGTCGTGAACCCCCCGTAGACCGCACGGCACGCGCTTCCCGAACCGAGCCGCGCGAGCGAGGAGAGCTCGCGCCGGTCGAACGAGGTCTCGAACAGCGCGTCGAGGCCGAGTGCGAGCGCGGCGAAGCCGCTCGACGAGGAGGCGATGCCCGCCGCGGTGGGAAAGGAGTTCTCGCTCTCGGCTCGTACGCGTGCGTCGGAGCCCGCACGGGCACGCACGAGGTCGATCATGGGGCTGAAAGTCGCTGTCGGCTGGAGCCGTCCTGCCAGCACGACCTCGTCCGCGGCTGCCTCGGGCTGGAGCCGCAGCCGCGTGGTCGTCCGCAGACCCTCCAACGTCACGGCCAGGCTCGACGTCGCGGGGAGATTGACCCCGCCGGGCTGCTTCCCCCAGTACTTGATGAGCGCGAGGCTGGGCGAGGCGGATGCAGTGACGGTCATGGTGTGCTCGAATCGTCTTTGTCCGGCGCGGCGGCGCGAATCCGGGCGAGGATGTCGCGTGCGATCTCGGTACCGAACACGCCGCGTTCGCGCATCTCGTCGACGACGCGCTCGCGCTCCTCGCCCCGCGCGCCCGCGGCCCACGCGAGCCGGTGCGCGTGGAGCCCCATGTGGCCGCGCTGGATGCCCTCGCTGACGAGCGCGAAGAGCGCCGCGAAGTTCTGCGCGAGTCCGACGCAGACCGCGATGCGGGCCAGATCGACCGCGCCGGGGTTGCCGAGCAGCGCGAGCGCGGCGTTCGACGCGGGGTGGATCCCGGCGGCACCGCCCACGACGCCCAGCGGGACCGGTATCGCGAGCTCGCCGGACAGCGTATCTCCGTCGAAGCGGTAGCGGGTGAGCGCCCGGTACGCTCCGTCGCGCGAGGCGTATTCGTGTACCGCCGCCTCGAGCGCGCGGGTGTCGTTGCCCGTCGCGAGCGCGAGCGCGGTGACGCCGTTCATGATGCCCTTGTTGTGTGTGACCGCGCGGAGGTGATCCTCGCGCGCGATTTCGTTCGCCAGCACGAGCCGTTCGGCGATCTCGCGTCCGTCGTGGCCCCCGCGCGCGAGCCGGCCGGCGGGAACCGAAAACCGCGCGGTCGTCACGCGCCGGTCGGCCGAGTTGGAGAGGATCGCCATCACGACGTCCCCCCCGGTGATGCGCTCGACGGGCCCGCGGAGCTGCTCGACGACCGAGTTGACGACGTTGGCTCCCATCGCGTCCCGGACGTCGACGTGAATCTGGATCCGCATCGTGCGGCTTTCGGTGAGCCACGCGACGTCCAGGCCGCGCCAGCCGCCGCCGCGTCTCTCCATCCGTTCGAGAAGCGGTGACGCCTCGCTGCGCAGCGTATCCCGCTCGGCGTGGATGCGTTCCGCGGCGCCCGGCGACGGGTCGGCAACGTAGAGCTGACCGGTGGTTACCGGCTCGCCGGCCTCCGTCGCGAACCCGGAACCGCGACGTACGATGCTCGCCGCGTAGCCGGCCGCGGCGATCACCGACGGTTCCTCCGTGGCCATGGGGACATCGTACTCCTCGCCGTCGATGACGAACCCGGCGGCGACGCCGAGCGGGAGTGCGAAGTAGCCGACCGCGGATTCGACCATCACGTCGGCGAGCTCGATCATCTCCGGGTCGGAGCCGAAGGTGGTCGTCCGAACGCCGAGCAGGGCTTCGATCGCCGCCCGCCGCTCCTCGACCGGGCTCTTGCGGAAGCTCGCGGGTAGTCTGCTCGTCACCGGGTGCCTCGCACGGTCGAGCCCGGTTGGGGAATCCGGTGGCGCGCGGCTTCTTCGGCGGCGCGATACCGGTTCGTGAGCTCGATGAAGGCGGGAGTCTCGATCACAGGCGCCGAGCGAAGCGACGCGACGTCGGGCGAACCGGTGAGCGTCATTGCCGCGCGGAGCGCCGATCGGAGGCGTTCGGCGAAGGCGAGGCCCGTCTCGTAACCGCCGTCGACGACGGCGCGGACGAAGGGAAGCGCGAGTCCGGCGGCCTGTGCGCCGAGCGCGAGCGACTTTGCGACGTCCATGCCGGTCCGCACACCGCCGGAGGCGAGGATACGGCCCGGGAGGTCGCGGGTCGTCGTGAGCGCGATCGCCGTGGGCGTGCCCCAGTCGGCGAACTCGGCGGCTACGGCTCGATCGGCATCCTTCATGCGGTAGCCTTCCACGGTCACCCAGTTCGTGCCGCCGCTTCCAGCCACGTCGACGTAGCGGACGCCCCGGTCGACGAGCTCGTGCGCCTCCGCCGCGCCGATGCCGAACCCGGTCTCCTTCACGATGACCGGAACGGGCGAGCGGTCGCACAGCCGCGCGATGCCGTCGAGCACCCCGCGAAAGCGACGATCGCCTTCCGGCTGCGCGAGCTCCTGTCCGGGGTTGAGGTGGACGGCTACGGCGTCGACCTCGAGGCGTGCTACGAGCTCGATGAGTGCATCCAGATCGGGCTCGACGAGCTGGACCCCGCCTATGTTTGCGAAGACGGGCACGTCGGGCGCGATGCGCTTGAGCATGAAATGGTCGATGACCTCCGGCTTGCGAAAGAGGATCCGGATCGATCCCATCCCCACCGGGATGCGGGCTTCCTGCGCGATGCGGGCGAGAGTCTTGTTGACCCGGTAGCCTTCGGTTGAGCCGCCGGTCATCGACGAGATGAAGACCGGCATGGACACGGTACGGTCGAGGAAGTCGGTCCGCGTGTCCACCGATTGCTCGTCGATCTCCGGCAGTGAGCGATGGAGCAGGCGTACCTGTTCGAGCATCGTGGTACCGCCCTCGATGTCGTAGCGCGACGCGTCCGCGCAGATGTCCAGGTGCTGCGCCTTGCGCTCGCCTATCGCGTCGTCGTTGCCGCCCATTCCAGCTTCTTCTCGCCGGTCTTTACGCCGGAGAAGGCGTACTCGCGGTAGCCGTCCTCACGGATCGACGCGAGGTAGAACTGCTCGGCCGGCAGCGCGGCCGTGTTCACGAGCGAGTGCAGCTTCTCCGCGGTGTGCGGCGCGGACAGCCAGGTCTCGTACTCTTCGAACGACGCGTCGCGTTCGTTGCGGAAGACGGTATCGAGGTCCCACGTCTCGATCACCTCGGGCGCACCCGGTGCGACGCGTCCGGAGAGGATGATCATCGTATTGCCCGAACCGTAGGAGGCCATCAGGATCGATTTCCCGACGATGTCTCTCCCAAACGTTTGGTAGCGTTCCTTGAGTAAAAAGGCGAGCGCCATGAAGGTACTGGCCGTGTAGAGATTGCCGACGCGTGTGTTCGGCTCGAGCGACTGCTCGAACCCGCGCTCGTTGACGAAGTCGGTGAGCTCGTCACCGTCGAGTCCCGTGTAGCTGTTCACGAGCCGGCGGAAGGCGCCGAGCGCCATCAGCTTGAACGGCACGTGGAAGACGAACATGTCGGTCGAGGCGAGCACGTCGGCCGGGGCCATGTCCCGTCGGGCGCAGTGATCCTCGAAGGCGACCTCGAGCGCCTCGTTGTAGCATTGCATCGAGTACGCGCCCTTCACCTTCGCGGTCACCGAGCCAATGGGGCGGAAGAAGTCGTCGACGTCGCGCGAGCAGAGTCCCTGCGTGTCGAGGTCGAGCTCGATCAGTTTCGGGTCGCGCTCGACGAGCAGGCTCACCGCGCCCGCGCCCTGCGTGACCTCTGCGGTCGAGGGCGCCTCGTAGCGGGCGATATCCGAGCTCACGACGAGTCCGGAGTCGTCGCGCGATCCGGTTGCGAGCAGACCCGCGATGCTCATCATCGCGATCGTGCCCCCGGCGCACGCGTGCTGCGTCTGGAAGGTCATCATGGTCTCGGGAACGTCGACACCCGAGTTCTGCAGCATCCCTTCGAGGTAGGCCGCCATGGGCTTCGACTGGTCCACCGTGGTCTCGGTGCCGGTGCCGATGTACCGCAGCCGCCGAATGCTGTCCGGATTCCGTTTGAGCAACGAGTAGGACGCCTGCGCGGCGAGCGTCGCACTGTCTTCCCACGGCGACGGGAACCGAATCGCTCCCTGTCCCGTCTTCTCGATCGCACGCTTCAGTCGACGCTCGAACTTCGGGTCCTCCGCGACGCGGTGCTCGAACAGCGTGTCGAGCCCCATGCGTGGAGCGGGAACGTATATCTCGAGATCGCTCAACCCAACCTTCGTATTCTCCATCGCTGTCTCTGCCCCATACGTCAACAATATTTAGTGCCTCTAATATAAGCGTCGGTCCGGAGACCGGCAATGTGAAATCCTGCCGGTGGACTCGACCTCGTTCGTCCCATAGATTAGCGCTATGCCGTCAGGCACGACCACGATCAAGCGCCACGCGGTGCTGCTCTCAGGTGGCGTCGACAGCTCAACCGCTCTCGCCGAGCTCGTGCGCCAGGGACTCCCCCTCACCGCGTTCTACCTCAAGGTATGGCTTGAGGACGAGTTTGACCACCTCGGTGGTTGCCCCTGGGAGGAGGATCTTGCCTACGCCCGCGCGGTCTGCGAGCGGTTCGACGTCGAGCTGCGGGTGGTGCCGTTGCAGCTCGAGTACTACGAGCGCGTCGTCGCCTACACGCTCGACGAGCTCCGCGCGGGCCGCACGCCCAGCCCGGACATCTTCTGCAACGAGCGTATCAAGTTCGGCGCTTTCTTCGATTACCTGCTCGAGCACGAGGTGGAGCAACACATGCCGATCGCGACCGGGCACTACGCGCGGATTCTCGACCGGGGCGACCACGTCGAGCTCGCGCGCTCCCCAGATCCGGTCAAGGACCAGACGTACTTCCTCTCGCATCTGCATCAGGAGCAGCTGCGCCGCATCGTGTTCCCCATCGGTTCGCTCGAGAAGGAGGAGGTCCGTCGTCGCGCCCACGAGCTCGACCTGCCCAACAAGGCTCGCCGCGACAGTCAGGGCATCTGCTTCCTCGGCCGGATTCGCTACCCCGAGTTCGTCCGCCACTATCTGGGAGAACGGCCGGGCGACATCGTCGAGCTGGAAACCGGCGCGGTGCTCGGGCCGCATCGCGGGTACTGGTTCTACACGATCGGGCAGCGAACGGGGCTCGGTCTCTCCGGGGGGCCGTGGTACGTCGTCCGCAAAGACCCACCGACGAACGTCGTGTACGTCTCGCACTCGCGCGACGCCGACGACCGCGCACGCCGATCGTTCGCAGTGACCGAGCTCTCGTGGACGTGGCGGCCGCCTGAGCACGATCGGCTGCTCATGAAGATCCGCCACGGCCCGGATCTGATCGACGCCGCCGTCCGATGGGTCGGCGAGCAGCGGATCGAGGTTACGATGGATCGCGGCGACCGTGGGGTCGCTCCGGGCCAGTTCGCGGTCTTCTACGACGGAGAGGTCTGTCTCGGGTGCGGCAAGATCGCCGACGACGGGTTTCCGAGTAGCTGAGAGGAGTGCAGATGCGCATCATCGTTCTGGAAGACGACCCGAAGATCGGACAGTTTGTGGCGCGCGGATTGCGCGAGGCCGGGTTCGCGGTTGACCTCGTTGAACAGGCCGAGGAGGCGATTCCGCGCCTGTTCGACGAGGCCTACGATGCGGCGGTCGTGGACGTGATGCTTCCCGGTATGGACGGGCTCTCGATGATCGAGACGCTGCGCGACCGCGGCGTTACCACTCCCGTGCTCGTGCTCAGCGCCAAGCGCTCGGTGGAGGATCGCGTGAAGGGCTTCACCAGCGGCGGAGACGACTACCTGACGAAGCCCTTCTCGTTCTCGGAGCTGCTCGTTCGTATCCAGGCGCTCATCCGCCGTTCGAGCCGGAGCAGCGCGCCGACCCGGCTCAGTGCAGGGGACCTCGAGGTCGACCTGCTCAGTCGGGCTGTTCGCCGGGGGGACGTGGAGATCGACCTTCAGCCGCGGGAGTTCTCCTTGCTCGAGTACCTGGTGCGCAACGCAGGCCGAGTACTCTCCAAGACGATGATCATGGAACACGTCTGGGACTACGACTTCGACCCGCAGACGAACGTGGTCGATGTCCTCGTCTCGCGGCTGCGCAGCAAGGTCGATCGCGATTTTGACGAGAAGCTCATCCACACCGTGCGGGGGGTCGGGTATGTCCTCAAGTCGCCCCAGGGGGAGTGATCTGCGTCGAATCGGTCTGTTCGTTCGTCGAGTCGACGTCCGGTTGACGCTCTGGTTCTCCGCGATCGTCCTGCTCGCCGCGCTCCTGCTCTTCGGGTTCACCTTCTTCAGCCTGTACCGGACGCTCCGCGACGAGGATCGCCAGGAGCTGCAGGGGCTGGCGCTCGGCTACGTGGTGCGGTACCGAACCGCGGTGAACGAGAGCGCGGGGATCAACCTCCTCGTCAACGAGCTCAGCAACGACATGCTCACACCGGCGGGCAATCCGTTTTTCGCCCGGATCGCGACGAGCGACAACTCCCATGTCTTCCTGGGTGTTCCGCTGCGAGACTGGCAGGAGATCGACCTCAGCTCGTTGACCTCCCCAGACGACCCCCACGCCGAGGGCTTCCTGACGATCGACGCGCACCGGTTCGGCTACCAGCTCGAAGTTCTGGGCGTCCGCCTCTCCGAAGGCTACGTCCTCCAGGTGGGCAGCGACACGCGGGATCGGGTCACCCTCCTGCGCGCCTTCCAGAGGAGCTTCCTCCTTACTTTCGTGGTCATGCTCGGCGCGGGCCTGGTCGGCGGGCTCTTCTTCGCCTCGCGCTCGCTGCGTCCCATCCGCGCGCTCAACGCGACCGTCCGGTCGATCATCGCAACAGGCGACCTGGACCGGCGCATTCCCGCGCGGAACTCCGACGACGAGCTGGACGCGATGATCCGCTCGACGAACTCGATGCTCGATCGCATTCAGGGGCTCGTCGCCGGGCTCCGCGATTCGCTCGACGCCGTGGCGCACGACCTGCGAACGCCGCTGACCCGGCTGCGCAGCACCGCCGAGCGCGCGCTGAGCGGTGAGGACGGGCAGGCCGACTGCGCGGTCTACCGCGAGGCGCTCAGCGACGCGATGGAAGAGTCCGAGCGAATCGTGGGCATGATGAACGCGATGATGGACATCTCGGAAGCCGAGAGCGGAGCGATGCGGCTGCGCCTTCAGCCGGTGGACCTTCGCCGTCTGGCACAGGAAGCCGCCGAGGTGTACGGCATGGTAGCCGAGGAGGCCGGTATGGCCGTGGAGGTGCGGATCGACGAGCCGTTGCCCGCGCATGCGGATCCAGCGCGGATGCGCCAGGTGATCGGCAACCTCTACGACAACGCGATCAAGTACGGCGACGAGGCGACGACGATTACCGTCACCGGCGGGCCGCACGAGCTTCGGACCGGCGGCGTCTGGGTGTCGGTGCACAACGAGGGCCCATCGATCCCCGCCGAGGAGCTGGACCGCATCTGGAATCGGCTCTACCGCGGCGCCGGCACCGGCGACCGCCGCGACGGCATGGGACTCGGGCTCGCGCTCGTGCGCGCGATCGTCACCGCCCACGGCGGAACGGTCGAGGTGCAGAGCGCGGTAGGCCAGGGAACGCGGTTCACGATCGAGCTTCCGGCCGAACCGAACGCGCCGAACATTACGCAGATGTAATCCTCCGGAAAGGTTCCCGCAATCATGCCCTGCTATCCTCTTCATCGTGGAGAGCGTGGTGATGAGAAACCGTATGCGCGAACCCATACGTGCGATCCTCACCGGCCTTGCGGTGGCCGTTCTGGCAGGCTTCTCGGCGGACGTGTTCCTTCCGAGCGCCGAAGCTCAGAGCACCGAATCTGCGACAGGATCCGAACAGGGGGATCTGACCCGCGAAGGATCGCTGTCCCTCGAGACCCCCGCGAGCGAGGAGGTGCTCTGGGCGTACCAGAACGCCTTCCGCAGGGCCGCTCACGCAGCGCTCCCGGTTGTCGTCAAGATCGACGTCGTCGACGTCGTGACGCAGCGGGTGCCGGCGCGGCAGAGTCTGCTCAGTTTCCTCTTTGGCGACCGCGAGGAGCCCGAGATCGAAGAGCGGCAGTTCCTGCGGCCGGGCCTGGGATCGGGCGTGATCGTCCGTCGCGCCGCGGACAAGGTCTACGTGCTCACCAACGATCACGTCATAGGCGACGCGGATGAGATCACGGTGAGCCTGCACGACGGACGAACCTTCGAGGCTTCGGTCGTGGGAACCGACGACCGGCGTGATCTCGCGCTCATCGTCTTCGAGACGACGAGCGACGTGCCGGTCGCTCGCCTCGGCGATAGCGATTCGCTTGCCGTAGGCGACTGGGTGTTCGCGGTCGGCAATCCGCTCGGCTTCGAGTCGACGGTGACCTCCGGCATCGTCAGCGCGCTCGGCCGCAGGCCCGGTGCGGGAAGCAGGATCGCGGAGCTGACCGACTTCATCCAGACCGACGCCGCGATCA
>CAZVEF010000037.1:0-19501 GCA_964625715.1 uncultured Spirochaetaceae bacterium | reverse complement strand
GCGGCGGCATCCGTGCCGTCGAGCTCGCGCTGCGCACGCCGCGCGCGCTCGACTGCATTGAGGCGGTGGCCCGCGAGGTACCGGAGATCCTGCCGATCGCAGGCACCCTCATAGAACCGGGCCAGGTAGCCGAGCTCGCGCGCCGGGGCGTCGCGGCGGCGGTTTCGCCGGGGTGCAACCCGGTGATCATCCGGGAGGCGCTCGACGCGGGCCTCAGTTTCGCGCCGGGCATCTGCACGCCGTCGGACATTGAGGCCGCGCTCGCGCTCGGCTGCACGCTGCTGAAATATTTTCCGGCCGAACCGTCGGGGGGCCTCGCGATGCTGCGTTCCATGGTCGGCCCCTACGCGCACCGCGGCCTCGAGTTCATTCCGCTCGGCGGGCTGAAGCCGGATCACGTCGGGCCGTATCTGAACGACAGCTTCATCATCGCGCTCGGGGGAAGCTGGCTCGCGCCGAGCGATCTGGTGCGCGACGGGAAGACCGATGAGATCGAGCGTCGCGCCGCGGAAGCGGTCGCGGCGATACCGGCGTAGCCGCCACGGATGCTCGGTGCAGACGGCGCCGGGTTGCCGTCATCGTTAGGGAGAGAACGTGAACAAGCGACTTGTTGCCTTTGGTGAAGTCATGATCCGCTTCGAGCCGCCGGGTTTCGGCCGGCTCGTCCAGGCGCTGCCGGGTGAGATGCGCACGATCTTCGCCGGCGCGGAGGCGAACGTCGCGAGCGCGATCAGCCTGCTCGGCGGGGATGCGGAGTTCGTTACCGCGCTCCCGGACAACCAGGTCGCCGAGGCGCTCGTACGCAAGCTGCGTGCCGACGGCGTGCGCACAAGTCGCATCGTCCGCGTGCCCGGCTCGCGGCTCGGCATCTTCTACAGCGAGCGCGGCGCCAACCAGCGGCCCAGCGTTGTCGTCTACGACCGGGCTCACTCGGCGGTCGCCGAGGCGCCGGGCGACGTCTACGACTGGGACGCGGCCTTCGACGGCGCCGACTGGTTCCACGTCACGGGCATCACCCCGGCGATCTCCGAGTCCGCCGCGAATGCTACGCGCCTTGCCGCCGAGCGCGCGACGAAGGCGGGGCTCACCGTTTCCTGCGACCTCAACTACCGCGGGACGCTCTGGCGCTGGGACGGCGCGGACGACCCGCGCGCGCTCGCCCGCGCGACGATGCCGGCGGTTCTCGAGCACGCAACCCTCGTGATCGGAAACGAGGCCGACGCGCACGACGTGCTCGGTATCGCGCCGCCGGACTCCGACGTGGAGCAGGGCAGGATCAGCCGGGAAGGCTACGTCGAAGTCGCGCGCTCCGTAGCAAGGCGCTTTCCGAAGGTCCGCCACGTCGCCTTCACGCTGCGTGAGAGCGTCTCCGCCTCGCACAACCGCTGGGGCACGATGCTCTACTCGGTTGCCGACGACGCGGCTCTCTTCGCGCCCGAATGCGACGGCACCTACACGCCGTACGAGATCACCGACATCGTCGACCGTGTCGGCGCCGGCGACGCCTTCGCCGCCTCGCTCATCCAGATGCTTCGCGAGGGCAGCGAGCCCCGGCGCGCGCTCGAGTTCGCCACCGGCTTCTCGTGCCTCGCGCACAGCATCGAGGGCGACGTCAATTACTCGACCCGTGCCGATGTCGAGAAGCTTCTCGCGAGCGGCGGGTCGGGCCGGGTGCAGCGGTAGCCTGCTCCAAGAGCCCCTTCAGGTAACCCACCGCGTACGCCTCGCCGACCATCGGTCCCCCGACGGTCTCGGGCATGTGGTCGCTCATCACCGCGCCGTCGAACCCGACCTCCACGAGCGTGTTCACGATCGATCGAAGGTCGCCGTAGCCGTCGTCGGGAAAGGTCTCCACGAATCCGGCCGGCAGCGATTCGGTGACGTTTCGCAGGTGGACCTTGAACAGCCGATTGTCGGCGGCGAACGCGCGAATCGCCTCCTCGGGTGTCGCGCCCATCGTTTGGCCGCCTTCGAGCCAGCATCCTATGCAGAGGCAGACGCCCACGTTCGGGCTGTCTGCGATCTCGATCGCGCGCTGGTAGCCCGCGAGCGACGAGAAGATGGGGCGGGGTACCCCACCGAGCGTGCATCCCGGAGGATCGTCCGGATGCATGCCGATGTAGACTCCCGCCTCCTCGGCGACAGGCGCCACGGCTCGCATGAAGTACTCGTAGTTCGCCCACAACTCGTCTTCGGTGTACTCGCGGCCCGCGGGCTCATCGGTCCATTCCTGACCGACCCACGAGCCGACGTTCGCGGCTCCGGGACGGAATGTGCGGGCAGAGGCGTCGCCGCGGACGCCCTCGCGCGGACCGCTCCAGATGCCGTTGGCCATGTGCGCGTAGGTGACGTAGTTCACCCCCGCGCGCGCGGTCGCGCGAAGATAGCGCTGGTACTCTTCCACCTTCGCGTCGCGGCCCGGGAGGTTCAGGACGACTTCGGGCATGTTGTGGCAACTCAGATTTGCGAGTCGATAGATCTTCAGTCCCAGCTCGTCGAACCGCGCCCGGATCTTCTCGTACGGTTCGACAGGCTCGCCCGACTCGTCGTGCGGAACGTTGACCATCATCCACTCGAGCCCGAGCTGTTTGACCAAGCGTACCTCGTCGACCGACGGGTCGTGGCCGATCTTCGTCCCGATCTGCGGTCCGGGGGATGAGTTCTCGTAGCCTGGGATCACCGACATGGACTACTCCTTCTTCACGCCGGAATTGGGCGGTGCGGTTCGGATCGGTCGCTCGCCGGGATCGGGGCGGCCAACCTTCCCGCACCACTCCTCGTACTCGATCCACGCCTCTTCGCTCAGCGGGTAGTACCTGCGCAGCTTTCCGCGCGAGTCGACAGCGAGATTGTCGCCGGCTTCGGTCTGGTAGAGGACGTGCCGGTGGAGCTGCGACTCGGGGTTCACGTACTCACCCTCGCCGTAGAGGTCTTCCCGCTTCGGCATGAACTGAAGCGTGACCGCGGGGCCCGCGATCGTCGTGCCGGGGGTCCACGAGGTGACGCCCTTGATGAACGGATCGCGGATGCCGAGCCGTGCGAGCTCTCCCGCGGCCGTCGCCGAGCCAACCTGCTCCCGCAGAATCCTCACAGGGTCTTCCGAAGGTCGCGTTATGCTCCCGATGTCCTTTGGGTCCATGGCATGTCCTCGTTTCTCGGGCGGCCGCCGAACGGGCCCTCATCTCAACCGACGCGCCTACCGGAGGCAGGCGTCGAGCGCCTGACGATCGACGAGCAGGGCGCCTGCGGCCCGACTATCCCTCCCAGCCCAGCTGACGCGAGATCTCGGCGGCGGCGCTCATCATCCGCGGGGTGATCTTCTTCATGCGCTCGGGGGTCATTCGTCCGATCGGACCGGATGTGCTGATCGCCGCGACGACCGTTCCGGAGTAGTCGCGCACCGGTGCGGCGATGCACCGCACCCCTATCTCGCACTCCTCGTCGTCCGTCGCATAACCCCGGTCGCGCACGAGCGAGAGCTCCTTGACGAGCGCGCGCTTCGAACCGATCGTGTTCGGGGTCGGCTTGGGCAGGCCGTGCGTTGAGACGAGCGAGTCGATTTCGTCGGCCGAGTAGTCCTGCATGAGCGCCTTGCCCACGCCGGTGGAGTTCATGGGCGCAATCTTGCCGATGCGCTGCAGCGTCTGGAGCATGTGGTCCGGGCCCTCCACTACATCGACGTAGACGACCTGTCCGTCGCGCGCGATCGCGAGCGAGGTCGCCTCGCCGAGCTCGCGGGAGAGCTCGGCGAGCACGGGGTGGGCGATGTCGCGGACCTTGATCTGGCGCTTGATGCGCTCGGAGATCTGGCAGAACTTGAGCGTCAGGTAGTACTGGAGCGTCCGAGGGTTCTGCTCCACGTAGCCGTGGTCCATGAACGTCTTGAGGAACCGCAGCACCGTGCTCGCCGGCAGCTTCACGTTCTTCCCGATGTCCTGAAGCCGCATGGGGCCGTCGCCCGCGGCCATCACCTCCACGATCTGGAGAGCCTTCGCGATAGACTGGTTCCTCTTGGTGGTCGCTGGGGCCATGTCACGTCCTCATCAGTCCATATTCCATTGATGCTTGCTGCGCGAATTATACCCTGTGAAATCCAATTCGTCATCCTATTCCTCTCGTCGCCACGATACCTGCCCGGCACGAGGCCGGTATCCGAACCAGACGAGGGCGAGTCCTCCAACCCACGCCACGGCGGCGACGACGATGGCGACCGCGCCGGTCGGTACGCCGGGCAGGGCGACGCGGAAGAGCGCGTCGGAGACCCCGAAGACGAGCAGCGTGATCCCCAGGTGCTGAGCCGCGGCACGGAGGCCCGCTCTGCAACTGGAGGCACCGGAGACGCGGTAGTGAAGCCAGATGGTGAGCACGAGCCATCCCATCAGCAGCAGGATCAGTGTCACCACGTCGACGAGCCTCACGCGGTACTCCTCTGCGACCGACTGAGGGACGAAGTCGGCGAAGAACGCCATGATCGCGATGTTCACGCGGAGTGCGACGTAGAAGGAGGCGGCCGCGGGGACGAGGACGCCGGCGGCGTTGCAGAGCAGACGCTGTGGCTTCATGCTCCCCCATTGGAACCGATTGTGGTACGGTTGGCAAGAGAGGGCGATCATGATCATCGACGCGTACGCGCACATCGGCTTTCCCCGCTACGGAACTCCCGAACAGCTCATCTCCATATGGCGCCAGTGGGGCATCGAGAAGGGCTGCATAGCGCTGCCGCCCGGGATGCCCGATTTCGCGGGTCTGGGACGGGCCCGGACCGCGCTCGGGGAAGACGTGCGCCTGTTCGGGATTCCCTACGGCGCCGACGAGGCTCTGCGACGCGAGCTCGCCGAGATCCAGATCCGGTTCGGGATCGCCGGGATGAGGCTGATGCCCAGGGAGATGCTCGAGAACCCGCAGGTGCTTGCAGCGCTCGGTGATGCCGGGCTCTGCCTGATGGCGATCAACGTTTACGAAAGCACCGAGCTCATCCGGACGATGATCGACTGGCTCGAGAACTACCCTCGCGGGACGATCGCAGCGCCGCACTTCCTGCGCACGAGCTCGATCGACGGCGACGCGTGCCGGCCCGGCGTCGCCGACCCTGCGGCCTTCCGCGACCTCCTGCGTCATCCCCGGATGCACGCGATCTTCTCACGCCATGGCGGTGCCTCTGCGCAGCCCGATCCGCACGACGACCTTCGCCCCTGGGTCGATGATGTCCTACCGCTTCTGTCGTGGGATCGCGTGATGTGGGGGAGCGAGATTCCGGTCATCTACCACCGCGACGAGCAGGTCGACCAGGCGCGCGACTGGCTCGTGCGGCTTGGTGTCTCCATGGACGCCGCCGAAGAATCGGCCTACCTCTCCGGCAACGCCGAGCGGCTCTTCTTCTCGAGACCGGCCCCGACGGCGGAGGACGTCACCTTCCCGTCGTGGGTCGACGCGGGGTTGAGCGGCTTCATCGAGGCGAACGGTCCGGTGCCCGTGATCCGTTCGCGACCGCTCGAGCTGCCGCTCGACCTCCACGGCCGGCTGATGAGCGACTACGTGGCGTGGCAGTTCGATCATCCGGAGGCGAGCTTCCAGGAATGGCTGGTGGCGGAGCTGCCCGAGCGGTTCGGACAGGGGCGCAGTCGAGAGAATCCGGCCCGCGGGAGCGGCTGAGTTCGGGTTCGGTTTCATCCTCAACAGTGTCTGCTGCATACTTGCCAGTATTGCCAGAGACGCATGACCGTGACGACGTGCGATGTCTTTCACTCCAACGGCATGGACATACTGGAGGAGACGTTCGCGACGCTGAACGAAGAGCTCGCCTATCTCACGCTGCCCGTCATGATCGTGAACGACGAGGTCTACGCGGGCGAGGAGGAGGTACGCGAAGCGCTGCTCGAAATCCGCGGCGAGGACGACGGTCGCTGAGGACCCGGCGAAGCCCGGGCGGATCGAGCCCGGCGCGTGGCCCGTCTGCCTCCCTGTCCGCGCGCGCTTGCGTCACCGCGAGAGGCGGAGTACCGTCACGGCATGCCTTCGCTCTCCAACGCCCGCGCACTCCTGTATTTGACCGGCGACGAGCTCTCCCTCCTGACCGAGGAGTGGCCGTCGAGCGCCGCCGCCCGGACCTCGCTTGGCGGTGCGACTGCCGCGGCCAGCCGGACCTCGCTTGGCGGTGCGACTGCCGCGGCCAGCCGGCGCGGTGCACCGCTCCCCGATTTTCTCAGACCGACCGCCGTTGAAGCCAACCTCGAGTTCTGCGGCATCGCCTTCGAGCACCGGCGAGCGGTGCATGACGCGCTGAGCAGGCTCGTCGCCGAGCCGGAAGCGGTGTCGCTCGCCGTCCACCTCCGGCATCGGCTCTTCGAGACCGACTGCAGGACTACAGACTGGCCGGACGTTGCCGACCGGAGTCCGCTTCTCTCCTGCCTCTATCTCGTAGTCGGCTCGTCGATGGTGCCTGCCGTTCGCGAGCTGCACGAGGCGCGCGGAATTGACGAGGAGGTGACGCGAGCTACCTGCAATGAGGTCGCCGGGTTCTGCACGAATCACCTCGTCGCGCACCCGGGCGCGCCCGGTCTGCTTCCGCCGCAGCTCTACTGGCTGCGCCACTACCCGGCCGGCCGGCTCTTCCGCGTGGGCCGGTTCGAGTACATGGTGGGCGAGCATCGCCACGCAGGGCCGGTCTACCGCCACCGCGCGCACGGATGGACGCTCGCCCTCGCCGACCCGGACCGGTCGTACACCGCCGACGGCCTCGAGCAGTGCGATCCGGACGTTTCCGGCGCGTGGACTCCCGTCCTGGAGGAAGCCGATGGGTCGGTTCGTGGCAATCCGATCGACCCGCGAGGGGTCGCGCTGCGCACGACAGTCGCCCTGGGCGCAGCCGAGTGGGAACGCGTCCTCGCGCCCGGCGACCCGGTCCTCGAGCTCCACATCCCCGCCGGCGGCGGCATGACCCCGGACGCGGCGAAGGACTCCTTTGCCCGCTCGTTCGACTTCTTCGAGCGCTACGTCACCACGACCCGGCTCAAGGGCATTGTCTGCCGTTCGTGGATCTTCAACACCCAGCTCGAACAGCGCATGCCCGACTCGAACCTCGCAGACCTGATGCGCCAGGTCTACCTCGTGCCGGCGCGCGGGAGCGGGCGTGACGGGCTTTTCTTCATCTTCTGCCGCGACTACGACCGGCTTGAAGACTACCCGCGACAGACCCGCATGCAGCGCGCGCTTCTCGACGTGCTCGAGGGCGGCGGCAGGCTGCGCGCCACGGGGATGGTGATGCTGCGGGACGACGTAGAGCGGATGGGCTCCCAACCGTACCGCGGCGGGTGGGAGTCGATGGCGGCGTCGGGAGTCGTGCCGGGCGGGCATGGTGATTCGGTGCCTCAGCCGGGGTTCGGTCCCTCGATCGGAAGGTCGTCCCGGTTCCCCCGCTCGGTCCACGACCCGTCGTAGATGAGCACGTCCTCACTGCGGCCGAGGAGCTTCAGAACGTACCACGTCTGGCACGAGCGCCGCCCTGACTGGCAGGTGAGGACGAGGGGCCGCGTCGAACTCAGGTAGCCTTGGTAGAGCGAGGCGAGGTCGAAGCGCGGCCTGAGGAGCCGTGTCGTCGGGTCGATGTTCGTCTGCCAGTTGATGTTGCGGCTTCCCGGAAGATGCCCGGCGCGCGCCGCCCGTACGTCCTCGCCGTCGAACTCCCCGGGCGTGCGCGTGTCGAGGTCTCTCACGCGTCCCGGTTGCCGACCGGCGTCCCGAAGACGTCGGGGCGACCTTGCCGCACTGACCGACACGCAGTACAATGACCTTTGGACAAGAACGCAACGACGTTTCACTGAGTAGCAAAAGCGCCACCGAGGAGGATCAGATGGCAGACACCGTAGAGGGAGTATCGTTCGAGAGCCACCCCCATGCAGAACAGGTTCTCACCCGCGAGGCGCAGAGCTTCCTGGCGAAGCTGCATCGCACCTTCAACACGCGGCGGCTCGAGCTGCTCGCCGCGCGCGAAGAGCGTCAGAAGGCGATCGACGCGGGCGGCAGCTTGTCGTTCCCCCCGGAGACCGAATCGGTGCGCAGCGGCGACTGGAAGGTCGCGCCCATACCCGCGGATCTCCAGGACCGGCGCGTGGAGATCACCGGGCCGTGCGACCGCAAGATGATGATCAACGCGCTCAACTCGGGCGCGAAGGTATTCATGGCCGACTGCGAGGACGCGCAGTCGCCGAGCTGGATGAACCAGGTGACCGGCCAGGTCAACCTCATGGACGCGGTCCGCAAGACGATCCGGCTCGTCGACGAGGCGCGCGGCAAGACCTACGAGCTCGCCGACACCGTCGCGACCGTGCTCGTCAGGCCGCGCGGCTGGCATCTTCCGGAGCGTCACTTCACCGTCGACGGTGAGCCCATATCGGGCAGCCTCTTCGACTTCGGGCTCTACTTCTTCCACAACGCGTCTGAGCTCCTTTCCTGCGGCAGCGGGCCCTATTTCTACCTCGCGAAGCTCGAGAGCTACCTCGAGGCGCGCCTGTGGAACGACGTTTTCGTGTTTGCGCAGAACGAGCTCGGCGTTCCCCAGGGTTCGGTGAAGGCGACGGTGCTCATCGAGACGATCCACGGCTCGCACCAGATGGAGGAGATCCTCTACGAGCTGCGCGAGCACATGGCGGGCCTCAATGCGGGCCGATGGGACTACATCTTCAGCTGCATCAAGACCTTCCGCCATCACGACGAGGTCATCTTCCCCGACCGATCGCAGGTCACGATGACCGTGCCGTTCATGTACAAGTACACGGAGCTCCTCGTGCAAAGCTGTCACAGGCGCGGCGCACACGCGATCGGAGGAATGGCCGCCTTCATCCCCAATCGGCGTGATCCCGACGTGACCGAAAACGCGCTCGCGAAGGTTCGCGAGGACAAGAAGCGCGAGGCCGGGCAGGGCTTCGACGGGACGTGGGTTGCGCATCCCGATCTCGTGCCGGTCGCGCAGGCGGAGTTCGACAGGGTGCTCGGCTCCCGGCCCCACCAGAAGGAGAAGCTCCGCGAGGATGTGTCGGTCTCCGCCGCGGAGCTCACCGACTTCACCGTTCCCGGCGGAACGATCACGGAGGCGGGCCTTCGGCTGAACATCAACGTCGGCATCCAGTACGTGAACGCGTGGCTGCAGGGAAACGGCGCGGCCGCGATCAACAACCTCATGGAGGACGCGGCGACCTCCGAGATCAGCCGCGCCCAGATCTGGCAGTGGATCCATCACGACGCAAGGCTCGACGACGGGCGGCCGGTCACGCTCGAACTGTACGAGAAGCTGCGCGACGCAGAGCTCGCCAAGCTCGGCGCGGGCAGCGGCCGCGTGCAGGAAGCGGCGAAGCTCATGGACGCGCTCGTGGAGAGCGATGACTTCGCGGTCTTCCTCACGCTCCCGGCCTACGAGCTGCTCGACTGAGGTGAATCATGAAGATCATTCGTTTTCTGGATACCGATGGCGCGGTGCGGCTCGGCGCTGTCGACCGGCAGGTCGAGACATCGGCCCCTCCCCGGACGGCTCGCCTGATCGAAGGAAACCTGCTCGGCTCGCATCGCGTGACCGATGACACCGCGACCGTCGCGAAGCTCCTCTATCCCATCGAGCCTGCGATGATCCTCGGCATCGGCGCGAACTACAAGGCGGTCTTCACGGACTCGGGGCGAGCCATGCCGGAGTACCCGATCGTCTTCTTCAAGCTCGCCAACGCGCTGCAGAACCCCGGCGACCCGATCGTGCTGCCGCGCACGGTCCTGCGCGCCGACGAGGTGAAGTACGAGGGCGAGCTCTGCGTCGTCGTCGGGGAGGGCGGGAAGAACATCCCGGCGTCGAAGTCGATGGATCACGTCCTTGGCTACACGATCGCGAACGACGTCTCCGGTTCCGACTGGCAGCGCGAGCGTGTGGGCATGCAGTGGGCGAAGGGCAAGGGCTTCGACACCTTCTGCCCGCTCGGGCCGGCGATCGTGACCGCCGATGAGATCGGCGACCCCGCGGGCCTGCGCGTGGTGACCCGGGTCGATGGCCGGGTGGAGCAGGACGAGTCGGTCGCCGAGATGGTCTTCGCCGTGCCACAGCTGATCGAGTTTCTCTCGGCTGCGCATACGATCGCCGACGGGAGCATCATCCTGACCGGCACCCCGCCCGGCGCGCGGTTCGTGAAGCCGGGCGAGAGGATCGACATCACGATCGACGGGATCGGGACGCTGTCGAACACCGTGGTCGAAGAGTAGGCAGGCACGCGGCGCCTCCACCGTAGCTCCGGCCGCCACGAGCTCATCGACGGCCGCCTGGATGTCGTCCGCCACGAAGGCGATGTGCATCTCCGCTGAGGTCGTGGAGCCGAGGTCGATCCCTGGTTTGTCCGGGTTCGCGGAGAGCTCGAGCACGACGACCTCCGTGTGGTCGGCGAGGAAGAGCTTGCGACCCGGGTTGTGATCGTCGCGGGGCGGAAGCCTGTTCGGTCGACGACGCGGCGCTCGCGATCCTGTCGAACGAGGCGCTCATCGCGGTGAACCAGGACCCGCTCGGCGCTCCGGGTGCCGGGCGCATCTCGCCGCACTCACCGCTGATGAGGATGCCGTCGGTCCCGCCTTCGATCGGCGCCATCCTCGACTTGTAGACGCCATCCGGTCCGGACACCGATGAACCGCTCTGAGCTTACGCGCCCCCTCCGTAGTTGATGTACGCCACCTTGTGCTGCGTGAAGAACTCGATGCCCGTCGCGCCGGCCTCCGGGATGCCGAAGCCAGACTCCTTGCGGCCGCCGAAGGTCAGCTGCGGCTCCTTGAGCGCGGTCATCATGTTGACGTGCGTGAGCCCTACGTCGGTGCGCTCGAGGAAGCGATGCGCGCGCTCGAGGTCGTTCGTGAAGACCGACGAGCACAGGCCGTAGCGAACACCGTTCGCGATCTCGAGCGCATCGTCGAAGTCCCTCGCCCTGATGACCGAGAGCACCGGTCCGAAGATCTCCTCCTGCCCGAGGTCGCCCGCCGGATCGACGTCGGCGAAGATGGTCGGCTCGATGAAGTAGCCGTTCGACTCCGCGTCGCCCGCGCTCGCCGTCCCGCCGCCGGTCTTCGTCGGGTTGCCGCCGGTCACCAGGCGCGCTCCGCTGGTCTTCCCCTGGTCGATCGCCGCGAGGATATTCGCGAACTGCTCCTTCCCGCAGACCGGCCCCATGCCGGTGGCCGAGTCGGCGCCGTCGCCCACGACGATCGCCCGCGCGCGCTCGGTGAGCATCTCGAGGAAGCGATCGTGGATCTCATCGACGACGATCGCCCGGCTCGTGGACGTGCACCACTGTCCGGCGCACGCGTAGGCTGCGGTCACGATCGCCTTCGCCGCGGCCTCCAGATCCGCGTCCTCGAGCACGACCGCCGGGTTCTTCCCGCCGAGCTCGAGCTGGGTTCGCACGAGTCGGGGCGCCGCGACCTCCTGGATCTGGATCCCGACCTCCGTCGACCCGGTGAACGAGACCGCCCTGATCCGCGAGTCGGTGATGAACGGCGTCCCCACCTTGCGGCCGGAGCCGGTCACGAGGTTGAGCACGCCCGGCGGCAGGCCGGCGTCCGCGAAGAGCTTCACGAACTCGATGCCGGTCCGCGGCGTCAGGCTCGCCGGCTTGAACACGCAGGTATTCCCCGTCACAAGCGCCGGCACGCACTTGCGGCCCGGGACGTTGAAGGGAAAGTTCCACGGACTGATGACGCTGACCACGCCGAGCGGCTCGCGCACCGAGTACCCGAAGACCCCCGCGCGTTCGAGCGGCACCGTCTCGCCGATCGCGCGGATGCCCTGCGCGATCTGGTAGTCCATTTCGCGGGCCGCCGCGTTGATCTCCGCGCTCGACTCGGCGAGCGTCTTTCCGTTCTCGCTCGTGAGGATCCGCGCGATCTCCCGCGAGCGCTCGCGCATCAGATCGAGCGCGCCGCGGAGGATCTCCGCGCGGCGAACGACGCTGGTCGCCCTCCAGCCGGCGAAGGCCTTCTCCGCCGCGTCGATCGCCGCCCGCGCATCCTCCTCTCCGGAGGCCGGAAAGAGTCCGGTGATCTCGGAAGGCTTCGCCGGGTTGCGCTGCTCGAAGTACTCCCCGCTCTTCGGCGCGATCCATGCGCCGTCGATGTAGTTCATGTGCTGTTCTGCCATTGGTTCTCCTTTCCTGCGCGCCCCGGTTCTGGCGCCTCGAGATCGAGATCCGCGCCGGACCCCTCGCCCGCGGCCCCTACGCTGCGCCCGCGAGCGCCTTGCGGTAGATCTCCTGCGCATCGGCGACGCCGGAAGGCCGCAGTCGCGAGCGAGCTTTCGAACCGCCTCGATCGCGGCGCGGGCTGCGAGATCGACCGCACTCCGGTCGCCGGTCGCCACTCGCCTCCAGTTGACCGGGTTTGATCACGCCCATCGCCGTGGCCACGCCGGCGTAGCGGTCGGTGCAGGAGGGGCGGTTGAACTCCATCACGTACGGCAGCAGCATCGAGTTCGCTACGCCGTGGGCGACCTTGAACGTGCCGCCGAGCGGGTAGGCGAGCGCGTGCACCGCCGCCGTGTTCACCGGGCCGAAGCAGAGCCCTCCGTAGAGACTCCCGAGCGACATGGCGGTGACCGACGCCGGCGCCGATGCTTTCAGCTCCGGGTCCACGATCGCCGACATTGTCGATGCCGATGATCTCGAGCACCGTCTGCGATGAGCTCCCGAGAACCGCGAGCACGCGCGTACGACCGGCGAGGTGCTCGGCCATTGTCGTGCGTTTCCCGACCCCGAACTCGACGATACGAGGCTGTCTGAGCCTGACGGGTTCGATCATGGATGGCGTCCTCCGGTGATGCCCCCCCGAGTGTAGACCGCGTTGCACCTGCTGTAAAGGCGTTCCACAGATACGTCCTCGGCAACCCCGAGTACATCCGTCGATTGTCAATCGTGGAAGTACGTTTTACTATGGCGACGGAGGCACCATGAGCGACCGACCTCAGAGACATCGGCTGATCCACATGACGATCCGCGATCCGGATTGTCCGGGCTTTGACGTCGACGACATGATCGCGACCTACACCCGCTGGCGCGTGACCGGTTTCTCGTTCTTCGCCGCGGGCTACATCACGACCTACCCGTCGAAGCTGCCCTTCATGAGGCTGAGCCCGGGGATGGACACGCGCGACCTCACCGGCGAGCTGATCGAGAAGGCGCACAAGGCGGGGATGATCGCCGTGCCGATGATCGACCTGGGGGAGATCCCGATCGAGGTCGCCCGCGAGCACCCGCAGTGGCCGGGACGCACGCGGGACGGGGGGCTCTACCACAAGACCGACACGATCGCGAGCGCCTGCCCGAACGGCGGGTACGTGCGCGAGGCGAGCCGCGCGATGGTCGAAGAGCTCAACGAGCTCTACGACCTGGACGGCATGAAGTTCGGAGGCGCGAGCCAGCAGATGCCGGGCGCCGTCTGCTACTGCGAGAACTGCCGGCGCAGGTACAAGGACGAGTTGGGAAGGGATCTGCCCCCGGATGACGACCTGACAACGCCGGAGTACCAGGACTACCTGCTCTGGCGCGACCGGGTGAAGGAGCAGACCGTTCGTTACCTGGTCGAGATGGTGCACGAAGTCGCCGGCGTCCCGGTCGTGAGCAACGCGGTCTGGCAGCTCGGCGACGGCCGCGACATCCGCGACCCGGCGCGCAGCCAGGACTGGGTGCAGGTCGAGGTTCAGCCGAAGTACGGCGGATTCACCGACGACGCCCCGCCCGACTGGGCGCGCCTCAAGCTCGCGACCGAGACCTCGCGCTACATACCGCTTCTGACGAAGGAGCCGCCGTGGGTCGTCGCGAGCTACTTCCTCGCCTGGCCGTGGCGGCGCGTCGCCGCTCCGTACCCGGAGCAGAAGCTCATCCTCGCTCAGCTCGCCGCGAACGGCGCGGCGCCCATGGTGAACCTCTCCGGTGGACCGCCTGCGGTGCACGAGGACCCGCGCGGCTTCCAGGCGACCGAGGAGGTCTTCACCTTCATGGCCGACCACCCGGAGGTCTTCGACGGCGACGAGTCGGCGGCGAGGGTGGCGCTCGTCTACAGCGAGGGCTGCTCGAACCTCGCGGGACGCATCGGCCGACCCCGCGACCTCTATGTCTTCGGGTTCCACTCGACCGAGAACCTCCTCGACGAGGCGCACATTCACTACGACATCGTCAGCGCGGACGACCTGCCTCGCATCGCAAGCGACCGCTACGACGTGATCGTTCTGCCCGCGGCGTCGGTCCTGAGCGACGAGGCGATCGGCTCGCTCGAGAGACACGTCAAGGCGGGCGTGGGTCTCGTCGCCTGGGGCGATCCGGCGCGCTTCGACGGCGACGGGAAGGCCCGGAACGGAGCGCCGCTCGGCACGCTCCTCGGGGTCGAGTCGATCGAGGACGGCGGTGGTCTCATCGAAGCTGCCGGCGACGTCGGTCGCGCGCAGGCGTACCTCAGGCTCGCTCAGCCGGCAGGCAGCGGCACCGGCGGCGCTGCGGCACTCACCGAAGGGCTGCCCTGCGCCTACATCGCCGCGGCCGGACCGTGGTGGAAGGCGAGGGCGGTCGACGGCACCGCGGTTCCCGTGGTTCGCGGTCCGGCGTTCCGCGTCTTTCCGGAGGGGCTGAGCTACCCGGAGAGCAACCCGGATGATCCTCTCGCGATTCTTTCCGGCGGCGACGGAGCGGGGAAGGTGGTCTTCATGCCGTTCGACGCGGGTCACAGCTTCGGTCGAAGCGCGCATCCCGACGCCGCACGGCTCGTGACGAACGCGGTCGGATGGGTGTCGCGCGCGCCGCACGTGGTGCGGCTCGCAGGGTTCCCGGACGTGCTTCTTTCGGCGCGCACGAACGGCGGGAACCTCTACGTCCACCTGATCAACACGACCGGGCGGCAGCGGCTGCTCACCGCGTTCACGCCGGTCTTCGACCTGCCGTCGGAGATCGATGCGCGAGTGAACGTGGCCGCGGCAAAGCTTGTCTCGAGCGGCGAAGAGCTTCCGCTCGATCGAACGAACGGCACGACGCGCGTGGCCGTGCCTCGTCTCGTCGACTACGACGTCGTCGAGCTGAGCCTGGAGGGATAGATGGAGTACGCTACGCTCGGGAAGACCGGCCGCGTCGTCAGCCGCATCGGATTCGGCGGCGCGACCGCGGGCTTGAAGAACTACGTCCGCGCCTTCGATCCCGAGGCGCGCGCCGATCAGGAGCAGGTGATCGCGGCGATCCACCGTGCGCTCGAGCTCGGCATCACGTACTTCGACACCGCCCCAGGCTACGGAGCGGGAGCGAGCGAGCGGATCTTCGGCGAGGCGCTCGAGGGGGCGCGGCTCGCGCCGCAGGCGGTCGAGGCCGGGGCGGAGCTCTTCCTCGCGACGAAGGTGTCTCCGGGGCAGACGCCCGGCGAGGCGCGCGCCCAGATGGAGGCGAGTCTCGAGCGGCTGCGCCGCGATCACGTCGATCTCTACCAGCTACACGGCACCGCGTACACCCCCGCGCACGAGGAGGCGTTCTTTCGGAACGGTGGCCTCATCGACGAGCTCGAGAAGGCGAAGGCCGAGGGGCTTACGAAGTACATCGGCTTCACCGTCGAGGCGATCAACGAGACTACGCTGCGGCTCATCAGTTGCGGCCGCTTCGACACGATTCAGCTCGCCTACAACGTGATCTATCAGCACCCGTACGACCCGTACTGGAAGGCCGGCACGATGTTCGACGCCGAAGCGCAGGGGATGGGGATCGCGGTCATGCGCACGGTCACCTCCGGTGTCTTCCAGAAGTGGGTCCAGGCGGTCAACCCGCAGAACACCTTCGACTACTCGGAGGCGCTCGTCCAGTTCGTCCTCTCGAATCCGCTCGTCGACGTCGCGCTCCTCGGGATGCGCAGCGCCGAGCGGGTCGAGCAGAATGTCGCGATCTGCGAGAACACCGCGGGCCGCATCGACATCGCGCAGATCCACGGCAAGTACCCGACGCCGGACGGCAAGCAGGCGAGGTAGCCTACCGTATCGCCTGGACGAGCGCCCGGATGTAGCCGAGGCTGTACGCCTCCGCGAGGTGCTTTCCGTCCGCGGCGCCCTGCGGGATCGGCACGTGATCCGGAACCACCATCCCGTCGAAGCCGACCTCGCGGAGGACCCTGAAGACGGCCGGCATGTCGAGGTAGCCGTCGTCCGGGTAGGTCTCGTGGAACTCGGGAAGCGGTGAGCTGACGTTGCGGAAGTGGATCTGCTCGACGTGACCGCTCCCGACGAACTCCCGGAGGGCGGCGAGGATGTCTTCGCCCCGGCCGTCGGGCCCTTCCATCTCCGCCCACGTGCCGACGCAGAAGAGGATGCGTGCACAGGGGCTTCCTCCCGCGATCTCGAGCGCGCGACGGAAGGCGGCGGTGCTGCGGAAGATCCGAGCGATGCCCTGGTGCGTCACCGGCGGATCGTTCGGGTGGAGCTGGAGGCGGACGCCCGCGTCCTCCGCAGCCGGGAGCACCTCGCGAATGAACCGTTCGTAGGCCGCCCAGACCTCGTCGTCGCCGGCCGGAACCGCCGGCCGTGGGGCGCCCGCGGACTCGTCCACGTCGCCAAGCGCGAATCTGCGCGTGTCCGATTCGCGGTGCGTCGTGCGGCCCGTCTCGTACGCCCCGCCGGTTCGCCATGCGTAGGTCGTTCGGGTGATGCCGGCGCGTCCGAGCGCGCCGAGAAAGGTGCGGAAGCGAACGATCTCCTCGTCGCCGCCCGGCAGACCGGCCGATGCGAGCGTGAAGCTGTAGAGATCGGCGGGCATGACCTCGAAGAGCTCGAATCCCGCGCCCGAAACCGAGTCGCGGATCCGGCACAGCGTGTCGTAGTCGGCGTCGGCCGTTGACGGCAGCTCGGGGGAGGGCCGCCGCCGCTCGACGCCGGCTCCCGCGAAGCACGGCCGGCGCGTGCGGTGGTGACCGACGATCGAGCATCGAAACGATACGCAAGGAGCAACGATGACAGTACGGAACGAGACCCTCTTCCCCCGACAGGCAGACCCCGACCTCGAGTACGACGTCGTCGTCGCCGGCGGCGGCCCCGCCGGGATCGGCGCGGCGCTCGCCGCAGCGATCACCGGCGCGCGCACCCTCGTCCTCGAGGGGCGCAGCCAGTTCGGCGGCACGCCTACCGCGGCGATGTGGATGGAGATGAACGTCCTCTTCAAGGACGACAACGAGACCTCCCGCGGCGGTGTGCACGAGATCGTCATCGACCGGATCCGGAGCTTCGGCCCGGACGCCTCGCGCCCGGGCAAGCGGAAGGTCGGCTGGCACGGTACGATGGGCAACCTCCACGTCCACCCCGAGTACATGAAGAAGGTGATCTTCGACCTCTTCGAGGAGTACGGCATCGACTACCAGCTCTACAGCCCGGTCGTCGACGTGGTGAAGGAGGGCGATCGCGTCGTGGGCGTGGTCGCCGGAGCGAAGGAGGGGTGGGTCACCTTCCGCGGGAGATCGATCGTCGACGCGACCGGCGACGGCGACGTCGCCTGGCTCTCCGGCTGCGAGATGGCCACCGAAGGTGACGAGATCTCCGGCTGGCGACCGCCTGTCACCGTCGCGTGGGCGGTCTGCAACGTCGATACGAAGCGCTTCTTCGACTGGTGCGGGCAGAACGCGCTCAAGACCTTCGAGTGGAAGGGCCGTCGGTGCAGCGGCATCAACGACATCCTCGCGCTCTACCGCGAGCAGGGCTACGATCTGCCCGGATGGATGGGGCTTGCGGAGGGGTTCCCCGGGATGGAGGAGGTCCACCTCATGCGCACCGGCGGCTTCGCGATGGCGCGCGACACGCGCCGCCTCGTGGGCGAGTACGTCTTCAGCGAGAAGGACTGCCTCGAGGGGACGGATTTCGACGACGCGGTGGCGAGCAAGTACGGCGGCAGCGATCCGGTCGGTCAGCAGCGCGACAACCTGGCGATCAAGCAGGGCGCGAAGTTCCCCTACCGCTCGCTCCTGCCGAAGGAGGTCGACGGCCTTCTCGTCGCCGGGCGCTGCAGCTCCGCTACGATGCTCGGGCACTACGGCGGCAAGAGCATCGGGAACCAGATGTCGATAGGGCAGGCGGCCGGCGTCGCCGGGGCGCTCTGCGCGAAGGGGTCGACCGTCCCGAAGCGGCTGGACGTCCGGAAAGTCCAGGCGCAGCTCGACGCGATGGGTGTCTCGCTGTAGGCTGGTGGCATGAGCACCCGATTCCCAAAGGATTTCCGCTGGGGCGCGGCGACCGCCGCCTACCAGGTCGAAGGCGCCGCGCGCGAGGACGGCAGGGGCGATTCCATCTGGGACGTCTACTGCCGCAAGGAGGGCGCCGTCCTGCACGGTCACACCGGCGACGTCGCCTGCGACCACTACCATCGCTACCGCGACGACGTCGCGCTCATGAAGGAGCTCGGCATATCGATGTACCGATGCTCGGTCTCCTGGCCGCGCGTCGTGCCGGACGGCGTGGGCGCGGTCAACGAGGCGGGGCTCGATTTCTACGACCGGCTCGTCGACGAGCTCCTCGGCGCGGGCATCGATCCGTGGATCACGCTCTACCACTGGGACCTCCCGTACGCGCTCCACCTTCGCGGCGGCTGGCTCTCGCCCGACTCGCCGCGCTGGTTCGCCGACTACGCGGCGCTCCTCGGGCGGCGTCTGGGTGACCGCGTCGGCCACTGGTTCACCTTCAATGAGCCGCAGGCGTTCATCGGCGTGGGCTACCAGCTCGGCTTCCACGCGCCGGGGCTGCAGCTCTCGCGCGCGGAGGTGACGCGTGCCGCGTACAACGTGCTCCTCGCGCACGGCCGGGCGGTCGGCGCGCTGCGGTCCGCCTCGCCGCGGGCGGTGGAGGCGGGTTACGTGCCGTCTGCAGGCGGCTTCGAGTACCCGGTCACGGACGACCCTGAGCTCGTCGAGGCGGTGAGGAAATCGAACTTCACGTTCACGGAGGCGAAGAGCCGCACCTCCTTCGCGTGGTGGTACGATCCCGTCTGCCTCGGCATCTTCTCTCCGGAAGTCCGCGCGTACATCGACCGCTATCTGCCCGACACGCGCCCGGACGACGATCTCGCGACGATCCACGCGCCGCTCGACTTCCTCGCCTTCAACCTCTACCACGGCAAGCCGATGGCTCTCGCCGCCGACGGCAGCCTCGTCGAGGTCGCGGCGCCGACCGGCGCGCCGGAGACCTTTCACGCGTGGCCGGTGACGCCGCCCGCGCTCGGCTGGGCGGCGCGCTACCTCTGGGAGGCGTACCGCCTTCCGATCTACGTCGGCGAGAACGGGCTCTCGTGCATGGACTGGGTCGCGGCCGACGGCGCGGTGCACGATCCGCAGCGCATCGACTTCTACGCTCGCTACCTTTCATCGCTCGCCGACGCGATCGACGCCGGCGCGGACGTCCGCGGCTACTTCGCGTGGTCGTTCATGGACAACTTCGAGTGGGCGAAGGGCTACACGCAGCGCTTCGGGCTCGTGCACGTCGATTTCGAGACGCTCG
>CAZVEF010000036.1:0-20521 GCA_964625715.1 uncultured Spirochaetaceae bacterium | reverse complement strand
CGGCGAGCCGTACACGGAAACCGGCTACCAGGCGCGCATCACCACCGACGCCGCGTTGCGGTTCATCGACCGCGTCACGACGCCGACCGCAAGCGGCGTACCGTCGGCCGGAGCCGGCGCGGCAGGCGATGCGACCGCAGAGCGCGCGCCCTTCTTCGCCTTCGTGGGCCTCGTCTCCACGCACAGCCCATACGCCGACCACCCGCCTCGCCTCGTTCACGCGTACCGCGATGCGACCTTCGCCGACATCCCGCGAGACACGCTTTACCCCTTCGGCCGCGTCACCGGCGAGGGACGAAACGCCGCAAGCGAAGGGTGGCGCGAGCGGCAGGCGCAGTACTACGCGTCGGTGAGCGAGATCGACGAGCAGCTCGGTCGCGTGCTCGACCTCCTCGAGCAACGCGGCGAGCTCGAAAACACGCTCGTCGTGTACACCTCGGACCACGGGCTCAACGTGGGACATCACGGCCTCTTCGGAAAGGGCAACGCGACCCGGCCGCTGAACATGCTCGAGGAGTCGATCCGGATTCCCATGGTCTTCGGCGGCTGGTCGGGCCTGTTCGGACACCAGGTGCGCCCGGAGTTCGTCGATCACGCCGATCTGTTCCAGACGCTCGCGGCCGCCGCGGGCGCGCAGGCCGACGAGCCCGCCTCGCCGGCCGACGAGCCGGCTCGCGCCTACCCGGGGCGGAGCTTTCTACCCATGCTCACCGAGGCGCGGGCCATCCCCGACTGGAAGGACGTTCAGACCGGCGAGTACGGCGACCTGCGGATGGCGCGCTCGGCTTCGCTGAAGCTCATCCGTCGCCACGGCCGCGGGGCCGATCAGCTCTTCGATCTCGAACGCGATCCGCGCGAGACGCGAAACGTCATCGGCGAGCCGGGATACCAAGTACGCGTCGAACGGCTCGACGAAGCGCTCGATGCGCACTTTGGTCCCATGGCGGAATCGCCCAAGAGCGGTCTGCGGGTTGCCGGGCTGCGCTCGCACAACCCGGTGGAGGCGTGGCGGGGCGAGCAGTCGTAACCACGCCCCGCAACCGGACTGCTCGTTCGCACCGCCACTACTCCGTCGCGGTCCCCGTCAGAAGCGCGACGGGATCCTCGTTCGCGATCGTCGCCGCCTGCAGCCGCTCGAGGAGGAGTTGCGTCTCGAGGTCGGCGAGCTCGCTCTCGCGCGCGGCGATATTCGCGCGGATGCGCTCGACCTGCAGTTCCGTCGACGCGCCGATCGCAACGAGCTCGCGTTCGCTCTCGAGCTGGTCCCGCTCGAACTCCATCTCGAAGCTCAGGAGCTCGGCACGCTCCTCGAGAATGCGGAGCCGCTCGCGCACGACGGCGAGCCGTGAGCGCTGCTCGCGTACGACCCGATCGACCTCGCGTTGGGCGATCTCGAGCGCGAGCTCGGCCTGCCGGACCTCGCGCTCGCGCCGTGTCTGTTCTCCCAGCGGCACGCTCACGCCCAGCGAGAACGCGACGTCCACGCCACCGCCCTCGCCGAAGTAGTCCCCAAAGGCACCGCCGAGCGTATCCGGGTTCTCGCGTTCGTCCTCGTAGCGAGGGGTGAGCGCGAGCGAGGCGGAGGCGGCCGCGCGCGCCTGCTTCCTCGCCAGGCGGAGATCGGTCTCCGCGCGCCCGACCCCGATCTGCGCAGCCCGAAGCTCCGCGTTGGCAGACGCTTGTTCGAAGTCGACCGCACCGAGCCGCGCACGCGCGTCGTCCATGCCGGTCAGCGTCGTGGACTCCTGGACATCGACGCCGGTCAGCCGCGCGAGCTCGAGCTCGACCTCGCGCGTAGAGAGCCGCGTCTGGAGCATCGCGTCCTCGTTCCGGTTGAGCTGCACCTGCAACGAAAAGGTCTCCTGCCGGGAGCCCTGTCCCTGCTCGCGTTGGACGCGCGCCTGGTCGAGCTGCAACTCGAGCAGGCGGCGTTGCGTGCGCTGCAGCGCCATCGCCCTGCGCAGCGAATCGAGCTGCACGTAGAGCTGAGTGACGTTCGTCGCGATCTGCCGGCGGATCTGCTCCTCGGACAGGCGCGACTCGGCCGCGCCGCGCTCGACCTGCTCGAGCACGAGGGACGGCTCCTCGGTGTCGACGAACGCCCCATCGACGAAGAGCGGCTGCGAGAGCGCGAGCGATACGCTTGGCTGGAACGACCAGGTCGTCGTGGTATCGCCCTCGTCGGGAAACGAGGTGGACGCCGACAGGCTCGTGCCCACGTTCCCGGAGAGCACGCCGGCGGTCGGAAGCGGTTGCTGCAGCACGATCCCCACGCCCGTCGAGTTGGCCACCGTCGTCGTGGGGTCGGGCGGGAAGTCGAGCGGGCTCGTGACGTCGGCGAAGTTCGAGCTGCGCTGGGTGGTCAACGCGTATACCGGCTCGGCCTCGAGCGAGAAGCGCGGGGCGCTGGTCTCTTCGGTCGCCTCCACCCGGGTCCGTGCAACGGCGGTGCGAAGGCGGCTCTGCTCGAGGGGGATGCTGCGGTCGATCGCGGCGGCGATCGCGTCGTCGAGCGCGAGCTCTTCGCCGGCCGCTGGTGCGATCGGCACGACCGCGATGACGGCAGCGGCGACAACGGACGCGAGACCGGACGGCATCCGAACCCGCGGGCGAAAAGCAGATGGTGTTCGCATCAGTCGTCTCCTCCGGCGTACGCGGTCTCGCCCGAAGCGTCCGCGACGGCGGTCACCGCGCCCGCCCCTGCCGCGGCCGGAACGCGATTCTTCTTGCGGTCGTAAAGCAGGCCGTAGATGGACGGCACGACGATGAGCGCGGTGATCGTCGAGAAGAGCAGGCCGAAGATGATCGTGCTCGCCATGGGACCCCAGATGACCGAGCTCCCGCCAAGGCCGATCGCGGTGGGCAGCAGCCCGGCGATCGTCGTGATGGAGGTGAGCAGGATGGGCCGAAGCCGCGTGCTCGCCCCCTCGACGACCGCCTCGCGCACCGACGCCCCCTCCTTGCGACGGTCGTTGACGAAGCTCACGAGCACGATCGTGTCGTTGACCGCGATCCCCGCGAGCGCGACCGACGCGTAGATGACCGTAGTGGAGAGCGGCGTCCCCGAAAGCGCGAGGTAGAGCACGACGCCCACGAAGGCAAAGGGAACCGACAGCAGGATCAGAAGCGGCTGCGAGTACGATTTGAACTGCGTACCCAGGATCAGATAGATGAGCAGGATCCCGATCACGAAGATCCGCAAAATCTCGATCAGCAGATTCGTGAACTCGGCGAACTCGCCGCCCACCCCAAGCGTTACGCCCGGGAACCGCGGCAGGTACTCCTCCTCGAAGAGCGTCTCGATGTCGTTGTTGATCGCGGCGAGGTTCTCCTCGCTGTACGCGCCGGAGGTGATCGTCACTTCGCGCTTCCCGTCGAGCCGCCGGATCGCGGCGAGCGCGTCACCCTCCTCGATCCGCGCGACGGTGGAGAAGGGAACGAGCCGACCGTCGCTCGTGGGAATCTTGAGCTGGGTGATCTCGTCGATCGTCGCACTGCTCGCGCCCGCGTAGCGCACGACGACGTCGAACTCCTCGTTGTCCACGAAGACGCTCGAGGCAGGGATACCGTCGAAGCTCGTGCGGATGAAGTCGCCGATCGACTGCGCCGAAAGACCCAGCGCCGCCGCGCGCTCCTCGTCTACGGCGACCTGCAGCTGGGGCGTCCCCACGTCCAGATTGTCCTGGATGTTGAAGAGCTCGGGATAGGTCGCGAGGCGATCCCTGATGCCGGCGGCGACGACGGACAGCTCGTCGTAGTCGTCGCCGAACACCCGGAAGCCGACCGGCGGGTCGGTGGGCGGTCCGTTGGTCGCCCGCCGGAACTGGACCGAATCGGTCCCCGCTATGTCGCGGGTTTCTGCCTGGACCTGCGACATGATCTCGGTGATGCTGCGCTCGCGGCCCTCGTCGAGCTCGGTTAGGTCGACGATGAGCTGCGCGACGTTGTTGCGCCGTACGGTCTCCTCGTCCTGCCTGGAGAACCCGACCGCAGAGTTCACGGAGACGATCTCGCCCTCCCCCACGTAGGGCATGATCCGGTCTTCGTACTGGGAGACGATCTCGTTCGTCCGTTCGCGCGTAGTGCCCGGCGGCATCTCGAGCTCGATGTAGAAGAGCGTGAAGTCTTCCGCGCTGAAGAGGTCCTGCTGGATGAAGGGCACGAGCGAGAAGCTGCCCACGAGCACGACGACCATGAACGCCACCGTCACGCCGCGCCATCGGTAGACGATACGGACGAACCGCTCGAAGCCGCGGCGAACCGCGTCGAAGAAGGCGCGCTTGGGCTCCTTGTTTCCGCCGGGCCAGTCGGCGAAGTGCGACGGCAGGAAGAACGCGGCCTCGAAGGTGCTCGCTATGAGCGCGATCGACACCGTCAGCGGGACCACCCTGAGGAAGAGTCCTATCACGCCGGGAAGCAGCGTCAGCGGGAGAAATGCCGCCACGGTCGTGAGCGTGGCGGCGATGACGGGCACGATGACCTCGTTCGTCCCCTTGATGGCGGCCTCGTGCTTCTTGAGTCCCAGCTGCCGGTAGCGGAAGCTGTTCTCCACGATGACGATCGCGTGGTCGACGATCAGCCCCAGCACGAGGACCATCCCGAAGAGCGTGTTGCTGTTGAACGTCTCTCCCATCAGCTCGAGAACGACGAAGGTGATGGCAAAGGTGATGGGGATCCCCAGCGCGGTCATGACGGCGTTCCGGATTCCCACGAAGAGGAAGAGAATCACGACGAGCAGAAGCAACCCGAGGACCGCGTTGTTCAGGAGGACGCCGATGCTGTCGCGAATCTGGACCGTCGAATCGTTGGAGAGGCTGAACTCGAGCGACGAGTCCGCCGATGCGCGGATCGACTCGACCTCCTCTCGCACCGCCTCGATCACGCCGACCGAGTTGCCCCGCGGCACCTTGCTCACGCGGAGCGTCACCGCCGGAGCGCCGTTGAAGCGGCTGAGCACGCCGTCGGACTCGAAGCCCAGGTCCACGTCGGCGACGTCGGCGAGCCGGATAATGCCGTCGCTCGTTCTGCGGACGACCACCTCCTCGAACGCCTGAACGTCGCCGAGCGAGCCGACGGTGCGCAGGAGGTACTCGCGTCCGGACGATTGAACGGTGCCGCCGGGAACGGTGATGTTTCGACCCTGCACGGCGCGAACGATCTCGCCGATCCCGATCCCGAGCGCCTCCATGCGCTCCTGGCGGGCGGAGATGGTGATCTCGCGGTCGCGGGACCCGATCAACTCGACGCCCGACACGTCGGCGCGCGGACGTATCCGGTCGGCGAGGTCGCGCGCGGTCGAGTCGAGCAGGAGGAAGTCGTCGCTGCCGTGCACGATCACCTCCACGACCGGCAGGAAATCGTTGGACGAAAAATCGTCTATCGTCGCCTGCAACGTCCCTCCCGGCAGCGAGACATTCGTGAAGCGCGTCTGCACGTCCTGGAGGAGCCGGTCAAACTCGTCGTTACTGAGCCCGTCGTCGAACTGGATCGTCACGACCGAGAGCCCCTCGCTCGTGTTCGAGCTGATCTGCTCGAGACTGTCGAGCCCCTGCATCTCCTGCTCGATGGGAACCGTAACACTCTGTTCGACGTCTTCGGCGGAGACCCCGGGATAGGGGACGATCACGTTCACGAAGAAGAGCGGCACCTCGCTGAACTGCTCCTGGGGCAGTCGCGTGAGGCTGAACGCGCCGAGCGCGAGCACCGCGAACATGAGGATGTTCACGAGGACCGGGTTTCTGACCGAGAGCTTGGCGATGTTCATTGGGCTTCCTACCTCGTCACGACGCGAAGCGTTGCCGCGACGCGGGTCCCGTCGGTGATGCTTCCGAGACCGGAGACGATCACGCGCTCACCGGCCTCGAGTCCGGACCGCACGACGACCCGGTCTCCGGTCCGCGACCCGGTCTGCACGACTCGCCTGCGCGCGAACTCGTCCGGGCTCACGACGTAGAGGTACCGCTCGTCGGCTTCGCGCTGAATCGCGTTAGCCGGCACCGTGATCGCCCACGGGGCGTCGGTCGGCAGGATCCTCACGCTCGCCGAGAGCCCCGCCCGGGCCTGCTCGCCGACCGTGTTCTCCCACCGCACGACGACGGGGAAGCTCCCCGTGCCGGGATCGCTGCCCGCCGCGATCGCGTGCACGACGCCGGGAATCTCGCGGCTGCCGGCGGCAGGCAACGACACGTAGGCGTCGGCGCCCTCGGCGACGTACTGGATCTCGCGCTCGCCAATTGAGAGCATCACCTCCAGCTCGGTCGTGTCGATGATCCGTGCGACCGGCGTGCCGGGCGAGATCGAGTTCCCCGCCTGGATCGCATCGTCCATGCTCGCGATGACGCCGGCGATCGGCGCCTCGATGGTACGGTCGTCCTGCGCCTTCTGCGCCTGCGCGAGGCGCGCACGGGCACCGGCGAGTGTGGTGCGCGCGCCGGCGAGCTGCATCTGCGACGCGTTCCCCGAGCTGACGAGCCGTTCGGTCGCCTGAAGGTCGAGCTCTGCGGATGCGACCGCGGCGCGCGCCTCTTCGACAGCGAGCGTCTGGATCGAGTCGTCGAGCTCGACGAGGAGCTGCCCTTCCTCCACGCTGCCGCCGAGCTCGAAACCCACGTCCTGAATCACACCCTGTGCCTCGGAGACGACGGTGACCTCGTGCGCGCCTCGGATCAGCCCGCTCCCGGAGATGTCTCCCACGAGTCGCTCCCACCGCAGCTCCACCGCTTCCACGGCGATGGGACCGGTCTCGTCCGCGCGCGCGAGGGCGTCGTCGGCGGTAGCCACGGTCGCCGCGTCCGGGGAGTCGCTACACGCGGCGAGCGCCACGACCGCCGCGACGGCAATCCCAATACGTCCAATTGATCCTAATAACCCGCTCTTCATGACGGGTTGGAAGGTAACCATCGGATGATGGAGAGAAAAGAGAATTCGACCGACAAATTGGTAGATTATGCGTCTCGCCGTGTCGAACGGCTCGTTCGCCGGGAGGCGTCGAGCAGGCGCGCGAGCCTCGGCCGCAGGTAGCGCTGCACGACAATAAACGGCGCGTTGGCCAGAAGGCCGACGATCGGCATCCAGACCGCGACGTGGAAGGGGTTCCACGCGAAGAAGGTGAGCGAAAAGAGGACCGGGAGCCAGTGCGTCAGCTCGGCGCGCCGGGTCTCGGCGATAAACCTGTCGAGGTGCCGCGGCGAACGGTCACGGAGGCTGCGCTTGGCGAAGCCGCCGGAGAACATGGCGCCGGCCTCGGGCAGCGCGTCCTTCCACCGGTGGACGCGGAGCACGCCGGCGTAAATCTGACCCTCGCGCTCCCAGCGACGGGTACGGGTGAGCGGGCCGTCGGCCTCGAACAGCCGGAGCGGCAGCCGGTTGGTGAGGTAGCCCGACCCGATCTCGATCACGACCCACGCGAGCGATATCAGGAGCAAGCGTAGTCCCAACGCCATTAATCCCTCCCCGGGTGGAGCGCTCGCCCCTTCCATCGAACGCTCCGGCCGGTCGCGGCGAATAGGACGGCGCGCGCGAGCACGAAGAAGAAGGCCGCAAGGTGCACCGGGTAGAGTACCGCGGCTAACGGCCCGAAGTTGCCGAGCCGGTGACCCGTGGCGGCGATCTGCGTCGCGAAGAAGACGTAAAACACGCTGGCGGTCACGAACGTGGCCGGCGTTCCCGTAGCAGCCCCAACCGCGATCCAGAGGAACGCGGCGAGCAGCCCCGTGATCCACAGCACGCCGAGCGCCTTGATCCACCCCCCGGATCGTCGGGCACCGAGGAGAATGTTCTTGGTGAACCCGTCGAGAAGATCGCGTACGCCCCCGGGATACATCCGATACTCGATCACCCCTCGGCCGCTAAAGCTCCGTGTGGGAACCCCTGCTGCCTGGAAGGCCGTGCCGAGCTCCTGGTCGTCGAGAATGCGGTCGCGCACTGCCTCGTGCCCGCGGAAGCGTTCGTACTCGTCACGACCGCAGAAGATGCACGGGCCGAAACAGCAGCTGCCGCGCATGGTGAGCAGCAGACCTCGCGTGCGGCGCGAGGCGCCCACGAAGACCTGGATGTTGAACAGGAGCGCAAGACGTTCCCGGAGTCGGCCGGTCCTATGATAGGGCTGGACCGACACGGCCGCCGTGCGTCCTTCGTCGGCGGAGAACCCGATCATCGACGTCGCCAGCTGCTCGAGCGCGTCGGGGTGGAGCGTCACGTCGGCGTCGAGGAAGAGCAGGTAGCGTCCGCCGGCCTCGCGAGCGCCCACGCGACTCGCCCACGGCTTGCCGAGCCACCCGTCCGGCCGCTCTCCCGCCTCCACGACGCGAGCGCCTTCCGCACGCGCCACCGCACCGGTCGCGTCCTCCGACTGATCGTCGACGACGATGATCTCCCGGGGCGCGACGGTCTGCACGCGCAGGCTGCGCAGCAGGCCCGCAATCGTGGACGCCTCGTTCCGGGCCGGGATAACGACAGATGTGCGGCGAATCGCCTCCAGCGCGCGCTGTTCGGTCGCTGCGTCACTGTGCCGACGAACGAAAGCGCGCAGGTCGGCGTGAAACGCCGGATGCAGGAGAATCGTGCCGGCGAAGGCGGTGACGCTGAGTGCGACGATCATCGTGAGCAGCATGCTCGCCCAATATACCGCTCGGTTGAGCCGATCGGCTCTCCTCGCTATGCTGGACCGGTGAGAAAGCCCCTCCGAGGCGGATTTCCGCCGCTACTCGGTATCGTCGCTCTCAGCGTGACGGCGCACCCGGCCGACGCCGACGAGTTCGCGCTGCCCGCCGCACCGCCCGCGCACACGGCCCGATACACCGAGGTCACCGAAGGAGAAACGATCGACCTCGTCGCGCGCGAGTGGCTCGTGGACGGCGGCCTGCTGCTGGAGTCGACGAGCTCGACCGGCGACCGCCACCTCGTACGCGTCGACGAGCACCTGCGCACGCGCGCCTGGCGCTTCGAGAGCGAATCCCCTCAGGTTGAAATCGAGTCGATCAAACGCGGCGCGACGATCGTCGTGAACGGATACCGTGACGGGCAGGCGGTGCGCGAACGCGTCCGGCTCGGTGATGCGCGCTGGATCCAGTCGATCGAGCGCTCGCTTCGCGAGTTCGTGCTTGCCGCGGACGAGGGCGACCGCATTCGCTTCGACGTGGTCCAGCCGGACACGCTCGGTGCGCGCACACTCCAGGCGCGGATGCTTAAGACCGGAACGCGGCGCGTTGCCGGTGAGCCGACCGACGTTCGTCACGTGCGCATCACTCTGCCGGGAATCGGCTCGCTGGTCTGGCGGTCGGACTACTGGTTCCGTCTCTCGGACGGGCTCTTCGTCGAATCGCGGGTCACGCGGGGGCCGCCGGGCACCCCGGAAACGGTGGTCACGCTTGTCGACGACTCCGGCCCCGCCCCGCACCGCTGACGCTCGTCCGCGGTGCCCGACCCGCGCCCGCAACGCGCGGCACGAGCGCCCTACGAGCTCGTCGAGCGGCCGGCGATACTCTGCCTCGCGGCGAGCGGCGGCCGGCAGTCGGCCGCGTTCGGGCTGCTCGGCGCGCGGGTCGTGCTCCTCGGCAGCTACGTGTCCACGCGTGCGCCGTTCTCCTCTGCGGCGAGCCCCTTCATCTCCGCGCTGATCCGCAGGTGATACGGGCTGGGGATGGGCCCGTCGAGCAGCGCATCGCCGGTGACCGCCATCCACGCCGCCAGATGATTCTTGAGCCGCTCGCGCAGTTCCTGGTGGTCCGGGTCTCGCGCGAGATTGTTCGCCTCCACGGGGTCGTCCTCGAGATCGTAGAGCTCCTCTCGCTCGCGCTTCCGGAACGGGTACCGGAACCACGTATAGCGCGGTGCGGTCGCGATGCGCACATCGTACATCGTCTGCGCGTCGAAGTTCAGGATGTACCGGTACCGATCGGTTCGCAGCGCCCGCATGGGGTCGTAGTTGTCGTGATAGATCTTCTCGTGGTAGACCGCCTCGCGGGGCGTCCATTCCCCCCGCCCGCTGAGGAGCGGCAGCATGCTCCTGCCGACCGCCCCTTCGGGCACGTCGATGCCGCACGCCTCGAGGATCGTCGGGTAGAGGTCGACGTGACTGACGAGCTCGTCGCAACGGGCCCCGGCGTACCAGCCGCCGCCGGCCCACGCCATGAACAGAAAGACCTCGACACCGGCGTCGAAGAGCGTGCCCTTGGCGCGCGGAAAGTCGATGCCGTGGTCGGTCGTGAAGACGAGGATCGTGTTCTCCAGCTCTCCGGCCGCCTCGAGCGCGTCGAGGACCTCTCCCACGCCCCGGTCGAGCGCGTTCACCGCACCCTGGTGCTCGGCCATTTCGCGGTCGACCTCAGGGCTGTCGATCAGGTACGGCGCCTTCCACACGCCACGCTCGGCGAACGGTTCGGCGTACTTCGACCACTCGCGGTGCGTCTCGTGGCACCCGATCTGCAGGTAGAAGGGCCGCCCGGCCGACGCGCGGCGCTCGGCAAGCCACGTGCCGATGCTCTCGCCCACGCCGGCGAGCGGTTTCCCACCGTTGTGCGCCTCACCCGGGCCGTGGAGAGAGGTCTCGAAACCGACGCTCCAGAAGTCCCGCGTCTCGTGCTCGAAACCGCAGAGCACCGACTCGTAGCCGCTGCAGGCGAAGACGTTCGCGAGGTGACGCTCCTTCGTCTGCAGATCCCAGCCCCCGAGCATGTCGCCTGGAAGGCCCATCATGCCGTTCTGGTGGGGATAGAGCCCGCTCAGAAGCGCCGCGCGTGCCGGCGCGCAGAGCGGTGTCGTGCAGTACGCGTTGTCGAAGGTCGTGCCCATGCGAGCGATTCGCTCGAAGTTGGGCGTGTCGACGGTGTCGTAGCCGTACGTGGACAGGAACCGTCCGGTATCGTGGCTTATGAACACGACGACGTTGGGCTTACTCATGGATGCTCCTCCTGTTTTCGTTCGACGGCGCGCTCGGCACGCTGCTCGGCGATCTCTGCGGTCCGCTGATGCTGCGTTCGACCTCGTCGTGCCCACTGCGCCCGCGGTCGGCAACCAGGGAGTGACGACGTTTCAAATCGATCTCAGCGTGACGCACTGCCTTCCGCAGAGCTTACCGTGTCGCGGCGCGAGAACAAAGCCCCGGCGTGGTCGATTCCGCCTCGATTGCGTATCATCGATCCATGGCCCGAGAACACGGCACGAAGGGTGTCTGCCTCCCGCACGTTCACATCGTGCTCGCACGGCCGAGCGAGCCGCGCAACATCGGCGCCGCGTGCCGGGTGATCAACAATTTCGGCATCACCCGACTGACCATCGTCACCGATCGCCCCGTCGACTACGACGCGGCCCGCCCGCTCGCGGCCTGGTCGGAGCACATCCTCGACGGAGCCCGCGTCACCGAGAGCCTCGAGGAGGCGCTCCGCGACGCGGCGCTCATCGTCGGCACGACCCGACGCCTGGGCCAGAAGCGCAAGGCGAGGCCCTACGACCCGTGGGAGCTCGCCTCGCTCGTCGAGGAACGCTACGGCGGGGTCGAGAGCGGCGACCACGGCGCCGACCGGCCGGCGCCCGGCCGTACGGTGGCAGTCGTCTTCGGCAACGAGCGCTCGGGCCTCTCCGACGATGAGCTCGAGCACTGCCACCTCGCCGTCGCCGTTCCCACCTCACCGGAGTGTCCGTCGCTCAACCTCTCGCACGCGGTAGGCGTCATCGCCTACGAGCTCTACAAGGACGCCTGCATCGCGAGCGGTCGACGGGTACCGGGCGATCGAGGACCGGTCGCTCCCACCCGTCTCGACGCGCATGCGATCGACGTGCACGCGGCGAGCGTCGCCGGCGCGCTCGAGCGGCTCGGCTTCCACGCGCAGGAGGGCCCGCAGGGGATGCGGCTGTTCATGCGCGACCTGATCGCCCGCGCGGGTCTCTCACGCCGCGAGGCGCAGCGCTTCGCCGCGCTCTTCGAGAAGCTCGCCGGGATGCACGGACAGACCGATGTGTAGGGGCATTGGGGCGGCGCTGCTGGTGCTCGTCGTCATCACCGGCGGCGCGGTCGCAGACGAGCCGAGCGCGGAACTGACCGTACTCAGCTTCAACGTACGCAGCGCTCGCGGCGAGATCGGGGGGGAGCCCCGGTACGACGAGGCGAATATGGCCGCGCTCCTGACGCTGATCGAAGAGCTGCGTCCCGGTGTGGTCCTCCTTCAGGAGCTCGACCGGGGGGTCGCCCGCACCGAGCGCGTCGATCAGTTCGAGTCTCTGCGGGCCGCAACGGGAATGGAGGGGGAGTTCGCGGGTACGACCGATTACCAGGGAGGCCGCTTCGGCATCGCGGTGCTGACGCGTCACGAGATCGTCGACACGAGCCATGAGCGGCTCCCCCGGCTCGGCGGCAAGGAGCCGCGCGCGCTCCAGCACCTGAAGATCCGCCTCGAGAACGGTTGGGAGGTCGACCTCTTCAACACGCACATCGACCCTCGCCCCGTATCGCGGGACCGCCAGATCGAGCTCGTCCACGAGCACACCACGCGCCTCGCGTCCAACGCGGCGGTCCTCGCCGGCGACTTCAACGCCACACCCGGCTCGTCGGCGATCACGCGCCTGACGGACGCGTGGACCGACGCCGCGGCGCACGCGGCCGCGGCGGCACCCACCTATCCGGCGCGCACGCCGTCGGTGCGCGTCGATTACGTGTTCTTCCGCCGCGAGCGACTGGAGCTTCGTTCGTTCGCGACGCTCGAAGCGCGGGGCATCAGCGATCACCGGCCGCTGTTCGCCCGGTTCGACGTCCGCCCGTGACGTGAATGCCGCTGCGCCGCGGGATCGATCCAGCGGCGCGCACCGCCTCCGCAGGTACCGTACGTCTTTCGGCGGGAGCCGTACGGCTCGCCCGCATCTCACCCATTCGGTGTATACGTTCGCCCGCCGCGTGGACCTATCCTGAACGGGGAGCCAGCCATGAAAGAAGAGCTGCAACGCAAGCACGTACGGCCCGACATCCGGATCTCCGACGGGGACCTGAGCGACGTGGAGGAAGGGCCGACGACCCTGATCGGCCAGGAGCGCGCCGCCCGGGCGCTCCGGTTCGGCATGAAGGTCGAGGGGACGGGGTTCAACGTGTTCGTCTCCGGTCCTACCGGGATCGGCAAAATGGCACTCGTCGAGGAGTACGTGCGTAGCGTCGCAGCCGACCGACAGGCGCCCGACGATCTGCTGTTCGTGTACAACCACAGCGACCCGTACCGTCCGCGTCTGCTCGTCCTTCCCCCGGAGAAGGGGGACAGCTTCGCCGACGACATGGGCGACCTCAGGTCGTTCCTCGAGACGGAGATCCCGGCGATCTTCGAGGCCGACGAGTACAGCGAGCGCCGCGAGCAGGCGCTCCGCCGGTTTCGCGAACAGGGCGAGAGCGCGAGCGGCGAGATCCAGGAAAAGGCCGAAAAGCACGGCTTCACGATGCAGCAGACGCTCATGGGTACCGCGCTCGTGCCGTTGAAGGACGGCCAGCCCCTGAGCAACGAGGGGCTCCAGCAGCTCTCCGAGGAGGAGCAGGCGGACATTCAGCGCCGCAAGCAGGAGCTGCAGGAGGAGATCGCTTCGGCGCAGAAGCAATACCGGAAGATCAACAAGGAGGCGAACAAGAAGATCGACGAGCTCGATCGGCAGATCGTGGCCAATCGACTCGACGGGCCGCTCGAGGATCTTCGAGACGACTACGGCGATCATCCCGGGGTGAACGACTACCTCGACGCGGTGAAGGAGGATGTCCTCGAGAACGTCGAGGCGCTCAAGCAGCAGAACGCCGAGGGGCAGAACGTGCCGCCGCAGCTCCAGCAACAGATCCAGGCGCAGAAGGAACAGTTCTTCTCGCGCTTCGAGGTGAACGTGGTCGTAGACAACGGGGAGACCGACGGCGCGCCGGTCGTCGTGGAGCGCAATCCCACCTACGCCAACCTCGTCGGGACGATCGAGAAGGAGATGCAGATGGGCGCGCTCACCACCGACTTCACGATGGTGAAAGCCGGCTCCATCCTCCGCGCCAACGGCGGCTTCCTCCTGCTGCCGCTGGAGGATCTGCTGCGCAACCCGTACGGCTGGGACGCGCTGAAGCGCGCGCTCGATTCCGGCGAGCTGCAGATCGAAGAGCTTCAGCAGCAGCTTGGGCTGATGTCGGTGAAGTCGCTCAAGCCGCAGCCGGTACCGCTCGCGACCAAGGTCGTGCTCGTCGGCGATCCCACGCTCTTCTCGCTGCTGCACGCCTACGACAAGGGGTTTCGCGAACTCTTCAAGATCCGTGCCGATCTGGACACGCGCATGGACGATACCGGCCCCAATCGCGCGGCGCTCGCTGCGGCGCTTCGGCGCTACGCGAAGGAGGAAGAGCTCGGCGAGCTGAGCGCCGACGCGCTCTCGCGGCTCCTCCAGCACGCGACCCGTGAATCGGGTCACCAACAGCGGCTGAGCGTGCGGATGGAGTCTCTGCACGACGTGTTGCGCGAGGCGTCGGTCTGGGCGCGCACGGAGAACGGCGGACGGGTCGAGGCGGAACACGTGGAGAGCGCGCTCGAGGAACGGGTGTACCGCTCGGGCCTCATCCGCGACAAGATCCTCGAGCTCATTGGAGACGGCACGATCCTCATCGACACCGAGGATGCCCGCGAGGGTCAGGTCAACGGTCTGTCGGTGATCGCGCCGGGCGAGATCGTCTTCGGCCGTCCCATGCGGATTACCGCGAGCGTCGGCCCGGGCCGCGAGGGCGTGGTCGACATAGAGCGAAGGACCGAGCTGGGGGGGCCCATCCACAACAAGGGGGTGTTGATCATCTCCGGTTATCTCTCGCGCGTCGCCGGAGGACGGCCGCTGGGCATCAACGCCCACCTCGTGTTCGAGCAGAGCTACGCCCAGGTCGAGGGCGACAGCGCCTCGCTCGCCGAACTCGTCGCGCTGCTGTCCGCGCTCGCGAAGGTCCCGCTTCGCCAGGACGTCGCGCTCACCGGCTCGGTCAATCAGCACGGTGACGTGCAGTCGATCGGCGGGGTGAACGAGAAGATCGAGGGCTTCTACGACCTGTGCGAGGCCACCGGGCTGACCGGATCGCAGGGCGTCGTGATCCCGCACAGCAACGTTCAGAACCTGATGCTGCGCCCCGACGTCGCAGACGCGATCGAGGAGGGCCGATTCCACCTGTGGAGCGTGACGGGCGTGGACGACACGATCGAGATCCTCGCGGACACGTCGATCGACGAGGTGCGCGAGTCGGTCGCCACACGCCTCGAAGAGCTGAACCAGGCGACGCGCGGGATGCACGGCACCGCTGACGGAGGCGAGGAGTAGGAGCCGCCGTCGGCCGCATGGCCGACACGATTAGAGATTCGGCCCCGGCGGTGGTACATTGAACCGGTACCATGATGGCGGGTAACGAGACGCAGAACAACATCTACAAGCGGCTCATCGCGCAGGGAACAACCGACGAGGAGATCGAGGAGGTCTACCGGAAGCTCCGCAGCGCGGGCTACGGCGAGGACCAGGCGCGCCGCCGCCTCGAGGCGGCGATCATACGTCGGCGCAACGATCGACCGGCAGCCGATCGTCGGGGCGGCCGCGAGGCGACGGAGCACTCCGGCCGCGACGCCGCCTCGACGCGTCGGATGGAGGACTGGTTCCCGGAGGTGCCGCGGCCGCTGCGCCGACAGGTCAACAAGTGGGCCTACCACAACGACCTTCTGATCACCGGACTGCGCGAACGGTGGCTCGACTTCCTCTCGAGGTTCCGTCCGTCCACGCCCGACCCGGCGAACCCGCGCCTGCTCGCGATGCTCGCTCGGCGCAAGCACTACCTCTCGGAGAACCCCTACAGCTACACGCTCGCCACGACGCTCGAGGCGCTCTACACGATTTCGCGCACGTTCCTCGGGCGCACCGGCGGACGCACCGAGGACGAACGAGCGGTCGGCGACGCGCTGCGCCGGCGCGAACCGTTTGCCTACGAGTATCTCGAGCACTTTGCTCACCACGACGCCGCGCTGCACCAGAGTCTGGGGTATCTCGAGCTCGCGCGGGAGAATCGTAAGGACGTGCCAATCTCTGCCCTCGCGCGCGTCACGCGCGAGGTGTGGCGCCTCGTGCTGACGACCGAGCAGGTCTCGCGGCGCAAAGTCGACCATATTTTCACCGTGGCCGCCGATGTCCTCCAGGCGTACGGCAGCCGCGACGCGTACGGACTGAGCCTCGAGGACGCGGCCGCGATCTTTCAGATCGCCCTGGAGAACCTCCAGCGGTTCAAGCTTGAGCTCTATCCGGTCGTGCTGAAGGCGATCCGCGCGTTCTTTCCGCCGGATGACGAATCGTCTGACAAGCGCGATTCGATCCACGCCTTCCTCGACCTCAAGGACGAGGAGATCCTCACCGTGCGCGGCTTCTACCAGCAGGAGGCGCGGCGCAAGGAAAAGGCGCTCGCCGAACAGCAGCTGCTCCAGCTCGAACAGATCGAACGGGAGAAGGAGGCCGGATTCTCCCGACGCTTCGACGGCGTGCTCTCCATCCTCGACGCGTTGTTCCCGGATTCCGGCATCCGCGAGCTCGAACGCGGCGCTTTTCTCATTCCCTACTTCGACCAGCGTGTCTTCGTTCCGTCGCTGCCGTTCGACCACGGGTCGAACGACGTGGAGGTCATCTCCCGGTTTGACCCGCTCCAGCCGGTGATGGTTCTCCACCGTATCGTCGACAACCTGATCAGCTCGGTGGACCACGCGCGACTGGAAGTCATCCTCGGTCGCGACGGGCTCTCGGCGAACATGGCGGAGATCCGGGACGGTTGGGCCGATGCGTACAACGAGCTCTTCGCACCGTACCTGCGGGCGCTTGGCGAGTACGCGCGCGGTACCGCCGACGAAGCGGACGCAACGCGTTTCGCCGCTTCGGCGGCCGGCAGGCGGCTCGAGGAAGAGATCAACCAGCTCCGCAACCGCGCGATTCGCAACTACGGCCACGCCGTTCTCGCGAAGGCCGACTCCCGCGCGACGCGCATCTGGATGCTCGCCGAGCGGCTGACGCTTCAGCTCGACGAACTCGGCGAGGAGTTCCACCAGGACCTGGGAAAGCGCACCGACCCGCTGTCCAAGCGCGTCTACGAGGAGCTTGGACGCAAGCCGGTCGTCGACTTCGTCGAGCACGCGACTCCGGGCACCGCCGCGTTCAAGCCGGTGGTGCGTCAGCTTCGACGCTACATAGAAGCGAAGTACCACAGCTCGCTCGCGAGCCTGCCTCGCGTATCGCAGCTCTTCCTCTTCGACCTCCTGCGCGGCGTCGCAGAGCTCTACCGATACGTGCTCAACGACGAGGGGAGCTTCGCCCGAGCCGCGGGCGGACGTATCCTGCTCGCCGGCGAAGAGGAGGCCGAAACGTGGAAGCGTGAGCGCGATTCGCGCAGCGGCGACCTCACCGAGCGGCTGCGCGTCCGGCTCGACGAGCACCTCGTCTCCGAGTACACCGACAGCCTCACCGGGATGAGGACGAAGAACTTCTTCCTGCAGAAGCTGCCCGCGGCCTACCGTAAGGCGGTGCAGGCGCGCAAGCCGGTGAGTGTCCTCATGATCGACATCGATCACTTCAAATGGGTTAACGACGAATTAGGCCATCAGAAGGGCGACGAAGTGCTCCGCGACGCGGCCACGACCGTGCTCGACGGAACGAGACGCGGGAATGACATCGTGATCCGCTACGGTGGCGAGGAGATGATCGTCGTCACGCCGGCGCCGCTGACGAACGCTATCGCGCTCGCCGAGCGTCTTCGCCACACACAGCACGAGCACCTGAGCGAGCGCGATCTCTACGCGCCCATCGCCGCGATCGGTTCCGAGCGCGGCGAACCGTGCGGGTCCTTCTCTCTCGGCGTGGTCGAGCGTTCGGGCGACGAGTCGCTCGATGATCTGGTCGCCCGCGCCGACCGCGCGCTCTACCGTTCGAAGCAGAGCCGCGACACGGTGACCATCGGCCACGCGAAGGCGGGTGGGGGTGAGGAGTTCGAGGGCTTCGCAGACTACGCGGCGCGTGTTCGCACCGCGCAGGGCGGCGACGAAGCCTGATCAGATATCGGTCGCGCTGCCGAGGAAGCGCTCGGCAGCGCCGAGAATCGTCTCCGAGAGCGCCGGGTGCGGGTGGACGGTCAGCTCGACGTCACGTACCGTGGCGGCCATCTCGACCGCGAGCGCGCCTTCGGAGATCATCTCGCCGGCGTGCGCGCCGGCGATCGCCACGCCGAGGATGCGCTCGGTCTTCGGCTCAACTACGATCTTGGTGAGTCCTGCTTGCCGACCCATCGCGGTCGCGCGACCGCTTGCCGCCCATGGGAAGCGCGCGACCTCCACCTCGCGGCCCTGTTCCTCCGCGTCGGTCTCGGTAAGCCCGACCCAGGCAATTTCGGGATCGGTGTACTCGACCGCAGGGATAACGTCGCTGTCCACCGCCGCGCTGTCGTCGCCGGCGACCACGCGTCCGACGATGCGGCCCTCGTGCTTGCCCTTGTGCGCGAGAAGCGGAGGCCCGGCGAGGTCGCCGACCGCGTAGATGTGGTCCACGTTCGTGCGCATCTGCGCGTCTACACGGACGTAGCCGTCGTCGCCGAGCTCGACGCCCGCCTCGTCGAGGTCAAGCCCTTCCACGATCGGGGTTCTTCCCGTAGCGAGGAGGATGGCATCGTAGGTGGCAGGATCGTCCGGTGCGCCGTCGCCGGTGAAAGTCACCTCCAGCCCCTTCTTCTTCGGCTCGACCGAGTCGACGAGCGTCTCGAGCAGGATGCGATCGTACATCTCGCGGTTGACCTTTTCGAAGACCTCGACAAGATCCCGATCTGCCCCGGGCATCAGACCGCTCGTCATCTCCACCAGGTCGACCTTCGAGCCGAGACCCAGATACGTGTAGCTCATCTCCAACCCTATGTAGCCGGCGCCGACGACGAGCAGACGCTCCGGCACCGAAGGCAGATCGAGCGCCCGCTCTGCGGTCCACACGCGCTCGTCGTCGGGCATCATGGGAAGCACCTGCGCCTTCGACCCGGTCGCGAGGATGATCTGTTCGGCCTGCAGCTCCTGCTCGCCGTCGGATGTCGATGCCACCAGCGTTGCTCGATCGCGCAGCCGCGCGGTGCCGTGAATGTGCTCGATCTTCCGCCGCTTCGCGAGCTGCCCGGTGCCGCGGGTGAGCTTCCGCACCACGCCGTCCTTCCACTCGCGAAGCTTGTCCAGGTCGATCGACGGCTCGCCGAAGGTGAGTCCCCAGTCCACAGCGCGCGCCGCTTCGTGCTTCGTCGTCACCGCGTGCAGAAGCGCCTTCGTGGGAATGCAGCCACGGTAGAGGCACACACCTCCCGGATTCTCCTCCGGGTCGACGATCGTCACTTTCTTTCCCAGGTCCGCCGCCATGAACGCCGCGGCGTATCCTGCGGGTCCGGCCCCGACGACGACGACTTCGCGCTTGTCGGCCATTACGAACCTCCTTCCATGAGCGCCGCAAAGGGATCCTCGATCGCGGTCTTGAGCCACACAACGAACCGGGCACCGTCGGCGCCGTCGATGACGCGGTGGTCGTACGAGAGCGAGAGCGGAAGCATCTCGTGCGGTACCAGGCTGCGGCCCTCGTAGACCGGCTTCGTCTGGGCACGCGCCACGCCGAGGATCGCGACCGCCGGCGGGACGATCACCGGAGTAAACCCCGTGCCGCCGATGCCGCCAAGGTTGGAGAGCGAGAAGGTCGCCCCCTGCATCTGCGACGGCTCGAGATCACCGGAGCGCGCCGCCTTCGCAAGCTCGCCTATCTCGATGGCGATCGACGTGACGCTCTTTCGGTCCGGATCGCGCACGACCGGCACCAGCAGTCCCCGGTCGGTGTCGGCTGCGATCCCGATCGCGACGCGGTCGTGATAGATGATCTCGCCCGAGTCCATGTCGGCGCTCGCGTTGAACCGAGGGTAGACGCGGAGCGCCTGGGCCACCAGCTTCGTCAGCACCGCGGTGACGGTCAGCTTCCCGCCGGCCTTCTCCACCTTCGGGGCCGCCTTCTGCATCCACGCGTTGAGCTCGGAAAGGTCGACCTCCTCGTGCTGCGTCACGTGCGGGATCGTCTGCCAGCTCTGCGTCGTGCGTTCGGCGGTCAACGCGCGAACGCGGGTTATCCGCTCGCGCCGGTCGCCGGTGCTCGCCGCACCGGCTTCGGCCGTCGGCGCGCTACCGCCCCGGCCGCGGCGTGCGTGTGCCTTCACGTCCTCGCTCGAGACCCGGCCCCCCGGCCCCGAGCCGTCGACCTGCGTGATGTCCACGCCCAGTTCGCGGGCAAGCCGCCGGGTCCCGGGGCTCGCGGGGATGTCGGCCGAGCGCGCGCGCTCGGCGGCCGCCGCGTCGCCCATGCCGCTCGCGCCGGGACCGCCGCTCTCGACGCCGGCCTTCGGCTCGGCGCGCTCACGCGGGGTACGGCCTTCGTCGCGGTCAAGCTCGCCCGCCGGTTCGCCTCCGGTGCCGCGCTCGCCGGCCTCGCGCTTCGCCTCCTCTTCGTCGCGACCGCCCTCGCCGGC
>CAZVEF010000035.1:0-20650 GCA_964625715.1 uncultured Spirochaetaceae bacterium | reverse complement strand
TGCGGGTTGCCGTGCGCGGCGATCGTGTCCGCGCGTTGCTGGTCGGTGGTGATGAGGATGACGTTGCGAATTCCGTGGTTCATAGAGAGTCCCGTGCGGTCAGCAGATGGCGCATGTAGCCCGAGAGCCAGGCGTTCGACCAGCCGAAAAGCGTGGTCGTGCCCACGATGCGCTTGACGGTGCGGCGGGAAATCTTCACGTCGCCGGTCAGCACCTGCGGGTTGTCCCGCGTGACCGCGAGCGTGCTCGCGGCGAAGAGCAGCGGCCACATGCAGGCGAGACGCACGCGATGCAGCCGTCGCGGCAGGAGCCGCACGTAGGCAAGCCCCGCCTTGAGGTGTCGCTCGGCCTTCCCGACGAGGTCGGCGACGACGCGCATCGCGCGGCACCGCTCGCAGCGACGAAAGAGGTCGGTGCGCAGCAGATCGTGGGCGGCGCAGAACGAGCGCGGTACGAAGATCCAGCCGCGCTCGTAGTCTCTTCTCAGGCCCCGAAGGATGTTCACGCACTGCAGCGCGAGGCCGAACTCGCGCGCGAGCGGCATGAGCAGGTGCCGCCGCCCCGCGACGCTCTCGAAGTGGAGGGAAAACAGGTCGGTCACGAGGTAGCCGACGAGACCTGCGACGTGGTGCATGTAGTCGTCAAGGTCGGCCTCGTCCTCCACGACGGGACCCTTCGCCTGCCACCGCGCCATGCCGAGAGTCGTCTCACGAACCCGGTCGATGATCGCACGCCGAGCCTCCTCCGGGAAGCCGGCGAGCGCGTCGAGGAGAAGCTCGAATTCTCGGACGACGACGGCCTCCGGGTCCTCCTCGCGGTGCGGCACGGCGGCGATCTCGTCGCGGAAGACGGTCCGCAGCGCCGCCGAGGAAAGCACGTTCTCCCAGCGCTTGAGCAGCCGGACTTTCTCGCGCAGATCGAGCGTCTCGTGATCCTCCAGATAGTCGGAGACACGCAAGAGCAGGTAGGCGACGGCTATCTGCTCCCGAAGCGGCGTGGGAAGCCCCTCTATGGAGAGCGTGAAGGTGCGCGATGTCGCCCGCAGGAGGTCGAAAACGCGCTCGACGTCCAGATGGCCTTCCGGAGCGTCGACGACGGGTGTCCCGGTCTCGTGATTGTTCATCATAGTCGTCATCTATTCTACTACTTCCGCGCGTCGAGATGCCACCTCCCAGCGAACCACCTACGCCTCCTCGTCGGGCTCGCCGGCGCGCTTCTGCTCCTCGAGCCGATCGGACGCCTTCCGGCGCGTGTACGAGACGGCGATCGACAAGGGGACGATGATGACCGCGACGATGATGAGCACCCGAACTCTGCGAGGGTACTCCTCGGTAGCAAACGGCAGGAGGAGGCTCACGACCGCTACGAAGAAGCCGGTGACCACTGATCCGACGCCGAGGATGCGGTTCGCGTAGTACCACGCCTCCTCATCCGGAATGACGCTCGGCATCTTGAAGCCGAAGAACCGGTTGGGCGGTACGAGCCTGAGAATGAACGGAATCCCGTAGACGACCTGCACGACCGCGATGACGCGTAACAGCACGACGAATCCCTCGCCGGTGAAATCCATGCCTCCTCCCGCCGGCAATCCTACGAGGCCGGCGGCTTTGTGTCCAACGGTCGCCTCCTCGCCTCCTGCGAGCCCGCTTGCGGCACCCGCCGCCGATCGCGTGGTCCGGATTACCGACCCACGGGGTAGCTCAACGGGAGGTAGCGCTCGGGGATCTCCCAGACGACCACCCGGGGGGTGATCTCGCGGATCGTCTCGGAAGCGAGATAGTCGCGCATGGGAACGAACGGCCCCTCGCCGCTGACCGCCACGTTGATCAGGTCCGCTCCGATCTCGCTTCGGAGCGCTCCGGCGAAGTCCCAGACCTCGCCCGCGCTGTAGCTCGTACCGACCAGCGTCACCGGGATCTCCACCTCGTCGAACAGACCCAGCTCCGGTTCAAGGACCGTCTCCGTGGTGACGGTCGCCAGACGGTCCGGCCGCGGTCCAAAGCGTTCCTGAAACGGTCCCAACGGTATGAACGTCAGAAGATCTCCCTCGTGCGCGACCGTCTCGCCGCGCCGTCGCGCGTAGCTCGCCCGCGGGGCGGAGGTCCGATCGAGCACCGACGCGACATCTCCGGCCAGAGCCCGTGCCGCAGCGCGCGCGCCGGTGGGCGTCCAGTGCGTATCGGTGCGCAGATACGCCTCTTCCTCGGAGTCGAGCGTGGCGAGCGCACAGGCGAGGTCCGGAGCGGGAATGCCACGCTCGACGAGCAACGCCCGGAACGACTCGTACCGGTCTCGCGTGTACGAGGGCAGCCGCAGTCGCCCGAGCCGCTCCTCGTGGATCCGCGCCTTCGCCGGGACGAGCGCGACGACGAGCTCGATTCCCGACTCGGACAGGGTGTCCCGCACGGTCGTGATGTAGTCGAGCCAGTGCTCGGTCTGCCGGGCCTCGTCTTCGTAGAAGAGAAACTCCTCGTGGGTGAAGAGCCATCCGTCGGAACCCACGACCACACCGGGTCGGCCTTCGCGAAAGAGCACCCAGCGGAAGAGCGCCCACACGTGTATGGAGGGCTCGCGGATGAAGAGTCCCCGCTCGTAGCCCGCCTGGTACCGTGACGTCAGCTCGCCGGTGATCAGGTCGGCATCCTCGTACTGCCCGATGAGGTTCGGGTTAAGCGCCGAGACGATCACGCCGATGAGCAGCACCAGGAGAAGCACCGCACCCACCCCGTACACGATCGGACGTGTGGCAGGGGGGCGTTCGTGCTCTTCGCGTGATGTAGGCTGGTTTCGTTGCACGTATGACCGCCCGCTAGAACTGGAAGTAGAGAAAGGGCGAGAAACTCTGCGCGGAGAGCTTCACGATACTCACGATGAACAACGGCACGATCGCCGCAACCACGGTCGCCGGCAACGCGCGGCTCCGGTCTTCGGGCAGGTGCACGACGTCGGAAACCAACGGTTCCACGTAGACGAGGAGCATTCCGACGGCGATCGCTACCACCGGAAGCGCGCTCAGCTGCCAGAGCAGCCGCTCTCCTACCGCCACGCCGTTGAGCCCGAGCATACCTGCGTAGACGCCGAGCGCAACAGGAAAGCTCTCGGCACGGAATACGACCCAGCCGATCACGACGACGAGCATCGTTCCGGCGATCGCGAGCGGGGCGGGCAGCCTCGGCCCGGCACCGCGGTCCCTGAGGATCCGCTCGATCATGAGGAAGGATCCGTGCCACGCCCCCCAGGCGACGAAGGTCCACGCCGCGCCGTGCCAGAGTCCGCCGAGCAGCATCACGAGCATCACGTTGATGTAGGTCCGCCTGCGACCCTTGCGGTTGCCTCCGAGCGGTACGTAGAGGTAGTCGCGCAACCACGACGAGAGACTGATGTGCCACCGGCGCCAGAACTCGGTGACGCTACGCGAGATATAGGGTCGGTTGAAGTTCTCGATGAACCGGAAGCCCATCATGAGCCCCAGGCCGATCGCCATATCGCTGTAGCCGGTGAAGTCGTAGTAGAGCTGAACGGCATAGCCGATCGCACCCAGCCAGGCGGCAACCATACCGGGCTCGGAAAGCGCGAAAACCTGGTCGACGAGCTCTCCCGCGGTATCGGCGATGAGGACCTTCTTGCAGAACCCGACCATGAACCGAAGCGCCCCGTGGGAGAACTTCTCGAAGCTGTGTTTGCGCTCGCGGAGCTGCCCTTCGAGGTTCTTGTACCGGAGAATGGGCCCGGCGATCAGCTGGGGAAAGAGCGAGATGTAGGCCGCGACCTGCGCGTAGTCGCTGCCCGCCGGCGCGTCACCGCGGTAGACGTCCACGACGTAGCTCGTCGCCTGAAAGGTGTAGAAGGAGATCCCGATCGGCAGGATGACCCTCGAAATCGTCAACACCGGCACCCCGAGCGCGTCAAGGAGCGCGTTCAGCGTATCGACGCCGAGGTTAGCGTACTTGAAGTAGCCGAGCACACCGAGGTTCAGCACGACGGCAAGCGCCACGATCAACCTCGCACGGTCGGGTCGTTCGTCCTTGAAGCGCGCGATCGCGCGGCCGAAGAGGTAGGACCAGACCGTCGTCGCCACCAGGAGGAGCAGGAAGTCGACTCGCCACCAGCCGTAGAAGATCCAGCTTCCCGCGAGTATCCAAATGTACCGGTAGCGTTCCGGGATGGCGTAGTAGAGGCCCAGGAAGACCGGAAGGAAGGCGAAGACGAAGATGGATGTGCTGAATACCACCTCTACTCCGTGACGATGCGCGCCTGCTCACCCAGGGCGTCTACCTCATCATCCGCGTTGAAAAGGGCGAACACGCGGTCTGCCTCGTCACGCTCGCCGAGCGCGCGTCCGCCGGGCGACGCAGGTATCGCAACGGCTGCAGCAACCTCTCTCACACTCATCATACCGAAACCCCTTCGCCCCGTCCCGTCTTCCGACAATGTACACCGGTCGCACGCCCTGCGTGCAGCTTGATATCCGCCATCCGGTGAATCGGCTGAAGGGGAGAGGGGAGCGCGCGCTTGATCGAGCCTACGCAGACCGGACAGGGTTCCGCGCGGCGAACCGGGCGATCAACTCGCTCAACCTGCCCGGGTCTACCGGCTTGGACACCACGTGGTCGATACCGACGGCTTCGTAGCGTTCGAGGTCTTCCCTGCCCGTGTAGGCGGTGACCGCGATGATCGGCGTACCAGCGGCGTGTTCGCCGGCCGAACCGGTCCGAATGCGGTGCGCGACTTCGGCGCCGTCGATATCCGGCAACCCGATGTCGAGGAGGAGAACCTCGTACTCGTTCTCGGCAACGAGCCGCAGCGCGTCCCTCGCGTTTCCCGCTGGGGTGACCTCGCAGCCGCGGTCTTCGAGCGCCGCAGTGAGATACATCCGGTTGATGGCTTCGTCTTCGACGAGCAGCACGGAGATGCTCGGCGCGTCGGAGGGGGAGGCGACCGGTGCGGGCCGGGGTTCGGGCTCGCGTTCGTCCTCCTCGACAATCCCGAGCGGAAGCGAGACGCGCGCCGTCGTCCCGTTGCCCGCCGAGCTGTCGATGCGTATCGTCCCGCCCATGCGCTCGACGAGCCCGCTGACGATAGGCAGTCCCATTCCCAGACCGCGGTGGGTCTTCGTGTACGGATCCTCGAGCTGCGTGAACGCGTCGAAGGCGCGCGGCACCTGCGACTCGTCCATCCCCACACCGGTGTCCTCCACGACGACCGTGACGTTCTCCTCGCGGCCCACGCGCAGCGTGATCGTGCCGTGCTCGGTGTACTTCACCGCGTTTGTGAGAAGATTGTAGAGGATCTGCGCGAAGCGTGCCCGGTCGCCGCGAAGCCTCGCACAGGCGGGGTCGACGTCCCACCGGAAACTGACGGCGTCTTCGTCCACCTGCACCGCAACGGTGCGGCAGATCGAGTCGACGAGCCGCCCTACGTCGAAAACGTCGTCGCTCAGTACGATACGGCCCGCCTCGATCTCGGAGAAGTCGAGCACATCCTGAATCATGCGGAAGAGCATGTCGGCCGAGTATCCGAGCATATCGAGATAATCGGCCTGCGTCTCGTCGAGCGACGTGTCGCGCAACAACTGCGCCATGCCCAGGATGCCGTTCAGCGGCGTGCGAAGCTCGTGGCTCATGTTCGCCAGGAAGCTGCTCTTCGCCCGGCTGCTCTCCTCGGCGGCGTCGCGCGCCGCACCGAGCGCCTCCTGCGCCTCGACTCGTCCCCGGATGTCCTCGATCACGACGACAGCGCCTCGGACCTCGCCGTTCTCCTGGTACAGCGGGGCGACGTCGAGCGACAGATAGACCGGCGGCCCGTCCGGCCCGGGAAGGCGCATCTCGAACGTGGCGAGCGGCGCCCCGTCGGAGAGGACGCGGCGGATGGGCGTAGCGGCTCCAGTGAGCGGTGCGCCTTCGAGCGTGGTCACCCGCGACCACGTCACCGGATCGGTGCCGATCATGTCCTCCATGAGCGGCCCGAGCAGCTCGCGGGCGCGCCCGTTCGCGTAGGGAACCGCGCCCGACTCCTCGATGAGCATGATGCCCATCGGGCTCGTCTCGAGGATACTGCGCAGGAACTCGCGGTTCTCGCGCAGCACCGCCTCCGCGGTGCGCCGCGCCTCGGCGGCGCGCAAGGCGGTGACCCCGAAGCTCACGTCGTCGGCAAGCTCGGCAAGCAGACGTCGCTCGTGCTCGCCGAACGGGCTCGCCTGCGCCGCGCAGACGCAGAGCGCGCCGGACACCTCGCCCTCGAGCACGAGCGGTACCGCGGTCGCCGCCGAGACGCCGCTGGAGACCGCCTGCCTGCGCCAGACCGGATACCTCTCATCGGCCGCGGTGTCGTCGACGACAATCGTCGTGCACGATGCGACGGCGTCTGCGACCGGTCCGGCGGCGGAGTTCCGGGGATCACTCCACGAGAGACGGGCGGAGGCGTACAGGTCGCAGAAGTCACCACCGCACGCGATCATGCGTAGCGTACGCTTCTCGTCGCGATCGGCGTATACGACGCCGGCGCCACGATAGCCGCCGACGTCGGTGAGCACCCGGCAGACCGAGTCGGCAATCTCCGACTCGGTCGTCCCGCGGATCAGAACCTGGTTACAGTCGCTGAGGATGTGAAACGCACGCGTGCTCGCCGCGAGGCTGCGCTCGGCGGCGGCCCGTCGCTGCAGCAGCTGCATGAGCACGAAGACGAGCGCGGCGAGCGACAGAAACGCGGCGATCGCGGCCCAGAGTTCCGCCACAGGCGTTTCGCCGAGCAGACTACGCTCCGCCAGGTCGTCAACCGGTGTCATCCGCTCGGTCCAGAGATACTCGTCGTGAAACGAGTCGACGATGAGCACACGCGCGAACTCGGGCGCGTCCGCGGGCTCGGCGGCGAGCGCACCGCACCCAAGAGTGAGGAACGCCGCGAGGGCGAGCCATCGCGCTCGAGGTGGCGTCCGGTGATCCGTCGAAGCACGAGCTCGATGCATTAGGCAATTGTATCATGAAGAGATTATTTCTGCAATAGTGATTACATATTTAACGGTGATTTTAGACATTTGAAGGCGACGGTGGCGTGCAAGCGTTCTCGGCGAGGGAGCGCGCTCGGCAATCGCGGCGAACACCTTGCCACGCGGTTGTCCCGGCGCTAGAGTGACGAGGGAGTCGAGGAGCGTGCATGTCCGTACCGGAGCTATCGCCTGACGTCCGCCGTGCGTATTCGTTCGCGCCGTTCTGGTTCTGGAACGATCGGCTCGACGGAGACGAGATCGTTCGTCAGCTTCGTGACTTTCGCTTCCACGGCGTCTGGTCGGTCGTGATCCATAACCGGGTCGGGCTGCCCAGGGGATGTGGATGGATGAGCGAGTGTCTGCTGCACCACACCGAGATCGCGATCCGAGAAGCCGAGAGTCTGGGCATGACGGTCTACCTCTACGACGAGGGGATGTACCCCAGCGGATCGGCGGCCGGTCGCGTCGTCGAGCGCGACCCGACGTACGCAAACCGGGGCCTCGAGCTCGTCACGCTCCACCCGGACGAACACTGGTCGACGCGTTGCGCTCCCGACGACGACGCGAAGCTCGTCGGCGAGTACACCACCGACGACGGGCGGCGCGTCGCAGTTGTGGATCGAAGAACGCACGCGTGGATCCGCGGGCTGCACTATCGCCGCGAGCCGGATCCGGATACCCCCCACAGCGACGGGCTCGAGGAGACGCACCCGGCCGGCGACATCCTGAACCCGGCGGCAGTCGCGTGTTTCATCGAGGAATCGTACGAACGCTACTACGACCGGTTCGGACGCTGGTTCGGAACGACGGTGACGGGGATCTTCACCGACGAGCCGTCGCTGCTCGGCCGCAGTGACGACGCTGCGCTGCGGCCCGGCACGCTCGCCTTCCTCGAGCGGGCGCGCGACGAACACGGCGTCGATCTCTTCGACCGGCTCTGGCTGCTGTGGGACGACGGGCCGCCCGCGGAATCGTTCCGCCGTCGCTACGAGGCGGCACTCGACACCCACCTCTCTGAGGTGTACTACCGTCCCATCGCCGAGTGGTGCGAGCGGCACAGCGTCGCGCTCGTCGGCCACCCGGAGCGCCCCGACGCGCTCGCGCACCTGAGACACTTTCAGATCCCGGGCCAGGACATGGTGCTCAGGCGCGTCATCCCGGGCGAGGAGAGCGGAATCGCCGGTCCCGAGTCGACACAGGCGAAGGCGGCTGCGTCCGTCATGATGCACGAGGGCCGGGCGCGCAACGCGAACGAGTTCTGCGGCGCCTACGGTCTCGGCTTCACCTTCGAGGAGATGCAGCGGCTCGCGTTCTGGCTCCTGGTGCGCGGGTGCAACCTCCTCATGCCGCACGCCTTCTACTATTCGGTGCGCGGGCCGCGTCGGACCGAACGACCGCCCGACGTGGGCCCGAAGAGCGGATGGTGGGAGCGTTTCGCTCCCTTCGCCGACCTGTGCACGTGGCTCTCGCGCCTCAACGCGGAGGGCACGCCGCTCTGCGACGTCGCAGTCCTCAGCGGACCGAGCCGGCTTCCGTGGCGCGTGCCCGCACTCCTTTTCGAAAACCAGGTCGATTTCGCGTACGTGGGACGGCGCGACCTCGAGCGCGCCACCGTGGACGCGGAGGGCGTCGTCACGATCGGCCGGGGAGCGTACCGCGTTCTCGTCAGCGAGTCGGGCTGGTCGGCGGGTCTGCCGGCGAGGTTCGCCGATCGCTGCACGATTGTCGACCTCGACCCCGACTCACCCGGCGACGCGATCGAGCGGATACGCGCGGGCAGCCGGGTGCCCGGGTTGATCGATACCGATGCGCCGGATATCCGGTTTCGGGCCGTACGCGAACGCGAAGGTGTTGTCGCGATGGTGTTCAACGAGTCGGCGAAGCGGGCGATGGTTACGCTTCGCGCTCCCGGCCCGCGCGCAGCCGGGCTGCTATCGCGCGAGATCGCCTCGTTCGGGCTGCTCGTCGTGCGGCTTGACGGAGCGACTCCCCGCGTCATCCACGAGCACACGCCGTGATCGAGCGGGTCGCGGCGCCGCCCACGCCCGGCCTTACCCGGCGGGAATGCACACTTCCTCCCACCGCGGCAGCCCGGCCGGGCGCGGGTAGTCCACGGTCGGTACCGCAAAGAGCCGCTCCACGAACATCCGCGCAGCGCCGTCGGCGATCGCGAACGCACCTTCGGCGGCCGCGACGAGCGGGCATCCGCTTACGTCGGGGTTGATGTACGAGCCGGCGAGCGGTCCGGCGAGCAGCTCGCGGATCGCATCCTCCTCGCTCGCGAGGTCGCCGCCGAACACGAGTCGGTCGGGGCGCAGCATCGAAACCGGGACGGCGAGACTCTCGAGCAGCTCCGAGAGCCCGGCGGCACCCGAGCGATCGAGCTCGCTCGAGCTGCCGGCACGCCACCTCACCGATCGGAACTCGCCGGCCTCGTAGGTTCGGCCATGGTAGACGCGGCCGTCGAGGACGATGCCGGTCCCGACTCGCATCGTCGGTGCCGCGGCCGCACCACCGCGCTCCCCTCGCGCCGCCGCGCCGGCGCCCGATCCGGCGCCTTCCACGCGGCCGATCACCGCGATGAGGCTCTCCGGCCGGTCCGACCTCGGCGTGGCTTCGAGCGCTCCCCACGCGAGCGCGTTCGCGTCGTTTTCCACCAGAAGCGGGGGCCGATCACCGACCGGCAACAGCGCATCGACTTCCGCGTCGCGGATCGCAAACGATCGCGAGTGAATCACCCGACCGGTCTCCGGGTTGACGGTCGCCGGTAGCGCCACACCGATCCCGAGCAGCGAGCGCGGCGGGCCGTCGAGCAACTCGCACGCGCGTTGCCAGGCACTACCCACCGAGAACCGCTCGCGCACGCCGTCATACGATCGTCTCGCGCGGATCGCTCCGGTCAGCGCCCGCGTGACCACACGAACGCCGTCGGGCCGCAGCTCGAACCCCGCGACGTCGAGACCCTCCGAGGCGAGCTCAAGCGCGACGCGCGGCCTTCCGCTGTGGTTAGCCGAGGACGACTCGGAGAGCTCGGCGACGAGGCCGCGCGAGGCGAGATCGCGCACGAGATTGGACACGGTCGACTTGGTGAGACCGGTCCGATCGGCGATCTCGGTCCGGCTCGTGGGAGCGCGCTCGCGGAGCGCACGCATGACGAGCGCGAGGTTCACCGAGCGCTGGTGAGCCTGGCTGCCGGTCGTCATTCACGAGCCTCGGCCTGCGACCGCAACGTCCTCGAGTACGTGAAGAACTCGTCGAGCGTCATCGTCTTGAGGAAGGTGAATCCACGCGTCGCGCGCACGAGCGGCCGCTCGTGCTCGTAGAAGAAATCCCGGCCGAGAAGCGTCACGAGCTGCTCGTACTGTTCGACCTGGATCTTCTGGGCGAGCATCGAAAACGGCCCTTCGAGCTCGTAGCTGGGAAACGACGCGTTCTTCTGCGACCGGTAGCTGTGCATGAAGCTCTCGTGCTGGAGCGTCAACATGTTGAGGGAGACCGGGATGTACAGATCGGCCTCGGTCGCGTCGAACCGATACCAGACGTTTCGATACCCCCAGACCTGAATGTCCTCGCGCCCGGTCTCTTCGCGGTAGAGGTGCAGAGCCTCGGCGATCGACTGGAGCACCTTGTAGTGGGTGTCGGGGCCGCTCGCCTCGGGGTCGAACGCGACGGTGACGACGTCGGGCTCTACGCGCCGCAGCAGATCGAGAACCGGAACGACGTCGCGGGGGACCGACGGATCCTCGGTGAAGATCTCACCCTTGTAGAAGCCGAGCCTCAGGTGCTCGATCGCCCTGGAGTTCCAGCCGAAGTATCCCCAGAGACACTCCGACTCGTACTCGCGCACCATGCCCTTCAGCGTCTGGATGTAGCTCAGGTCCTTCTTCCCGGGATACTGCGTCTCGAAGTAGTTCACGAGCTCTTCGACCCGGTTCGTGAGGTTGTTGAGATCGCTGTCTTCGAAGACGACGACGAGGTTGCGGTAGAGGCGGCGCAGCGTCCCCTCCTCCTGGAGCTCGTCGGACATCGAGGCCAGTCCGTCGAGGTAGAGCCAGACGTCATGGTCGCGGAAGTGGTCGCCCTCCGCGTCGAAATACCCCTCACCCGTGAGGCCCGAGAAGTTGTACCGGTCGACGCGCAACGCGTCGAGCAGCTTCCGCGAGAGCTCGAGCATGTACGCGTTCGTGACCGCGGTGAACCCGCTCGTGAAGGTGGCGAAGTAGTGCTCGTTGCTGTGCTCGCGGATATGTCGGACGACGTACGGGAGATAGCCGAGCATAACGTCATCGTGGTGCGGTTCGGTATGGAGGAAACGGCAACCTGAGCGGATCCTCATACCCGAGTCAAACTTCGCCCGAATCGTCTGTTCGGTCTCCTTCAGGAGGTCGGCCACGCTCCGCTCGGTCTTGTCGAGCAGAACCGCGCCGAACGGATCGCACCGGAGATCGCTCTCGGTGAGCTCGGCGAGGCGTCTGCCTCTTTTGAGCGCAACGTCGATCACGATCTGGTGCTGTCGTCGGCTGTCAAGCTCCTCCTCCGCACGCAGGCGCTCTACCTGGCGACGCGTCAGCCGCTTCGTCGCCCCGCGGGTCAGGTAGAAGACCGCATTTGGCAGCCCGTGAAGCGCGGAGGCCGGGCGCTCGATCCCGGCCGGCAACTCGACGGCGTCGGCGACGATGCCGGCCTTCGCCTCGCCCGCGGCGAGCACGATCGCAGAAACGTCATGGTTACAGGTAATCGTCGAGAGGCCGATCGTGATCGTCAGCCGCTTGCGCGCCACCTCAATGCCCCCGAGATCGCTTGCCGCGGCGGCCTGCGTCTCGTAGTTGATCGGGACGAGACGCGTGGTCGAGTAGTGATCGCTGCCGCGCACGTTGAACGCGATGTGGCCGTCCGGTCCGATTCCCCCCAGGAAGAATCCGATGCCGCCGAGCTCGCGCACGGCGTCCTCGTACTCGTCGCACCACTCGTCGACGCGGAGAATGACGTCCCGCCGGATTCGCTCGCGCGCGGTGCGCGGACGTCGGTAGCGCAGCGAGAGGTCGACCGCGTCGTCGCCCCAGACGCTCTCGAGCGTCTCGCCGGCAGGAATACCGATCTGCTCGGTGTTGATGAGCAGCGAACGCTCGGCGGGGATGCCGAACCCGTCCAGGTAGAACTTCTCCACGTAGTAGTAGAAGCTGTTCGTATGCCGCGGGTTGACCGGGTAGAACTCGTCGATCTGCACGAAGCGCAGCGACGACATGTCGGGCTTGCGCGCAGGGTCGACGCCGAGCGACTCGAGCTCGCCGGCGATCTCCGACCGGTTCCAGCCCTCGAGGAATCGGCTCGTCTCGGCGATGAAGTACTGCGGTGTCTTGCCCGTGGGCAGCGAGATGACCCCGCCTGGATTGCTCTGAACCCATTCGAGGAAGCGCGCGGCGGCGAACGTTCCCAACATGGGGAAGTTGTCCACGACGATCACGGCGATGTGCTCGTCGTCCGGGTAACGCCTGATCTGCCCGGTCCGCTCGAGCATCCTCTCCTCTACGCGTGAGCCCATGTCGTCCTTCCTTTCGCGAGTTTGTTTATGCATTGCACAAACTTAATCTCGCAGGAACGCCGGCCCCTGTCAACCCGACTCGGAAGCATCGTCGCCGGAGGGCGCGTCGGTCGGTGGACGACTGTACACGCCGGTGGCGATCGACTAAGGTAGACCGCACTATGGCCATCTACCTCTGGGCGCTCTTCTACGCGGGTGCGCCCGCTCTCTTTGTCTACGCCGCGTACAAGATCGACCGGATCAGCAAGCTCGGGACGGTCGTGCTCGCCTACGGTGTCGGGCTCCTCATCGGGAACATCGGTGTCCTGCCCGACGACATCGGCCTCGTCCAGGACGCGATGACCACCTTCACCGTTCCCCTCGCTCTGCCCCTCCTGTTCTTCTCGCTCGACCTCGGCTCGTGGCGCCGACTCGCGAAGAAGAGCGTGCTCTCGCTCGTCGCCGCGACCATCGCCGTCGTCGTGGGCTCGTTCCTCACCTTCCTGATCTTCCGGCAGTTCCTGGGGCCGGAAGGGTGGAAAGTCGGCGGCATGCTCGTGGGTGTCTACACCGGTGGCACCCCGAACCTCGCGGCGATCGGCAACGCGCTCGAGACAGCTCCGAACGTCTACGTCGCGGTACATGGGTCCGACGTGATCGTGGGCGCGGTCCTGCTGCTCGTCTTCGTGTCGATCGGACCGAGGATCTTCCGCCGCATCCTGCCCGGCTTCGTCGCCGACGAGCGCGACTCGGAGTCCGACGCGGAGTTCTCGCCCTACTTCACCGGCTTCAGCGGGTCCGAATTGCTCGAGATGGCGAAGGCGCTCGGTGCCGCCGTGGTCATCTTTGCGGCCGGCGGGTCGTTCACGCTCTTCCTGCCGGACCTGTACGCGCTGCCGGCGGCGATGCTCACGATCACCACCCTCGGTGTTGCGGCGTCGTTCCTGCCCGGGGTGCGCAGGCTGCGCAACAGCTTCCAGCTCGGCTACTACCTGATCCTCGTGTTCTCGCTCGCGGTGAGCTCGATGGCGAACGCCCGGGAGATCGCGAGCACGGCGCCGGTCTTCATCCTCTACGTCGCGAGCCTGCTGCTCGTCGTCTCGGTCCTGCACCTCATCCTGTCGGCGATCTTCCGCGTCGACGCGGATATGCACCTGATCACCGCGACGAGCTTCATCTACTCGCCGCCGTTCGTTCCGGTCGTCGCCGCGGCGATCGGCAACCGGAAGGTGATCGTCTCCGGCGTCGCGGTCGGCGTGGTCGGCTGGGTGGTGGGAAACTACATCGGCTTCGCCGTAGCGTACTCGCTGCGCGCGCTCTTCTAGGCGCCACCATGGTGGCCAGAGGTACCGTGATCGACATCGCACGGGTAGAACCGGGAACCGAGGAAGAGACGCAGTTCATCCAGCTGCCGCTTGCGATCTACGAGGGAGACCCGCATTACGTGCCCTGGTTCGAGCGTTCGATGCGCGCGATCATCGCGCACGACCATCCCTACTTCGAGCACTCGAAGGGCGAGTTCTTCCTCGCTCGCCGCGGGGGCGAGCCCGTCGGCCGCATCGCGCTGCTCGAACCGGTTCGCTACAACGAGTATCACGAACGCCGCGACGCGCGGTTCTACTTCTTCGAGTCCATCGACGATGCCGATGTCGCAAGCGCGCTCTTCGACCACGCCGAGCGCTGGGCGCGTGAGCGGGGGCTCGACACGCTCACCGGTCCGCAGGGCTTCTCGAGCTTCGCCGGCAGCGGCATTCTCATCCACGGCTACGACGAGACCGCCTCGATGACGATGATGCCTTACCACCACCCCTACTACCGGGATCTCGTCGAGGGGGCTGGGTTCGGCTTCTCCAAGGATTTCCACAGCGCCTACCTCGACGCCGACCGGCACGACCTCTCTCCGAAGTACTGCCGCGCCGCCGAGATCGCGATGAAGCGGGGCCGATTCCACATCCCCGAGTACCGGACCAAGCGCAACCTGCGCGCGATCGCCGAAGAGATCCGAGAGACCTACAACGAGGCGTGGCGCGAGCGGGACGTGTTCACACCGCTCACCCGAGCGGAACTCGACCGGATGGTCGACGACCTTCTGCTCGTCTCGCGCCCGTCGCTCATCCGCGTGCTCCGGTCGGGCGACGACCTCGCCGGGTTCATCCTCGCCTTCCCCGACCTCAGCACGGCGATGGTCAAGGCACGCGGCAGACTCAACCTGCTGACGTACCTTCGATTGATGTGGGAGAAGCGAACGACGCGACGGTTCCTCATCAATGGGTTCGGCATCCGTCCCGAGTACCGGAACGCGGGGGGCACGGCGTTGCTCTTCCACGAGATCACGAGGGTGCTCAAAGAGCACCGGGTCGACGGTGCGGAGATGACTCAGATCGCCGCGGACAACGACCTCATGATGGCAAACGTAGAGCGACTGGAAGCGGACATCTACAAGACACACCGCGTCTACACAAAGCAGCTCTGAGGCGGCCCGTTCGGACGCCGGTCCGGGCCCTGACCGCCGCGTCGGAACTTTGGTATCCTTCCGGCATGGCAACGACCGTCGATGACAAGAAGGTCATCTACTCGATGAACCGCGTCTCGCGTACGCATGGGACGAAGCAGGTTCTCAAGGACATTACGCTCGGATTCTTCTACGGCGCGAAGATCGGGGTGATCGGCCTCAACGGTTCGGGGAAGTCGACGCTGCTGCGCATCATGGCGGGGCAGGACGACGACTACACCGGCGAGATCGCAGCCTCGCCCGGCTACTCGGTCGGCTTCCTCGAGCAGGAGCCGGAGCTCACGCCCGGATCGACGGTCATGGAGTGCGTGCGCGAGGGCGTGGCGGAGACGGTAGAGCTTCTCGCGGAGTTCGACCGCATCGCCGAGGCGTACGGCGAGCCGGACGCCGATTTCGAGAAGCTCGGCGAGCGCCAGGCGGCCCTTCAGGAGAAGCTCGACGCCGCCGACGCGTGGAACCTCGACAACAGGCTCGAGCTCGCGATGGACGCACTGCGGTGCCCGCCCGGCGACACGCAGGTCGATGTGCTCTCCGGCGGCGAGCGCCGACGCGTGGCGCTCTGTCGGCTGCTGCTGAAGCAGCCCGACATCCTGCTCCTCGACGAGCCGACGAACCACCTGGACGCGGAGACGGTGGCGTGGCTCGAGCGACACCTGAGAGACTACTCGGGCACCGTCATCGCGGTGACGCACGATCGATACTTCCTCGACAGCGTCGCCGGCTGGATCCTCGAGCTCGACCGCGGCGAGGGCATCCCGTGGAGGGGCAACTACTCGAGTTGGCTCGAACAGAAGCGAACCCGGCTCGCGCAGGAAGAGAAGGGAGAGAGCGAGCGACAGAGGACCCTGCAGCGCGAGCTCGAGTGGATCGGCATGAGTCCGAAGGGACGGCACGCGAAGTCGAAGGCGCGGATCAACGATTACGAGAAGCTGCTCGCCGACGGCGCGCGCGAGCGCGTCAGGGAGACGAGACTCTCCATTCCGCCCGGCCCGCGGCTGGGCAACATCGTCGTCGAGGCGGACGAGGTCAAGAAAGCGTTCGGCGAGCGGGTTCTCTTCGACGACCTCTCGTTCAGCGTGCCGCCGGGGGCGGTCGTCGGCATCGTGGGACCGAACGGTGCCGGCAAGACGACGCTCTTCCGAATGATCGTGGGTGAAGAGCAGCCCGACGGCGGGACGCTACGCGTCGGTGATACCGTCCAGTTCTCCTACGTCGACCAGAGCCGCGCGAGCCTCGACGGCGACAAGACCGTCTGGGAGCAGCTCTCCGGCGGGGCCGACACGATCCGGCTCGGCGACAACCGCGAGGTCAACTCGAGGGCGTACTGCGCCTGGTTCAACTTCACCGGGGCGGATCAGCAGAAGCGCGTGGAGTCGCTCTCCGGCGGCGAACGGAATCGGCTCCATCTCGCGATGATGATCAAGCAGAGCTCGAACGTGCTGCTGCTCGACGAACCCACGAACGACCTGGACGTCAACACGCTGCGGGCGCTCGAGGAGGCAATCGAGCAGTTCGCCGGATGCGTGATGGTCATCAGCCACGACCGCTGGTTCCTCGATAGAATCTGCACGCACCTGCTCGCCTTCGAGGAGGACGGTGTGGTCTGGTACGACGGGACGTGGAGCGAGTACGTCGAGTACCGGCGCGCGCGCTACGGCGCGACCGTCGATCGTCCGCACCGGTATGTGCATCGAAGACTCACACGCTAGCTAACCCATGCGGCCGATTGGAGGCTCGAATCTCCTCGCTACCTTGTGGGTATCACACCCAGGAGGAGGAAGAGAAGACCGAAGAGGAGGGTTACATCCGGCGCGCGCGCTACTCGCGTAGCTTCAATCGTGCCTTCCGGCTTCCTTCGGACGTGAACCAGGACAAGATCGAAGCGCGGTTCAACAAGGGCGTGCTGACGATCACGATGCCGCGCAGCGGTTCCCCGGAGCGGGAGTCCGGCCGCCGGATCGAGATCGCATCGAAGTAGACGCAGCCCGCCGGCGCCGGCTGTCGGCACCGTCGCGGGCCGCTGGATGAGCGCCCGCCGCTCGGCGTGGACGGGCGAGACGGCTCGTCGTCAGTATCGCTGCAGCAAGGAGAGGTAGTCACGGTCGAGCTCGTGACCGTACCACTCCTCGTACTCGACATCGTGGCGGTCGGAGTCGAGGATCCCGAACGGCCCGCGAAAGTTCCAGAGCGCGTACCCGATGTTGCGCGGCGTCAGGATCTGAAGCACGTCCTCGAACCAGGCGAGCACGACCCCGTGCGGGGTCCGGTTGAACGCGCCCGCCTCGCCGCAGTGCACGCCCACGCCCCGCTGCGCGAGCTCGAACCACGGTCGGTAGTGCGCATCCAGCTCGCTCGGACCCCAGGCTTCGCCGAAGTGATAGCCTCCGGGCCACTGCGGGTACGGCCACTCCATGCCGTTGACCCACGATGCCTGGTAGTGGCTCACCCCCATCGGCTCGTAGGCGCGACAACTCTGCGCGAGGTCGAGATCCGCGAGCTCCGCAGCGGGGATCCGCCCGTAACCCATCCCGTCGGCGACGACGAGCCGGTCGGGATCGGCCTCGCGGATCGTCGCGACCGCGGCGCGGACGACGCGTTCGTGGTCGTCGCGGGTCATGGGATAGAGCGGCGGGCGCCCCTCGCCCGGCGGGGGTGGTTCGTTGACGAGATCGAAGCTCAGGTCGCCGGAGGCAATACCGCGGTACCGCTTCGCGAGCGTCCGCCAGTGGAGGCAGAAGGCGTCGAGCGCGTCCTGGTCCTTCCAGAGGTTGAACGGCTCGTCGCGTTCCCGGTTGACCGAGTACCCGGGGCCTCGGTGGAAATTGAACGAAACATGCAGTCCGTACTCCTGCCCGAGCCGAACGACCCGGTCGATCTTCTCCAGGCCCGATTCGGCGATGCGAAACGGATCGGCGTCCTCGGTCCACAGCGTGTAACACGCGGGGACGCGGACGAAGTCGAACCCCCAGTCGCGCATCCATCGGAAGTCGTCCTCTCTGAAGTCTCCGCTGCTGGAGACGGTGAACATCTCGAGCAGGTTGAATCCCCGCCACCGGGGAAGCGCTGTCTGAATCTCTGCCGCCATGACCATCCCTCCCGTGCGGGCGAAGAAGCCTCCCCGGCCCGACTCGTCTATCGTAGCCCGGACCGGTGTCGACGGAACAGGCCCTTGACAGCCGCGTCGACGAACGCCAAGCTAACGATATGAGAGCTTTATGAGATTACGGACCGATGGTAGCAGACGCGGGGTTCCGGCCGTCCCGGCGATGTTCATCCTCGCCGCCGCGTTCCTCTCCGGGTGCGCTCCGGCCAACGAGATCGACGATGCCTTCACCGAGCTCACGCGGATCCGCCGCGAGAAGGGCGAGGCGCTCTCTGTTTATTTCGAACACGTTCGCGAGACGGTCGAGTCCGTGCAGGAAGACCGGGAACTGCTCGATGCATTCGTCGCCCTGAACGACCTCTACCACGGCACAGCCTCCGTCGACTCGTCCGCGGTGGCGACGCTCCGGACGCTCGAAGCGGTCGTCGTCGACCGCTACCTCGACGACTACCAGCTCTTCCTCGACGTCCACTTCATCGACGAGAGCGGCGACGTCTTCTACTCGGTGCTCAAGCAGGACAATCTCTTTCACAACGTCTTCGAGGAAGACCCGGAAGACTCGCCGCTCGCCGGCAAGCTGCGCGACAACCCCGAATCGGCGACCCTCGACTTCCGCTTCCCGGGCTACGGCTCCGAACCGTCTGCCTTTTTCGCGCAACCGGTCCACGCCGGCGGCGACCACCGCGGTTGGGTGGTCTTCCAGTTCGCCTCCTCGCGTCTGCAGGAGATCTTCAGCTACGAGCCGTCGCTCGGACGTACGGGGGAGGTGTTCCTCGTCAATCGAGACCAGTTCATGCTGACCGACTCGTACAACTCGCCGGAGTCCGCCGTTCTCCGCCGGCACCTCTCGGCGGAGAATATCCTGACCAAGTTCGCCGAAGGCGAAGGCGAAAAGCTCGTCGTCGATTATCGCGGCTACGAGGCGCTGACATCGTTCAAAGTCTACACGATCATGGGCTTCGACTGGCTGTTGATCGCGAAGATCGATCGCGACGAGGTCATCACCAGACAGTACCTCGAGGACCCACCGCGTTATCACGAACGGCTGCGGGAGTACCTCCGGTCCGCCGACTTCCGTGACGCCGGGGAGGAGGCGCTCGCCGCGATGAGCGAGGGGCGTGAGGTGGAGAAGGTCTTCCTCGACGACTTCCGGCGGATCGACGACTCGCCGGGCGACGAAGCTGCGCGGGCACTGTTCACGCCGGGCGTCGCCACGTGTACGTCCATCGTCATCAGCCTCCCCGGCCGGTTCGCCTACATGGCGCACGTCAGCCCGTACGACCGCATGTATGAGGGTTCACGGACCGACCTCATTCGCACCATGCTGCGGAGAGTGCACGACTTCGAGGTCGCGGACAAGGAGATCCGCGAGGTCCAGGTAGCGATCGTAACTCCCACGATTCGGTACTCCGAGCGGATAGTCGACGAGCTCGTCGACGCCGGCATCTTCCTCTCCCAGATCACCTTCATGAAGAACCCTGAAGCCCGGTGCGCGGACGTCTACTTCGACTTCGAAAGCGGCGAGACCGCGGTCACGTGGTGTTACGGCACCGACTTCGAGGAGCGCTCGGTCCAGTTCGCCTCGCGCACACCCTCGCTCGGGACAATCATGGAACGCTTCCTGCCCGAGTAGCCCCCCGGGTCCGCGCGGCGCGCGAGGTGGCCGGCCGTGCGGACGCTGCGTATCTTCTACCCGTGAACGGTTGCCGCCTGCACGCCGGGTTTCTCCTCTCGCTGCTCGTCCTGACGCTCGGCCTCCCCGCGCGGGATATGGCTGCCGAGGTCATCGGCAGATCGGTGGAAGGCCGCCCCATTACCGTCGAGCGCGTCGGCGACGGCCCTATCCACGTCGCCATCGTGGGCGGCATTCACGGCGGCTACGAATGGAACTCGATCGTCCTCGCCCGGCGGATCCTCGAGCACTACCGGGGGCGGACGGAGGAGCTCGCCGGCGCGTTCACGCTCCACGTCATCGACAACATGAACCCCGACGGCCTTCACGAGGTGACCGGCGGAACTCCCATCGACGAGTTCGATTTCTCCGCGGTCGACACGACCGTGGGTCGCTTCAACGCGAACGGCGTTGACCTCAACCGGAACTGGGAGGGAGACTGGCAGCCGACGAGCTACTGGGGCAGGCACGTAGTCGACGCCGGCACCGAACCGTTCAGCGAGCCCGAGACTCGGGCGGTCCGTGACTACTTCCTGCGCATCGAACCCGCCGCGAGCGTGTTCTACCAGAGCGCCGCGGACGGCCTGTGGTACAGCGGGGCCGAAGACCAATGGGAGCCCGCCCGAAGGCTGGCTGCGGCCTACGCCCGCGCGAGCGGCTATCGCCTGCCGTCCGGGGACGGCGACGGGCCGGTCGACTACGAGATAACCGGCTCCGCAGACGACTACTTCCACGAGGTGGGCCACCCGAACCTGACGGTCGAGCTCACGACGCACTCAGCCGTCGAGCTCGACCGAAATCTCCGCGGTCTGCGGTCCGTGCTCGCCGTCCTGCGCTAAGCGCTACACGCGATGCGC
>CAZVEF010000034.1:9232-20684 GCA_964625715.1 uncultured Spirochaetaceae bacterium | reverse complement strand
GCGGCCGGGGTGCGGCCGCCTCCGATCCGTGCCTAGAAGAGCTCGTCGTCGGCCGGTGCCGCGACGTCTCCGGGTGCGTTTGCGCCGGTCCTCGCCGAAGCCTTGTCGGCCGACGGCGCGCCGGAGCTCTTCTTCGAGGCCGAAGAGCCGTCGCTCTTCGTGCCTTCATCGGTCTTCTTCTCATCCTCCGCGGGCGGCTTCAGGTGGGCGAACATCTTCTCGCGCAGCTGCGCTTCGAGCGCCAGCGCGATATCCTCGTTGCTCTCGAGGAACGCCTTCGCGTTTTCGCGGCCCTGGCCTATCCGTTCCTCGCCGTACGAGTACCAGCTCCCGCTCTTCTGGACGAGATCGTACTTCAGCGCGGCGTCGAGCAGGCTCCCGGTGGCCGAAATGCCCTTTCCGAAGATGATCTCCATTTCGACCTTCTTGAACGGCGGAGCTACCTTGTTCTTCGCGATCTTCACGCGTACCTTGTTGCCGATCGCGTTGTCCGCGCCCTGCGTAATCGTCTCGATCCGCCGCACCTCGAGCCGGACCGACGAGTAGAACTTGAGCGCCTTCCCACCGGTGGTCGTCTCCGGGTTGCCGAACATGACGCCGATCTTCATACGGATCTGGTTGATGAAGATGAGCGACGTACCGCTCTTGGAGATTGTCCCGGTGAGCTTGCGGAGCGCCTGGCTCATGAGCCGTGCCTGCAGGCCCACGTGGCTGTCGCCCATGTCGCCGTCGATCTCCGCTTGCGGGGTGAGCGCGGCGACCGAGTCCACGACGATCATGTCCACCGCGCCGGAGCGTACGAGTGATTCGGCGATCTCGAGCGCCTGCTCACCGGTATCCGGCTGCGAAACCCACAGCTCGTCGATATTCACACCGAGGTTCCGCGCGTAGATCGGGTCGAGCGCGTGCTCGGCGTCGATGAAGGCGGCGATCCCGCCGGCCTTCTGCGTCTCGGCGAGCGCGTGGAGCGCGAGCGTCGTCTTGCCGCTCGACTCGGGTCCGTAGATCTCGATTACCCGCCCGCGCGGGTAGCCGCCGAGACCGAGCGCCTCGTCGAGCAGGATGGATCCGGACGGAATCGTCTGGATCCCCGCGTTGTTCGTTCTCGAGCCGAGCTTCATGAGCGAGCCCTGCCCGAACTGTTTCTCTATCTGGAGACGCGCGGCTTCGATCGCCCGCTGCTTCTCCTCGCTGGTCGCGTCCGCAGCCGCCGCGTGCGTCGTGGTCGTCGTCGACTTCTTGGCCATGGGTTCCCCTCCGCGTGAGAGCGCTATCATACCCTTCCTACGGGCGAAAAGGCGATACCGCTTCACTTCCTGATAATATCGGGGTCGTTTTCCTCCGGTCAATACGCCGATAATCGGTAGAGATGAGGCTCTCGATCGCGACGACACTCCTGCTCGCTCTGGTGCCGATCGCGGTCGGACCGCCGGCGTTCGCCGCGGACGGCCGCGCCGAGGAAGGGTCCGACGACGATCCGGGCGCGTCGCTGCTCGCGGAGGTGATCCGGCGCACCGAATTCGACGATCTCGCAGCTCACCTGGGAGCCGGGGCCCTGCCGCTCGCGGCCTCCCCGGCGCAGGTGGCGCGGGCTCTCTTCGACCCGTGGAGTCGGCTTCCGCCGCGCGAGCGCGAAGCGTTGCTGCTCCTGCTGCTGCGGACGAGCGAGGACCCGAACGAGCGGCGGGAACTCGCCCGTACCCTCTTCGCCCGGCTCGAGGAGCTTTCCGACTGGTCGCTCCTCGCGCTGCTCTTCGAGGAGGGCCTCCGCACGGAAACCGGTTCGATCGAGGCCGCGCTCGACGCCGCCGGTCGCGTCCTCGCCGCGCTCGAGGAGCCCTCGCCTCGGCGCGCCGGGTACGAGCGCCTTGCGATCGCGGTGGCCGCGCATGCGCGCGCGGTCGCGCCCGTCTCGAACGGGCCGACGGCGGGCGCGACGCTTCCCCTCGCCGAAACGCTCCGGTCGATCGCGCGCCTGAGTCGATCGGAGGCGGTGGTCGAGGCTGCCCGCACATCGGCCCGAGCGCTGCTCGATCTGTCCGCCCGAAGAGAGTAGCGGCGGCGGTCGGACAAATTGACGCTGCAAACGAGCGTCGGTAGACTGCGGGTATGCGCGGCGAGCTTCTCATCCTCTCCACCCGATCGATGAAGGACTACGCAAATCGGGTGGCGTACCACGTGGAGACGTTCCCGGAGTTCCATACGACGAACCAGTCGAAGGAATTCGTGGGTCAGGTGAACGCGGTGAAGTTCGCCGACGGGGAGATGGAGGTCGAGGTCGGTACGAGCCTGCGCGGCAAGGACGTCTACCTCTTCGGCAACAACGCGAGCAGGAACACGCACAACCTGAGCGTGGAGGAGAACAAGCTCGAGCTCTACCACGCCGTGGACGCGCTGCGACGCTCCGCAGCGGGCAGAATCACGCTCGTCGAGCCGTACTGCTCGTGTTCGCGCTCGGATCGGACGACGAGGCGCAACTCCGTCGGCTTCTGGATTCACTACAAGACGCTCATGAGCCTGGGCGTCGATCACATCGTCACGTACAACCTGCACTCGGACAAGTCGCGCACGGTGGTCGACCCGACGCTCTGCGCGATCGAGGACATCCCTGCGATGGTGCTGCTGAAGGAGTACATCACCGACACCTTCATCAAGAGCGTCCAGCACCTCGAAGAGCACGTGCGCGAGAACTGGCTGTTCTGCTCGGTCGACGCCGGCGGCGAAGGCGTGGCGAAGCGCTTCGCGCAGGCGTTCGGGACGCAGCTGGTGATCGCGCACAAGCAGCGCGACTACCACAAGGCGAACGTCGTCGAGTCGATCAACATCCTCACCTCGAGCGAGATCGAGGGCAAGGAGATCTGGGTCGTCGACGACATGGTCGATACGGCCGGATCGGTCTACACGCTCGTGCACGAGCTCAAGGAGCGCAAGGTCGGCACGATCAACATCGCCGCCGTGCACCCGGTGCTCTCGGCGCCCGCGGTGAGCCGGCTCACACGGCTTCACGAGGAAGGAATGCTGGAGAAGATGGTCGTCCTCGACACGGTCCCGTGCACGGAGCGGCTGAAGGAGGAGATGCCCTTCCTCCACGTCGTCTCGTCGGCGAGGCTGTCCGCGGAGGTGATCATGCGCATGCACGAGGAGGGAAGCCTCTCGCCGTTCTTCGAGAAGTTCAACGCCTGGGAGTACCTCTCGAGCCTGAAGCTGTTCATCTAGCGAAGCGCAGCGCCGGCGCTCAGATGCGCGAGTCGAGCAGCAGCGTCACCGGCCCGTCGTTCGTGTACGTAACGTCCATATGCGCGCCGAACACCCCGGTCTCCACGACGATGCCCTCGTGCCTCCACAGCTCGACGATCGCCTCGTAGAGCCGGTTCGCCTCCCGTGGCGCGGCGGCGCGGTTGTAGCTCGGACGTCGCCCCTTGCGCAGGTCGCCGTGGAGCGTGAACTGGCTCACCGCGAGGATCCCGATGCGCTCGTCCGCCCGTCGTTCGAGCTGGGCGAGCGCGAGGTTCATCTTCCCCTCCGCGTCCTCGAAGATGCGCAGCCCGGCGATCCTCCTCGCGACGAACTCGAGGTCGTCCCGCCCGTCACCCTCCTCCACGCCCACGTAGACAAGCAAACCGCGGTCGATCGCGCCGGTGATTGCTCCGTCGACGACCACCGACGCCGCGCGGACCCGCTGGATCACCGCCCTCACCGTTCTCTCCGCTGTGCGATCCGCCGGATACTCGTCGCGACGAGCCTGATCTCCTCGTCCCGGGACTCCACCCGCCCGATAAGCTCCACGGCGCCCGGCTGGACGTCGGCGGTGAACGGTACGGTGACCGGGACGGTTCCCTCGAGTACGCGCTGGCTCTCGTAGCCGACGAGCAGCGTGAAGCGGATTGCGTCGTCGGTGACGTCGATGTTGGTCGTCTGCCCGCTCCAGCGAACGTAGCACCCCTCGTAGAGCCACGGTTCGGCGGCAACCTCGTCGTAGGAGAAGTTGTCGCGGAAATCGACGAAGGTGGGCGTGCGGAAGTAGCTCGTCACGAGGCGGATGCGTTCCTTCACCAGCGGGCTCGCGTTGGAGAGGAGAATGCGGTTCGCCTCGCGGCGCGCGAGGTTGTCGCGGAAGTCGTTGAACAGCTCACCCACCCGCTCGAGGAGCTCTTCGATCTGCTCGTCGTTGTAGACGTAGCGGAACTCGCCGGCGAAATCGGTGAGGTCGTCGGGGAGCTCGGACGGAGCGATCGTGCCCACGCCCTCGCGCTCGACCCGGTCCCGCTCGAGCAGGCGCGAGATCGGCTCGGGCAGCAGAATGATGCCGGCGGCGACCGCGAGCGCGATCAGCCCGGTGAGCGGGATCCACGCCGGCATCGCAAAGCCGAGTCTCGGATAGAACCGGGTGAGCCGCCCCGACTCGGCCATCGTGACGAACTCGGAGGGGTCCTCGGTTCGGCGCACGAGCGCGAGTCCGCGCCGGGCCTGATGGTTGTTCGGCTCGCGGTCGAGCACCGAGAGCCACAGGTTGAGCGCCGCCGGGATCTCTCGGCGTCGAAGGTGGACTGCCGCGAGGCCGAGCTCGACGCGAGAATCGCCCGCCTTGATCTGCTCGGCGCGCTGAAGGTAGGAGTACGCGCCTCCGTAGTCACCTGTGTAGAGGCAGGCGGTGCCGAGCAGGCGGTAGAAGGTGAAGTTGTCCCGATAGAGGAAGACCTGCGATTCGAGCAGCGAGATGACCTGTGAGAACTTCCGGGAGCGCAGCAGCCGCTCGGCGCGGCCCAGCGTCTTCTGTCCGCGCATCTACTCCCCGCGAATGACGTCGGCAAGCGTCTCGAGCTCGGCCTGCAGCGTGCGGACTTCCTCCGGGTCGACGTCGTCCGACGCGATGAGCGCGTTGAGGCGGTCGACGAGCTCGGCGAGGCGTTCGAGCAGTGGGTTTGCCCCGGTCGTCTCGGCGGCGGCCTGCGGGCTCAGATAGCCCTGTGGGGAGAGATCACCCATCTGCGCGACGACCGAGTAGGAGTCGCCCGATCGCAGCTGCTCGACCGGGTAGAGCACGAGCAGCGCCGAATCGTTGATCGAGTACGGGAGGCGGTTGAAGTCCCGCGTCTCGTTGACCTCGTAGTCCCAGCTCGAATCGGCAAGGCGCTTCCAGTTCGCGAGGACCGCGGCCTGCGGCTCGGTGGTCGCCTCGCCGCTAAGCATGATCTGAAACCCCCACGAGGCCTCCGGCGACCGGACGCTCGCCACCCAGGCGTTGACCGGCCCGGGCGACAGCCGTGCCTCGCGGTTGATCCGGTCGGTACCCGGTGTGACGAAGTGCGTGTTGCCGCCCTCTCCCAGGTAGGTGTCCAGCAGCAGCCGGGCTCCGATGCGCGAGGGTTCCTCGCCGCGGTTCGTGATCGAGACGCGCATCTCCACCGCGTCGAAGTCTTCGGACCGGACCCCGCGCGTGAGGCTGAACTCCTGGACGACCTCGAGGGTGGGGCTGGCCCAGACGAAGCGCGCGCCGTTGTCGGTCCTCTCGACGCGCTGGGCGAAGATACCGGCGTCGCCGATCCGCAGAACGCGGTTCCCCTCGAGAACGTCGAGCGCGGAGGTCCGCGGGTCCTCGGCGACGAAGAGCGGGGTCCACGCGTCGTCGCGGTGAAGATAGAGCGAGAAGCGCGAGGTCTCCTCGTGCAGGACGAGTCTGACGTCTCCGCGCTCGATCTCGAGTGCGGAGACCGGCGCGGCGAGGACCGTGACGACGAAGATCGACACGACGGCGACGAGGAGGACCGCGGGGATGCGTCTCATTCGTTCTCCTCCTGTTCGAGCAGCTGCTGCTGGAGCTCGAGCGCCTGCGCCTTGAGCGACAGGAGCGTCTCGCGCAGCTCGAGATCGCCGGCCCCGGGTGCCTCGGCCCGCGGCTCGCCGGTGGTCTCGTCCGCCTCGTCGGTCCCGGTCTGCGGGGCGTCGGCCGGCGCGCTATCGTCCGCCGCCCCCGCGCGTGCCCGGCGCAGCTGCGAAAGGAGCTCGTTGATCCGATCGTCGCGCTCGGCGAGCGACTCTTCGAGCTCCGCGACGCGTTCGTTGAGCGATGAGATCTCGGCCCGGAAATCCTCCGTCGCGAGCCCGGCGAGCCTCGCGCGATACGACCGCAACGCCTCCTGGTAGGAGCGCTCGCGCTGCTGGAAGGTCTCCAAGGCGGCGAGGTACTCCTCATGGCTCCACTGCAGGAGCGTGAGCAGCTCGTTCTCGCGCCGGGAGAGTTCGATGATGTCCAGCCGGTAGCGCGCGGCTTCGAAACGGTAGCTAGTGGGGTGCGAGTCGGTGACCTCGGTGAACAGACGCTCGGCCTCGTCGAGCCTCCCGAGCGAGAAGAGCGACTCGCCGCTCCAGTAGAGCGCGTTGGGATAGAACTCGCTGTCGGGGTAGTCGTTCGTGAAGCGTGTAAAGCGTTCAACGGCGGTCTGGTAATCTCCGTCGAGGTGGAACACGCGCGCTCGCTGGTAGCGTGCTTCCTCGCGGTACGGGTGGTCGTCGTACTCGGTGAGAAAGACGTCGAGGGTATCGGCCGCCTGTTCGTAGCGTCCGAGCGCCATGGTCGTCCTGGCCGACCAGAACAGCGCGTGACCGTGCCACGCCGGGATGTCTTCGCGGTCCCGGGCGGCGTCGAAGAGTTCGAGCGCTTGTTCGAACTCGCCCGCCTGAAAGGCCTGCAGCCCCTCGCCGAGCTCGACGGGTACCTGTCGCTCGTCGCCCGACGCGGTGGTGCTCTGCGCGCCGACGGTCGCAGCGCCTGCGCACAGGAGAAGGACGATGATGATTCTGGCCTTCATTGCTGGTCTACCTCTGGTCTCATTGTCGACCGTTCGCGCTTCCCCGTTGAGTCGGGTGCTTCGTCAGACGACCTGTATCCCCTTCAGCATCGAAACCTCGCGCGCGGGATCCGGACTCCTGAAGAAGGCGGAGCCGCTGACGAGGACCGTCGCGCCCGCGTCGCGCACGAGGGGGGCCGTCTCATCGTTGATGCCGCCGTCCACGGCGATGTGAAACGACAGCCGCCGCTCCTCGCGGATCCGGCTCAGCGCGCGCACCTTCTCCACGCATCGGGAGATGAGCGTCTGGCCGCCGAAGCCGGGGTTGACGGTCATGACGAGAACCTGGAAGACGTCGCCGAGGATTTCGGTGATCGCCGATACCGGCGTGCTCGGCACGATCGAGATCCCCGGTTTGGCGCCGGCAGCCTCGATCTGCTCGATGGTGCGATGCGCGTGCACGCTCGCCTCTATGTGGAAGGTCAGGTGATCGGCGCCGGCCTCCGCGAACGACTCGATCATCGACTCCGGGCGGTCGACCATCAGGTGCGCGTCGAGCGGCAGCCTCGTGCGCCGACGGATATCCGCGACCATCTTCGGACCAAAGGTCATGTTCGGGACGAAGTGACCGTCCATCACGTCGAGGTGCAGCCAGTCACCGCCTGCGCGCTCGATCCGTTCGACCCCGGAGGCGATGTCGGCGAAGTCGGCGGAGAGGATCGAGGGGGCCGCGAGCACGGTACCGAACGGCGTACGCATGCGTATACTATACGACAGCGGCAACCCGGGTGCAAAGCGTTCCTCCCGGGTGAACCACGCCCGGCGCGCGGATGCGGACCTCGGAGGCACGCCGGAGGCCGACGGTCCCGACGTGGGGAGGTGTCCGGGTATCCCTCGTTGACGAAGCAGTTTACAGCCGTATAATGGAAGTGACCGAGCGCCGAACGTGTCAGCATATGCACGATAGAGACACCGATGATCCGAGAGGCGAGCATTTGCTCGAGCATCTGCTCGAACGGGCGAATGTCGCCATACGAGAGTATGACCTCGAAGCGGCGCTCGGGGAGCTCGAACGCGCGCTCGGGATCGACTTCGAGAATGGGGATGTACTCGCCGCGCTGAAGTACGTGAACTTCTGGCGCGAGCGCGAGCGACAGATCGCCGGAATCGGGCACGACTTCGAACGCGGTCAGTACTTGCTCGACCAGTGGCCGGTCTTTGAGAGGTTCATTCGACGCGCCGGTGACGCGTGCCAGCCGTGTTTGCAGTCGCTGCGCCACTACGTCTTCGGCTCGGCGCTGCGCTCGTTCGACCGACTCTTTGCGGAATCGGAGGGCTCGGACGCAGAGGTCCTGCTGCGGATCGGACGGTGTCACAAGGGACTTGGCGCATACGACGAGGCGGTGCGCTATCTCGAAGCGGCCGCCGCGGAGAGCCCGGCGAACGCGGAGATCACCGCGGAGCTGGCCGACGCGTACGCGCTGGTAAACGAGGTTGCGCCCGCCAAGGCATTCTTCCGCGAGGCTTTTTTCCTGGACCCGCAGCGAGTACATTTAGAGCTGTTGGAGTCCCAGATGATTCGGGCGCTTGCGGACAAGGTCGCGGAGCTCGGGTTTGAGGGGGAGGCGCTCCGTGAATGGTTGCCGGTCTACGGGGTGCTCTACGGCGTCTTCAACGTAAAGCGAGAGTTACGGTCCATAGAATACGGCAAGCTGAAGCAGAGCATCTACGCACTCGAGCGCGAGTTGCGCGAAGGACGTTCCGCGCGTGAGCTCGTGGAGCCGCGGCTGATCAATCGATACTTCTGGTTGATCGATCATTACGTCGCTACCGGCGAAGACGCCGCCAAGACCGACGAGGTCCTGCTGAAGCTGCGCTCGGTGAACGATCGGATCTACAGGCAGTACACAAACTAGGTAGGAGATTGACATGTCCGACAAGCTCATCGCACAGGTTTCAGAGTTGCTCAACGAGGAGAAGTGGACGCGTGCGACCCTGAACAACTACACCGTCGCCAACTTCGAAGAGCTCGACGAGGTGCTCGACCGGGTCTTCGAGGCCGAGATCCAGGACGAGGTGCTGGAGATGTGCGACGAGCATCTCGTTCACACGAAGAACAGCATCATCGCGCTCTACCTGTCGGGCGTCATCCATCTCAGCAAGCAGAACGTCGACGACACCAACCTCGTGACGCTGATCGAGATCTTCCAGGACAATCGCAAGTGGAACATCGTGGAGTATCTCTGCCGGCGCATTCTCGAGTACGGCGAGAACAAGTTCGCGCTGCGTACGCTTGCCGAGTCCTACGACAGCGAGAATCAGCAGGAGAAGAAGTTCGACGTCTGGGAGCGGCTCATCCGCATCGATTACGACGAAGCCGACATCGTCCGTCATCTCGCCGAGAGACGCGAGGAGGAGGATGCGATCGACGAGGCGGTGGACTACTACAAGAAGGCGCTGCACCGCTACATCAACAAGCGGCTGTTCAACAGTATCAAGGAAGTCTGGCACAAGCTCATTCAGTACGCACCGGAAGAGACGGAGTTCTTCTACCACGCCGAAAGCCGTATCGCGAAGATGGTCAGCCAGGAGCGCTCGGTACAGCTGCTCGAGGATCTCTACCCCCACTTCAAGGAGAAGAAGGACTGGGACACGGCAATCGAGATCCTCAAGCGGATACTCGAGTACGACCCGAAGAGTCCGTGGGCGCGCAAGGAGATCGTGGAATGCTTCCAGCAGAAGTACGCCGATCACAGCCAGCTCGACGAGTACATCCGCCTTTCGAACCTCAACCAGAGCTGGCGGAATGTCCACGACGCCATCGCCGACTTCGAGAAGCACATCGCCTTCGACGAGGGCAACTTCGTCTTCCACCGCTCCTGGGGGGTCGGTATCATCCGCTCGATTTCAGGCGATCAGATCGTCGTGGACTTCGCGCGGAAACGCGGCCACAAAATGACGCTCAAGATGGCGGTCAACGCGCTGGACGTCCTTCCGAAGGACCACCTCTGGGTCCTGCGCAGCGTCTGGAAGAGAGACAAGCTGCGCAAGAAGGTCAAGGAGGACATCGTCTGGGCGCTCAAGACGACGATCAGGAGCGCGGACAACGCCACGGACATGAAGCGCATCAAGAGCGAGCTCGTCCCTTCGATCCTCACGCCGAGCGAGTGGTCGAGCTGGAGCACGAAGGCGCGCAACATCCTCAAGACAAACAAGACCTTCGGCGTAGTCAGCGACAAGGCCGACCACTTCGTCGTGCGCGACCAACCCATTACGCTCGGCGAGAAGTCTTTCAACAAGTTCCGCAGCGCGAAGAGCTTCTTCGAGAAGATCCGGATCGTCGAGGAGTTCATGGAATTCATGGAGTCCGACGATGACGCAGGAACCGACAGCGAGTTCTTCCGCGAGATGTTCGAGTACTTCACCTCGTTGCTGAAGAGCGCGACCCAGGCCAACGAGTACGTGGTCGCGAGCAACCTGCTCGTGCGCAGGATCGTGGAGCGACATCCGTATCTCAAGCCCGACATCGAGCTCGACTTCACGACGCTCTTCGAGCAGATCGAGGACGTCGAAGATACGTTCAAGAAGATCGACTCGAACGACCTGAAGCGTGAGTTCATCCACGAGCTTCGCGAGAATGTCGACGAATGGCCCGTGCTCTACGTCCGGCTCTTCCCCTACTATCTCTCGCGCGACATCATCGGCGAACTCGAGCGAGGCGGTCACCAGGATCGGCTCGCGGAGCTGTTCATGAAGGTCTACGAGAACCAACGCGACTTCCGGGAGGCATTCGTCTGGCTCGCGCGCAACGTCACCGACGACCGCTGGTTCGCAAAGCTCGACGTCGACTACGAGAAGATCCTCATCGCGATGATCCACCTGCTCGATCTCACCTTCCGCGACATCGACAACCGCAAGGATGTAGGCTACAACCGCAAGATCAACCGTCAGATCCATAACTACCTGTTCAAGGACGGCAACCTCGAGCGCTATCTCGAGCGCGCCGACGAGGGCGGGATCAACCGCGTCTACACGCTCGTCAACGACGTCAAGGAACTCGATCCGTCGATCAAGATCGAGTTGAAGCAGAGGATCATGGACCGCCATCCGGGCTTTCACTTCTACGGAGAGAGCGAACAGCCGGACAGCGTGAGCCGTCGCGGGTTCATGGTGACGCCGAGCGCCTACAACGAGAAGCAGAAGGCGCTCAAGCACCTCCACGAGATCGAGGTGCCGCAGAACTCGAAGGAGATCAGCGAGGCGATTCAGCACGGCGACCTCAGCGAGAACGCGGAGTACAAGGCGGCGAAGGAACGTCAGGAGATGCTGAACGCCAACGCCGCCCGGATGAAGGATGAGCTCGACAAGGCAACGATCGTTCGACCGGACGAGGTCGACACGAAGAGCGTCTCCTTCGGCAACCGGGTGCGGCTGCGAAGCGACGACGACAGCGTGGAGGAGTACGTCCTGCTCGGACCGTGGGAAAGCAGCCCGGAAGAGGGTGTGATCTCCTATCTCTCGCCGCTCGGCCGTGAGTTGCAGAACTCGAAGGTCGGCGACAAGCTCGAGTTCTCGATCAACGAGCGCACGTACCGGTACAGCGTCGAGGGGATCGAGAAGGCCGATTTCTCGTAGAACCGCGCCGAGGTAGCCGCCTTTCGGGC
>CAZVEF010000034.1:0-9132 GCA_964625715.1 uncultured Spirochaetaceae bacterium | reverse complement strand
TTTCGGGCGGAGGTAGCCGCTTTTCGGGCCGGGGCCCGGGCAGCGGCGCGCTGCCCTACTCGTCTGCCGGGACCGCGTCGCGCGACGCGCCGTCGGCAGGTGCGCCGTCCGTTCCGCCTTCGGCGTCGGTGCGGTCGTCCTCCGCATCGGGGTCGAACGACACACCCATCGTCTCGAGCGCGGTGAGCGCGGTCCGACGGACCAGGCCGGACGAGTTCTCACGCGCAACCCGCTTGAGCGCGTCTGCGCGCGAGCGGATTCCGGCTTCGCCGATTCCGCGCATCGCGTAGACGCGGATGATGTAGTTCGGATGCTCGAGCAGCGTGTCGTACAGCGACGCGTAGTCGCGCGAGGCGTGCTCGCTCACGACCCGGCCCACCGCGTCGAGGAGCTTCGAGCCTTCGCTCTCCCACTGTTCCTCGACGATCTTTGCGAATACTCCGGCGGTCTCGCCGGCCGAGTTCCCGCCGAGTTGCTCGACGGCGATGATACGCTCCACCTCGGCAAGCTCGTCGTCGAGTGCGAGCTTGCCGAGCGTCTCCACGCTCTCCGGCGTCCCGATACGCGCGAGCGTCCGGATCGCCTCCTCACGGACCGGACGTTCGGGGTCGCGGCGCGCCTTGTAGACGATCGAGGGCAGTGCCTCGGCGCGTTGCTGTTCTCCAAGCGCCTCGAGCGCTGAGACCCGCACCCGCCAGAACGAATCGCGTAGCGCCTCTTCGAGCAGCGTCGCCACCTCTTCGGTGTCGTAGAACCCGAGTCCGTAGGTGGCGTACGCGCGAAGCAGGCTGTCGTCGGTGGCGAGAAGATCGGTCAGCAGATCTACGCTCTCCGGTGCGCCGATGCGGCCGAGCGCCTCGGCGGCGTACTGACGCAACGAGCTCTCGGTGAACTCATCCGACGCGATGCCTGTCAGAAGCGGCACCGCCGCTTCGCTTCCGGTCTGTCCGAGCGCGCGGATGACGGCCGCGCGCAGATCCGCGGAGCCGAGGCGATCGTAGAGGTCGAGCAGCGTGTCGACCGCCCGCGGTGAGCCGTCGCGACCGATCGCGTCGATTGCAGCGCTTGCGGCGAGCACATCGGCGTCCTGTGCGATCTGTGCGTAGCGCTCGAGCAGCTGCGGTGACGGGTCTGCGACCACGCGCGAGAGGTAGTTCGCAGAAGCCTGCAGAAGGTCGTTGCTCACGCGCTGGTCGGCGAGGTAGAGCGCGCGGACCTCCTCGCCGAGAACCGGCGATTCGAGATCAGCGAAGTGCTCGATGATACGCGAGCGCAGCGAATCGTCGCGGGTCGAGGCGAATCGCTCGACGATCAGCTCGTCCAGACTCGTCTCGCCCGCCTGCGCGATCTGGTCGAGGGTCGAGCCTATCTCCGAATCGATCCCGTAGCGCAGCGTCTGCTCCCAGCGATCGAGCAGACCGTCCTCCTGGGCTCTCACCGCGCCGGTGATCGCGGCGAGCCCGCAGGCGACTACCGCCGCTCGGATCCGCCACGCGTCGGCGCCCCGCGCCCGGCTACTGGTTTTTCGGTTCATGTCTGCCCCTTCTCACGAGTAAGGATACCACCTCAACGCGCAGAATCACGAATCCCGCGGCGACGATCGCCAGCGCGAGCAGACCGAGCGCGGCGGCGACGCCGAAGCTCTCGAGCGAGCTGCCCTGCTGCCAGAGTGTTCGCCACCAGCCGCCGAGCACCCGACGTGCGGCGACGACGGCGACCACCGCCGGAACGGTCGCCGCGAGCGTCTTTCCCAGTGTCGTTGCGATCGCGGCCAGCTCGATTCCTCCGACGACGCGTCTCGCGCGCACGAGCAGCACGACCGCGCCGACGGTGAAGGCGGCGGAGTTGGCGACGGCGAGACCGACGACGCGCAGCGTCGTCTCCTTCAGCCACAGCGACAGGCCTACGTCGATGACCACGACGACGACCGCGGTGATCGTCGGGGTACGGTAGTCGCTGTTCGAGTAGAAGAACCGCTGCAGAAAACCGAACGCGCTCACGCTCGCCATGCCGATGCAATACGCCGCCAGCACGTCGGCGGCGCGAAGCGTGTCGGCGAGCTCGAATTCGCCGCGCTGGAACGCGACGGCGACCACCTCGCGCCCCAACAGCGCGAGTACGACGGCCGACGGCACGAGCAGCGCGAGAATGCCGCGGATCCCGAAACCGAGCGTGCGCTTGAGCCCCTCGCGGTCGTGGGAGCCCGCCTGGCGGCTCATGCGCGGAAAGAGCACCGTCATGATGCTTACGCCCAGGATGCCCTGCGGGAGCTGCCAGAAGATGACCGCGTTCGCCAGCGCCGAGGCGCTGCCGTCTTCGAGCCCGGAAGCGAAGTAGATTGCCACGAACTGGTTGATCGCGAAGACGCTGCTTGCCGCGACGACCGGCAGCCACTGGCGCATGATCCGCCGGAAGTACGGGTTGCCGAAGTCGAACGACGGCCGGAAATCGAAGCCCAGCCGGCGGAACTGGGGCGCCTGGACGGCGATCTGCGCGAGCCCCCCCGCGAGGATGCCGACCGACATCGCGTGGAGCCCAAGAGACGGGCTGAGCAGCAGGATCGACGCGATCACCGCGACCGAAAAGAGGATGGGAGTCAGCGCCGGCAGCGTGAACCTGCTGCGGCTGTTCAGCGTACCCATGAGCACCGCACTCACGCTGATGAGCAGCGTGTAGTGGATGAACCAGCGAAAGAGCTGCGCTGCGAGCTGCTGGTAGGCCGCATCGGGGAAGTCGAGAATGAAGCGCGTAATCGGCCCGGCGAAGACGACGGCGAGTACGAGCACGGGCACGAGCACGAGGTACTGGAACGCGAGGAGGTTGCGCACGATCTGTCGCGGCACGCCGGCGTCTTCCGACTCGGTGTCCGCCGACGCCTGCGAGAGGACCGGGATGAACGCCGCCGACAGCGCGCCCTCGGCGAGAAGTTTTCTCAGGTTGTTCGGAATATTGAACACGGCGTTGAGCACGTCCGCGGTGCCCGACGCTCCGAATACCGCGTTGATCGCCGCCTGGCGGACGAAACCGAGGACCCGCGAGAGCGCGGTGATACTCATGACCGCGGCGGTCGAACGTGCGCTGCGCGAGAGGGAGCGTTCCACCCTTTGTCTATCGGCGCGAGCGGCGCTCACGTTCACCCTCCCCGTAGCGGCGCATGAACGAATCGCGGAAGCGCGCGTAGGACCCGTCGCGGATCGCCGAGCGGATGTCGTCGAGCAGGCGCGCGAGGAAGAAGAGATTATGCTCTGTTGCGAGCATGGGCCCGAGTATCTCGCGAGTCGTGAACAGGTGCCGAAGGTACGATCGCGAGTAGGTGCGACAGGTCGCGCACCCGCACTCAGGATCGATCGGGTCGGTTGCGTCGCGGTGTTGTTCGTTCTTGAGCACCACGCGTCCGTGGGGCGTGAGAACGGTGCCGTTGCGTGCGATTCGCGTGGGAAACACGCAGTCGAACAGATCGATCCCCGCGGTGACCGCGTCGAAGATGTAGTCCGGCGTTCCAATGCCCATGAGGTAGCGCGGCCGGTCCTCGGGCAACAACGGCGCCGTCTCGAAGAGCGTCTCGCGAAAGACCTCCGGGTCCTCACCCACCGACAGCCCGCCGATGGCGATCCCCGGCAGGTCGAGCCGCGCGATCTCGGCGGCGCTTCGCTTCCTCAACGCCGGAAAGAAGTTGCCCTGGACGATCCCGAAGAGCGAACCGCGATACCCCTCCTCGCGCCGCCTCATCCAGCGCTCCTTCGCCCGCGCCGCCCAGCGGCTGGTCGTCTCGAGCGCCTGCGTCGCCTCGCGTTCGCCGACTCCGTAGCCGGTGCACACGTCGAGCGCCATCTGCACGTCGCTGTCGAACGCCACCTGCGCGTCCACGACGGTCTCCGGCGTAAACAGGTGTCGCGCCCCGTCGACGTGCGAGCGGAACGCCACCCCTTCGTCGGTGATGCTCCGCAGCGCGGCGAGCGAGAAGACCTGGTATCCCCCGGAATCGGTGAGGATGTTGCGATCCCAGCTCGAGAAACCGTGCAGCCCTCCGTGCGCGGCGATGACGTCCGGGCCCGGGCGCAGGTAGAGATGGTACGTGTTTCCCAGGATCATCTGGAAGCCGATGTCGCGCAGGCGGTCGTGGCGCATCGCCTTGACTGTCGCCGCGGTTCCCACCGGCATGAAGGCGGGCGTATCGACCGGACCGTGGGGAAGGTCGATGTGTCCGGCGCGAGCGGCGGTGTGCGCGTCGCACGCCTCGAGAGTGTAGATCGATGCCATTCAGGTCCGTGAGAGTCTCATGAGCGCCGCCCCCAGGAGAACGAAGAGCAGCACGCCGGCCCAAGCCCCGAGCACCGGGCTCACGGCGCCGGAGTACGCGAGCAGTCCCGAGATCATCTGCGCCACGTAGTAGACGACCGATACCGAGAGCGAGACGAGCAGGCTCATGAGAAGGATATTCTTGCGGAAACGACCGCCGACGGCGGTCGCGATCATGACGACGATGAGCGGGGTGAGCGCGAAGGAGAAGCGCTCGTGATACTTCGTGAGATCCTGCCGGTACGGCAGCCCCGCCGCGCGCTGCGATTCGATCCATTCGCGCGCCTGTTCGAGCCGCATCTCCTCCATGTCGCGTCCCACTCGTCGGAACGCTCCAGGGGTAAGCACGAGGTGCTCGAGCGGCTCGCTCGACGAGAATCGCTCGGTGAACTGCTCGCCGTCGCGTTCGAAGATGCGCGCGGTCTGTACGTCCCAGTGCTCGCCGTTCCAGCGTGCGGTACGCGCGTTGACGATTCGCTGCAGCTCGCCGTCGGCGTCGCGTTCGACGATGATCACGCCGGAGAGCGTCGCAGTCTCGTCGTTGTAGAAATCGGCGTGATAGACAACGCGCGACGAGCCACCCAGGCGCGTGACGTTGCTGTTGCTGCGGCTGCTGGAGACGTTGATGAGCTCGCGTTCGAGGGCGTTCTTGCGGCGCAGCGTGTCAATGACGACACTCTCCTCGAAGGCGAACGAGGCGACGCTGAACAGGGCCCCGACGGCCACCAGCGGAAGGACGAAGCTGCGCAGCGACACCCCGGAGCCGAAGACCGAGATCAGCTCGTTGCGGCTGTAGAGCGTGCCGAGCGTGAACGCAGCGGCGAAGAGCAGGCCCATCGGCAGCGCGAAATGGACGCTCTTGGGCAGGTAGAGCAGCTGTACGAGGAAGACGTCGGCGAATGCAACCTCGCGGTCGATGTAGGTCGTGATATCTTCGAACAGGTCGACGAGCTGGAGAATCGTGACGAAGAAGGCGACCGCGATGAGAAGCACGGGCGTGAAGGCGCGGAGCAGCATCGTGTGCAGCGTGAGCAGGCTTCTCATCTCCGGGCCTTCCACGCGTACGCCGCGCCGCCGAGGACGAGAATCACCGCATTCGGTGCCCACATCGCCAACGCCGGCGAGATGTCCGGGTTGTTGATGCCGACCGTCTGCCCGGCGATGAGCAGGCTCCAGTAGATCGTCGACACGAGCAGGCCGATCCCGAAGCCCACCGCTCGCCCGGCACGCCGGGTGAGCAGCCCGACCGGAAACGCGAAGAGAATGAACGTCAGGCACGCGAAGGGAATGGAGAACTTCTTGTGGAACTCCAGCTCGTAGTTGCTCAGGGTTCGGTCGGTGATGATCCGGTTCTCTTCGGTCTGAAGGCGCGCCAGCGACGCGTCGAGATCGGTCGTCAGCCGCTGGAGCGTCGTGCGACCGGCGACCACGCCTTCGACGCCGACGCGGTATTCGCCCGTCAGTGCGTGGCGCAGACCGGCGACCAGGGCGGCCTGGTCCGCTCGTCGTTGCTCCAGCGTCGAACGGCGGTCGACGATCACCTCCCAAACGTCACCCGAGGCCATCTCGCGAGGGCCGGGGTTGCGGAGGCTGAAGGTGATGTCTCGCAGGAGGATGTTGTACTCCATGCCGTCGGCGATGCTGTAGGAGAAGTCGTCGCGATCGTTGTGCTCGGTCGCGTGCGAGACGACGTTCGACAGCAGCAGCGAGACGATTCCCGCCTCTCCCCCGGACTCGGTCAGCTCGGCGTGCGAGGCGGAGATCACGCGCTGCTCCCCGGTATCGGTCGTGTCGAGGATCACGAGGTCGCTGATTCGTCGCCCGTCGACCGCGCCGGTGACGATGGTCGACTGCTGGTAGTTTCGGACGCTGTAGGATTCGAGCTCGAGCTCCGGGTTGGCGAAGAGCAGCTCACGGTAGAGCCTCCCGAAGTTGATCGTGCCCAGCGGGAGGAAGTAGTCGTTCATCACGAAGGAGAACAGCGACAGCCCGATCCCGAGCACGAGCAGCGGCGCGAACAGTCGGCGGTTCGGCACCCCTGAGGCCTGGAACGCGATGATCTCGTTGTCCGACGAGAAGCGCCCGATCGCCATGAGCGCCCCGACGAGCGCCCCGAAGGGAAAGGAAAGCGCCACGATCGACGGCAGGGAGTAGAAGATGAGCCGTGCGACGTCGAGCGGCGGCACCCGCCGCGTCAGAATCTGCTCGGCGAGCAGGAGGATCTGGTTGATGAAGAAGATGAAGAAAAAGAAGAGAAATGCAACGGCAAAACTGAAGAAGAACTCCCGCGCGACGTAGAACGTGATCCGCGTGTAGTGCCGACTCATCGCTATCGCCCCGTGGAGCCGAAGCCGCCCTCCCCCCGGTCCGACGGCTCGAGTCCGCCGTCCGCAGACACGAACTGTGCGCGCGAGACGGGTGCGACGACGAGCTGTGCTACTCGATCGCCGTCGGAGATCGTGTACGATGTGTCAGAGAGGTTGATCAGCAGCACCCTGATCTCGCCGCGGTAGTCCGCGTCGATCGTGCCCGGTGCGTTGAGCACGGTCACGCCGTGCGCGATCGCGAGCCCGGACCTCGGGCGAACCTGCGCCTCGTACCCGTCGGGCAGCGCGATGCGTAGCGCGGTGGGCACGGCCCCTCGCTCCCCGGGACCGAGGGTGAGCGGTTCGTCGAGCGCAGCCTTCAGGTCGGCGCCCGCCGCCGATTCGCTGGCGTAGTGCGGACGACGGCCCTCCGGGAACAGCGCCGGAACCCGGATCATTCTCCGTCCCGGCTCCGGCGTTCGCCTCGATCGTGGTCGCGACCGCCGCGACCACCGTGGGGCCGACCGCCTCGTTCGCCGCCTCCGCCTCCGCGACCGCCGCCACGGTTCTCATCGTGCCTGCCTTCGGCTTCGTCGTAGATGAGGCTCAGGTTTACCCGGCCCATCTTGTCGATCTCGATGATCCGTACCGGCACGTCCTGGTTCATCTGGAGGATATCGGTGACCTTCTCGACCCGGTAGGGCGCCATCTTGGAGATGTGCACGAGGCCTTCGCGCCCCGGCATGTACTCGACAAAGGCGCCGAAATCGACGATACGCCGGACGGTCGCATCGTAGGTACGGCCTACCTCGGGTTCCTCGAGGAGCTGGAGAAGGCTCGCACGTGCCGCCTCGGCGGCGTCGGCGTCCTTGCAGTAGATCGTCACCGACCCGTCGTTCTCGATGTTGATCGTGACGTCGTGCTTCTCCGAGATGCTCTTGATGGTCTTGCCGCCCGGGCCGATCAACGTACCGATCTTCTCGGGATCGACGTGGAAACTCACGATGCGCGGGGCGTAGCGGCTGAGCTCCTTTCGCGGAGCCTCGATCGCCTGATTCATGATGTCGAGGATGTGCATCCGACCGCGCCGGGCCTGGTCGAGCGCGTTACGCATGATCTGGGAGTCGACGTTCTTGATCTTGATGTCCATCTGGAACGCGGTGATCCCCTCGTCCGTACCGGTGACCTTGAAGTCCATGTCGCCGAGATGGTCCTCTTCGCCGAGGATGTCGGAGAGCACGACGTAGTCCTCCCCATCGGTCACGAGGCCCATCGCGATGCCGGCGACCGGCTTCTTGATGGGCACTCCCGCGTCCATGAGGCTGAGCGTACCGCCGCAGACCGTCGCCATGGACGAGGAACCGTTGCTCTCAAGGATCTCGCTGACGACTCGCAGCGTGTACGGGAATGAATCGTGATCGGGAAGGACCGCCTCGAGCGCCCGATGCGCGAGATGTCCGTGTCCGATCTCCCGACGCCCGGTGCCCATACGGCCGGTCTCGCCGACGGAGAACGGTGGGAAGTTGTAGTGCAACAGGAAGTTCTCGCGTCCATCCTCTTCGATGTTGTCGATGATCTGCTCGTCGCGCTGGGTCCCGAGCGTCACCACCGCGAGCGCCTGCGTTTCGCCGCGCGTGAAGAGTGCCGAGCCGTGTGTGCGTTCGAGCACGGGAACTTCGCAGGTGATTGCCCGGATATCCTCGGGACCACGTCCGTCGGTGCGGACCTTCCTGTCGATGATCGACTTTCGGACGATCTCCTGCTCCATGTCCTCGAAGAGCGCCGAGACGGCCTTCGACCCATCAACGCCGGTTTGCTCGGCGGCGGCGGCGATTGCCTCGGCAAACCTCTCCTTCGCCTCGTTCTTCACAGCCTTGATGGCCGCGCTGCGGTTCATCTTTCCCTTGACGAAACAGGCCTCTTCGAGCTTCGGATAGGCGAATGCTCTGATCTCCTGCGCCGGTCCGAACTCGGCTTCCGCTTCCGGCAGGGGGAGCTTCTCCCTGCCGGCGGCGGCGCGGAGCTCGACCTGGATCCGGCAGAGCTCGATGATCGTCGGACGCGCCTTCTCGATCGCCTCGATGAGGAGGTCCTCGCTGACCTGATCGGCACCGCCTTCCACCATCGTGATGCCGTCCTTCGTACCCGCCACCACGATGTCGAGATCCGAGCGCTCGAGCTGTTCGTAGGTAGGGTTGATGACGAGCTCATCGTCGACGTAGCCGACGCGGACCGCACCGACGGGGCCGTCGAACGGAATGTCGCTGACCGTTACCGCGGCGCTCGCCGCGTTCATAGCGAGGACATCCGGCACGTTGACGTTATCGGTGCCCACGACCGTAGGCACGACCTGGATGTCACGCGCGAACGACTTGTGGAACAGCGGGCGCAGCGGCCGGTCGATGAGCCGGCAGACGAGAATCTCGCGGTCCTTCGGTCTGCCCTCGCGCTTGAGGAAGCCGCCGGGGATCTTGCCCGCGGCGTAGTACTTCTCGTTGTACTCGACCTGCAGGGGCACGTAGTCGAG
>CAZVEF010000033.1:7892-20741 GCA_964625715.1 uncultured Spirochaetaceae bacterium | reverse complement strand
GCGACGAGCTCGCGCACGTCGCCTCGACGCAGGACCTCGACATCTCGGTCCGCCCGATCGTCGCCGGGTCGGAGGAGTAGGGCCGGCAGGACCTGCGTATCCGCCGCGCGGCCCCTACCGCAGCAGCACGCCGAGCACGAGCCTGTCCTCGCCGGGCGGCAGGTCGCGGTAGCGGCTGCCCGCCTCGGTCTCGAGGAAGGCCTCGTTCAGCGACTCAATCGTCCGGTTGACCTCGTCCATGTTGATGCGTCCCTCTCGGTCGAAGAGCTTTGGCGCGCTCGTGTCGGTGAGCGTAGTGAAGTTCAGATCGCACCAGAGGTCGGTGTACTGCGGGTGTTCGGGCGCGACCTCGCGGCCGTGCAGATCGTACTCGTAGACCCGGTAGGCGAGCGGCAGGCCGTGCGTGCGGCAGATGATCGGCCGGCCCTCGTAGACGGTGCACTCACCCGAGCGGCCGAGGAAGGCGCACCGCCGTCGCGGGGCGGGAGGCGAGGGGAAGGTACCGTGCGCGGACCGATCGACGCTGGTCGGTTGCCACGCCGCTGAAGCGCGCCGCGTTTGCGCGGTCTCGTCGCGTTCCCGGATCGCCGCCGGCGCCTGGCCGCGGTCGGACGGCGGACCACCGAGCCGGTCGGCCGTTGGCATCCCGTTCTCTGCCACCCACAACCGCAGCGCCTCGAACTCGATCGGGAGTACGGTGATCTCGTCGCAGCAGTAGTAGCATCCGCGTCGGCAGCGGAGGTGCCCGTCGTAGCGGTCCGAGAGGCGCGAGGCGCGCTCGCTCACGAGCGAACGGTGCTCCAGATACGCGGCGATCGGATCGGGAGTCGGCGGGTTCATCACGAGACCAGACCGATGGCAGCCGCGACGAACACCGCGAGGACGGCCGCGCTTATCGCGGCGTACGTGGTCCGGCGATGCCGGAGGTAGAGCGTCGTCGCCACCGCGGTCATGACGATCATACTCGCCGGAAACGCGACCAGCGAGGCGAACGCGAGCGACCGGCCTTCGCCGAGCGTCTCGACCCAGCTCCAGTCGGCTGTGCCGGACAGGGTGGTGAGCTCCTCCGCGCTCAGGTGCCACAACTCGGGGATCGAACCTATCGTCACCGACGAGGGAAGCGCGCCGCTCGCGTAGAGCAGGAGGCCGACGCCGAGGATGACGAGGTCAACCACGACGACGACCGACAGCACCCGTGCGTATCGCTCCTGCACGACGTCTACCGGGTACGGAGCCGGGGTGGAACGCTTCATCGTACCATCTCCAGAATGCCTGCCGCGAGCGAACGCAGGCCTGTGATCCCCATCAGCCCGATTACGATCCATCTGATCGCCCGGGCCCGGATCCGGGGCAGCAGAATCGCGCCCACTCGTGTGCCGATCATCATGCCGGCTATCGATGGGACGGCTATCAGCGGAAGCAGGGCCCCGCGGTTGATGTAGATCCAGACCGCCGACGCGCTGTTGACCGTCATGATGAACCCGCTCGTTCCGACGGCGACCCGCAACGGAGCCCCCATGAGAAGGTTCAGAGCCGGCACGTTCGCCCATCCCGCGCCGAGGCCGAACATCCCGCCGATCATCCCGATCGCAAGATAGCTCGCGAGCGCGACAGGGGTCCGGTGGACCTTCCAGTCGATCGCGCGGCCGAGGCTCTCGTCGAAGTACGTCGAGCCGATCCCGAGGAATGCGCTCACCGGGTCCGAGCGCCGAACACCCGGGAAGTCGGTCCTCCTGGAGCTGAGCATGAGGACGACGATCGACACGATGGCCACTCCCAGAAGCGCTTCGACGATGCCGGTGGGAAGGGCGAGCCCCAGATTCGCGCCGACGATACCACCGATCGCGCCGAAGAGCGCGACCGGCCAGCCCAGCCGCATGTCGGCGAGACCCTTCTTGAGAAGAATCGGCGCCGCGCTGAGCGCTCCGCACAGCGCGACCATGAGGCCCGCGCCGCGAACGAAATCGAAATGGAACGGGAAGACCGCCGAGACGATCGGCACGAAGAGCACGCCGCCGCCGACGCCGCCGATCACGGCGACCACGCCGAGCGCCGCGGTGAACCCGAACAGCAGGAGGGCCCAGCCCCACCACGGAAGCTGCGTCTGGATGAGGCCTGTGGCAACCGCCTCGCTCGCGGTTGCGCCGAGGTCCGCCGACGCCGCGCCGGAATCGGCGAAGCCCGGCGTGAGAGCCAGGGCCACGAGAAGGGCTGATAGCATGAATCGTTTCACGTCCGGCAACCTTACGGGTGCGGGCCGCGCGTGTCAAACGACGAAGGTCGAGCGGTCGTCGCGCGCGCCGCCGGCCGGCGACCGGCATCCCGACCGCCTTGCACGAGTGCGCCCCCTCGACTATCCTGTGGGCATGTCGGACACCGTCCAGTCCCTCCAGCTCGTGACGTTCCAGCTCGGCGACGAGCAATACGGGATCGACATCATGGATGTCGAGGGGATCGTCAAGATAGAAGAGGTCCGCCCGATCCCGAACGCACCCGCCTACGTCGAGGGTATCTTCAACCTCCGCGGTGAGATCATCCCCGTGATCAACCTCCATCGGCGGTTTCATATCAAGCACGCCGAGCTCACCGAGGAGGATCAGCTGCTCAGCGGATTCGTGATCATCAACATCGACGGTCGGCACCTCGCGGTCCTGATCGACAAGGTGGCCCGCGTCGTGACGATCTCGTCGGACCAGATCCAGCCGCCGCCGCAGGTGATCTCCGGTATCGGCACCGAGTACATTCAGGGTGTGGTGAGCGAGGAGGATCGTTACCTGATCATTCTCGATATCGACCGCCTCTTCAACCGCAAGGAACTCCAGCAACTCGAACGGATTCAACGGTAAGCGAATGGTCAACGTCTCTCGTCCCAGTATCCGGCGTCGTGACATGGACGCGGTGCTCAGCTGTATGGTGACCGACAGCCTCGGTCCCGGATCGCTCTCCGATCAGCTCGCCGGCGCGGTCGGCGACTACCTCGGTCTCGCCGGCGGCATCGCGCTACGCGAGCGCGCTCGCGCCTTCGCGATCGCCGTTGATCTGCTCGGTCTCGATCCGGGCAGTCGGGTCCTGCTCGACCCGCTCGTACCGCACGTCTATCACGCGGTGCTGCACGAGCTCGGCCTCGTACCGGTGTACGTCGACGTGAGCGACGACTCGTTCTGCATCGACGCCGAGCGCGTCGATGCGTACATCGAGACCACGCGCGGGACCGAGGCGGAGCCGGCGGCGATCGTCACGCACACCACGCTCGGCTTCGTGCCGGCGATGGAGGCGATCGCTGCGCTCGGAGTGCCGGTCATCGAGGACGTATCGGAGGGAATCGGCGCGAACACCGGAGAGGAACGCGTGGGTCGCTTCGGGCGATTCGTGATCGTAGGTATGGAGCCGGAGGACGTGATTACCGCCGGTGGCGGTACCTTGCTGCTCGCCGCATCGAAGAGCGATCGCGCCGCGCTGCGCCGGCGGGCCGAGGAGCTCTCGGCGGACGCGCTGCTGCCGGATATGAACGCGGCGCTCGGGCTCACGCAGATACGCGAGATCGAGCGGTTCGTCGCGCGTCGCGCCGAGATCGCCGGTGTGTACGCGCGGGCGTTGATGCGCGGGCGTCATCGCGCCCCCGTCCAGCCGGGGGATGCGCAGAACGTCTACCTGAGCTTTCCGGTACTCGTCGAGGGCAGCGTCTCCGACGTGGTGACGTACGCGAAGAAGAAAGGCGTGGAGGCGCGGCAGGCGTTCTCCGCGGTCATGCTCGCGCGGTACGGGCTGACCGAGCGGCAAATCGCCGATCGCGGCGAGATCGAACGTGCCGAGGGCGACGCGGCAGCCGGCCCGACTGCCGCGGAGCGCGAGGCCGGCGCGACAAGCGGTGCCACCGGCCCCGGGCCTGCGACGGTCACGGCGGGCGCCTGCGCGGCGTCGGGACCCGACCCGAGCGCACCCGCCGCAGCGTCGATCTTCGCCACCGAGCCGCCGACGGTGGTCGAGGCCGGTTTCCCGGTGGCGCGGTCGTTGCTCTTGCGCTGCCTCGTGTTTCCGCTCTACCCATCGCTGAGCGCGAAGGAGATCGCGACGATCGAGCGGGTACTGACGACGCTCCCGTAGGAGGCTCGTTCGCGGCGACGCTTCGTTGCGAAGCTTTACAGCGATTTGGGGCGTGGGTATAGTAAGTTGCAAAGGATGCCCGCCTTGACTCGGTCCGTTCGCAGCGTACTCATCGTCGCAAATCTCCACAAAGAGCGAGCCGGCGAAGTGGCCGAAGCCATACGCGAGGAGCTCCTCGACGAGGGCATCGCCGCGGTCGTGTTCCAGTTTCGCGGCAAGCCGGCGCATCCGCCGACCGACCACTACGATCTGTGCTTCTCGCTCGGTGGCGACGGTACGGTGCTCTTCGCTTCGCGCATGCTCTCGCAGCGCCCCATACCCATTATCGGGGTGAATATGGGCGAGTTCGGCTTTCTTACCGAGATCACCGAGGTCGAATGGCGCGAGGCGTTCGAGGACTATCGCGCCGGACGCCTCGAGATCGCCGACCGGATCCTGCAGGACGTCACCGTCGAGCGCGCCGGCGAGGAGATCGCGAGTTTCACCGGACTCAACGACACGGTGATCTCGGCGGCGGGTATCGCGAAGATCATCCGCCTCTCGGTCGGTCTCGGCGAGATGAGTCTGGGCAACTACCGTGCCGACGGCATCATCGTCGCCACCCCGACCGGCTCGACGGCGCACAGCGCCGCCGCGGGCGGGCCTATTCTCGATCCTCGAATGGACGCGATGGTGATCAACCCGATCTGCCCGTTTACGCTGTCGCACCGGCCCATCGTCGTTCCCGGAAGCGAGACGGTGACGATCGCCGTCGAGGAACAGCAGCGGACGAACGTCCTGATGACCGTCGACGGACAGCTCGTATTCCCGCTCGAAGCCGGCGATCGCGTGATCGTGCGTCGCAGCGCCGCGTGCGCCCGGATCGTGCGCGCGAGACGTCGCAGCTTCTACGACGTGCTGCGGAGCAAGCTCAACTGGTCCGGTGGTCCGGGGCCGGAGGAGTCGACAGGCCTCGAAGGCGCGTGCGAGGCGGAGGAAGCCGATGCTTGAAGAGCTGTCCATCCAGAATTTCGCGCTCATCGATCGGCTCACGGTTCGTTTCGCGGACGGGATGAATGTGCTCTCCGGCGAGACCGGCGCGGGGAAGTCGATCCTCGTCGGCTCGCTGTCGCTGCTGCACGGCGCTCGCGGAGATACCGGCACCATCCGGTCCGGGACCGAAGAGGCGCGGGTCTCAGGGACGTTTCACATTGGTGAAAACGCGAACGCCCTCGCGTGGCTCGAGGCTCGCGGCATCGACGCCGAGGACGGGACGCTCATCATCAGGCGTACCGTGAAGCGCTCGGGTCGCGGCGCGATCTACGTCCAGTCGACACCGGTCACGCGGCGCGATCTGCAGGAGCTCGCCGACCTCGTATTCGACATCCACGGTCAGCACGAGCACCAGTCGCTCATGGGCGAGGACAGCCATCGGACCGTGCTCGACCGCTTCGGTGGTCTCGAGCCGATGGCCGCGGACCTCGCCACGCGCTTCTCCGAGCTCTCGGCGCTGCGAAAGCGGTTCGAGCACATGGAGGCGAACGAGCGACAGCGGCTGCGCGAGATGGATATCCTGCAGTTCGCGGTTTCAGAGATCGACGAAGCGATGCTGCGTCCCGGCGAGGAGGAGGAGCTCGACGGCGAGCGTCGCATGCTCAGTCAGCACGAGAAACTGTTTTCGGCGCTCGACGAAATCTACGACTCGGTGGCGGAAAACAGGGGCGGGGCGCTTGCTCAGCTACGCACCGCGCGCGGGGCGGTGGAGATCGCCACGTCGATCGACGAGCGGCTCACCGACGCGGCACGCCGCCTCGAGGACCTGTTCTTCGAGCTCGAGGATGTCGGCGAGGTCGTGCGCGATCACCGCAACAGCATCGAGTTCACCCCGGAGCGACTCGGTCAGGTCGAGGATCGCCTCGCGCTCATCCACAGACTCGAGAAGAAGTACGGCTCCACCATCGAAGAGGTGCTCGCCTATCACGAGGAGGCGTCTGCGCAACTCGCGGGGTTCGAGACCTGGGAAGAAGACAAGGAGAAGCTGCGGGCCGAGATCCGCGAACGAGAGCAGGCGGTGCTGAGGCTTGCCGGAGAGCTGTCGGCGAAGCGCAAGGAGGCGGCCTCCCGGCTCGCCGAGCGCATCCTCGCGAGCATTCGGGTGCTGGGGATGCCCAAGACGAAGTTCGAGGTCTCCGTCGCGCCCCGTACCGGGGAGAACGGACGCTCGAGCTGTGGTCCGCATGGGATCGACGTCGTGCGATTCGTCATCTCGCCGAATCCCGGAGAGCCGCTCAAGCCGCTATCGGAGATCGCCTCCGGGGGCGAGCTCTCGCGCGTGATGCTCGCGATCAAGTCGGCGCTCGCCGGAGATGATCCGATCGGATGCATGGTGTTTGACGAGATCGACACCGGGATCGGAGGGGAGGTAGCGGTCGCCGTCGCAGAGCACCTGCACGACCTCGGTACTCGCAGACAGATCCTCTGCATCACCCATCTCGCGTCGATCGCCGCTCGCGCCGACTATCATATCAAGGTCCACAAGCTCGAACGCAGCGGGCGCACCGTCACCGACGTAACGACGGTCGGAGGCGACGATCGTGTCGACGAAATCGCGCGCATGCTCGCCGGTGACCGCACGGGCGCGGCGTCGCGGCATCACGCCGAAGAGCTGCTCGGCAAGTACCACGTGTCAGGAGAGACGCATGGGTAAAATCTCCGCGGAGGCGAAACAGCGCTACTCCGACCGGGTGAAGGAGTACAAACAGCAGATCGAGGCGCTGCAGAGGCGGGAGAAGACCGTCATCGCGGATATCCAGAACGGGGGGAACGGAGCCGCCTATAAGCGCGTCTCGCTCGCCGAGCAGCGGCTGAACATGGCGTCGCTCTATCTGCTTCTGAACCGGATCTCGCTCAGCATGCTCAGCTTCAAGAACGACAACTTCGTCCGCGAAGCCCACCGTTGCTGCTACCAGAGCCTGATTTTCCTCGAGGAAGTGGTGACGGATCTGCTCGATGCACCGTTCTCGGAGTACGCGGAGCAGCTCGAGGCGATCGAGGCGCTTCCGGAAGCGAAACGGTATGCGCTCGTGCGCAAGCTCGGTTTCACGATCCAGTCGGTCTCGGACGACTTCGGGGCGAATACGAAGTGGCGCTGGTCGTTCGTCGAGCTCGAGGGACGGCTTGCCACGATCGCGAAAAACGTCGTCAACCTGCGCACGGTGATCTCCGAGCTCGATCCGCGCGTGCAGGGATACCAGCAGCGCGTCGAGCACCTCAGACTCGTGAAGGAGCTCCTGCAGAGGTCCGCCGACCGTTTCCTCGAGCGCTACACCCTCGCGACGTCGCGCATCGACGACTTCAAGCAGGCGATCAACTATCTGCAGGCGCTCAAGCGGTTGCACGCGATCCTCGGGGAGCCCGACCAGGCCGAACAGGTCAAGCGCAAGGCTGATGTGTGGAAGAGCCGCATGGAGGACGAGGAAAAGCGGGCCGAGAAGAGTGGGCGATCGTCGTAGCCGGGAGCGCGGCGGTGCTGCAACCGCACAAGCCGATCAGTCGACCGGCCGGTCGCCGAGCTCGTGCAGCGCGTCGAAGGGCAGGATCTCCTCAATCGTGTGCGTCTCTTCGTTTCCGTCACGATCGACGAAGACGACCTCCGCGCCCGGGTCCATGAACTCGCTCATGACCTGCCGGCACGCTCCGCACGGCGAAATGGGATAGTCGGCGTCCGGCGAGTAGACCGCGATGGCCGTGAACGCCGAGTGGCCCGAGGTGACCGCGGAGACGATGGCGCTTCGCTCGGCGCAGATGCCCAGCCCGTACGATCGGTTCTCGACGTTGACGCCCTGAAACACCGTGCCGTCGGCAGTCCTCAGCGCGGCACCGACCCGAAAGCGCGAATAGGGCGCGTAGCTGCGATGCGCGGCTTCACGTGCGGCGTCGATCAACTGTGCCTTCGTCGTCTGGTCCATGGGTACGTCGCCTCTTCGTTGACAGCGCTTCTTTCAATGGTATAGCATTTGCCCCGTTTTGAGAAACAGCGAGCCGGCCGCATGAAGCTACCTGCACGACGTATTCTGTTCGCCCTGTTGCTCGTCTGTATCTACATCCTCTGGCACCCTGAACCCACACGGGAGGAGCTCGTCGTAGACGCGGTCTGGGCCATCCGTCCGGAGTCCGCCCAGGTGGACGGCCCCGATCCGGTGGCGGACGCCGTCTTTCCCATCCGGGTCGCCGACTCCTTCGCCTACGTGGACGCGAACGGCCGTGTCGTCTCGACCGGACGGGTCGCCCACGATGTAGCGCTCGCCGCCGACGCGTTCGTGAACTACGGTCGGCTGCCCGGGCAGCTCGTCGTGCAGAGCCCCGCGGGCGAGTTTCTCGCATCGGTGCCGCTCTCGGGGTATCCAGTCTTCGAGCACGACCGGCTCTTCGTCCTCTCCTCGGGGGGCGGGACGCTCTCCGAGTGGACGCGTAGCGGCGCCGAGCGGTGGCGGATCGAGCTGGCTGCTCCGCTGACCGCCATCGCGGCATCTGCGGGTCCCACGGGGCTCGGGCTCGCCGCCGGCGGGCCGGTTGTGCTCGACGAGGCCGGCGAGCCGATCGATCTTCAGCGGGTATCGGCGGCGGTGGAGCCGACGGTCTACGCCGTCGATGTGTCCGATGATCCGGACCGATTCGCCGTCATAGCCGGCGCTCGCGCGGAGGCGCCCGACGGGCAGGATGCGCTGCCGGCCACCGTGACGCTCTACGAGCTCGCGGAGGGACGCGGTGTGCCGGTCGTCCGCCGGTCGATCGCCCGAACCGGCGGGTCCGCGCCTGTTGTCCGGCTGTTCGACGCGGGGCAGACGCTCGCCTACACGACGTGGAGCGACGCGCCGGAGTTCGTAGTGCTCGACGTGGATTCGGGAGACGAGTCGCGGATCGAGCTTCGGCACCCGGCGGTCGACGCGGTAGAGACAGGCTCGCCGCGGCTCACGGCGGTTCTCACCGTGGGTGCGCGCCGGGACGCCGCGCGCGGTTTTGCCCGGACGGCTGAACTGGTGCTCGCTTCGCCGGCCGGCAGCGTGCCGGTCCGCGCCGAGTGGGCGAGCGACGCTACGGCGATTGCCGTGCACGCGGATCTGCTGACGGTACGCGTCGACGATCGCGTGCTCGGCGTGCGATTGGGGGTTCGCTGATGCGTGTTCGCGCGGTCCGCGTGATCGTCGCGGCGATCCTTCTCGTGGCAGGCGCGGTTGGGCTGCCCGGGTGGCAATGGCCGGTGCGCGATCCGGTGATCGCGCGGACGTTCGGCCAGGACGCCGGCGGATACCTGTTCCGCGGCATCGAGCTCACCGGCGGTGCGCAGCCGGTCTTCCCCGTTGAAGCGGGCGTGGTGGTCGTCTCGCACCGCGCTCGAGACGGCGTACCCTCGGGACTCGGCTCGTTCGTCGTCGTCGAGCACGATCAGGCCTTCCGGTCGATATACGCGCATCTCGAAGCGGGGATTCTGCCGGACGTGGGTCAGCACGTGGACGTGGACGCGCAGATCGGGACGGTGGGTGAGAGCGGGCTCGTACCGGGGCGGGCATTGCGCCTGTACCTCATCGACCTCGAGACCGGCTCGTACGTGAACCCGCTGTTGCTTCTTCCCGACATCGCCGACACCGTCGCCCCTGCGGTCGAAGCGGTGTACGCGCGCGACGCCGAGTCGCTCTACGATCTGGGGCAGGCGAGCACGCTGCCCCCAGGATCGTACGAAATCACCGCGTCGATTGCCGATCGTGTCTCCGCCGACCGGGGCGGTGAGGCGGTGGCGCCGTACGCGATCCGCATGTTCGTCGGGGGAGAGGAGACGTTCGCCGTCGTCATGGACCGGATCGTGGTCGATCCGCAGACGACGCAGATCGAGCCGGGACGGGTGAGCGCGGAGAGGCTCTACGGCGTCCCGGGGCTCGTTCACCTGGGGACGCTGACGGTGAGCGCCCGCCGGACCGACATCGAGATCGTGACGCTCGACTTCGCCGGCAACGAGTCGAGCTGGAGCCACACTATCAGCGGGAGCACGACACCGGATGAAGACGTTCAGTAAGCGGCCCGGAGCCGACGAAACGCGCACGCACGTAACCTGCGCCGTCTGCGGCGCCGACTGTCCCCGCGATCACTGGCGCTGCGACGGCTTCTCGTTCGTGCGCTGCTGCTCGTGCGGCCACGTCTACCAGAATCCGCAACCCGACCCTGACGACCTGATCGACCGGTACGACGAAGCGTACGCGCGCTATGAGGTCGAAAACTCGCAGAGCTTTCTCGATCTCATGCTGAGGGGCCTCGACGACGTCTCGTTCTTCTCGCGCATCGAGGCCGACGGTACGGATCGGTCGCTTCTGGACATCGGCTGCGCGACGGGAACGCTCCTCGAGTACGCGGCGAGCCGTGGCTATCGCGTGCAGGGCGTCGAGGTGTGCGAGCCGGCGGCCCGCTACGGGAGCGAGCATCGCGGGGTACCTATCGCGGTGGGCACGCTCGGCGAGGTCGATCTGGGCGGGCGTCGCTTCGGTGCGGCTCATTTCTCGCACGTGATCGAGCACGTGCCCGATCCCCGGGCCTTCCTGCGCCAGGTTCGCGAGACGCTCGTGCCCTACGGCTACACGGTGCTCGTGACGCCGAACACCGCCGGGTTGCAGGCGAGGCTCTTCGGCCCGAGCTGGCGGAGCGCGATCGCCGACCACGTGCATCTGTTCAACCGCCGCAACCTGGAGCGCATCCTCGACGAGGAAGGTTTCGAGGTGGAGGCGGTGCAGACCTGGGGCGGCCTGGGAGTGGGCGTGGCTCCCGGATGGATCAAGCGACCCGTCGACCGGCTCGCGAAGCGTTTCGGTTTCGGTGACGTGGTTCTCGTCCTTTCGCGCAGGCGCGAATGAGCTCGGTGACGCCGAGAGGGCCGATTCTTGACATGCCGCCGCGCACTCCCTATGGTTCAGGTGGTGAACAGGTGGACCCTGTCGAACGCATCCTTCGAAGCTCTCCTGAGACTGGCCGACAATTACGGCGCGGATGTACCGGAGAACGTGACGAGGGATGAGCTCGAGGAGATCGTGGAGGATGCCGCCGAGGAGTGGCGCCTCGAGCACAGACGGGCGAACAATCATCCCGTGCGGGTGGAGGAGACGAAGTACGACATCCAGGCGACCGGCGAGCTGGAGCATCGGGCGGACGAAGAGGTCGAGCTGCCCGAGAGCTACAACGAAACGACGGTCGTGCTGATGCTCCGCGACCCGAGCTGGGCGTTCGCGTACTGGGACCTTCGGGAGAGCGATCTGGCGGAGTTCCGACGCTCGGAAACGTTCGAGGGCCTCGTGCTGCGCGTCTACACCATGGATGAGACGGACACGGCGCTGGAGTCGGCGCGGCAGCGGTTCGATATACCGGTGACGCTGCTCGACAGCCGCTGGTACATCAACCTGCCGGACCAGGAGACGGTCTATCGGCTCGCGCTGGTCGCGCTGATCGACGGTGCAGAGCGCGAGCTTGCGATCTCCAACGCGATTGCGGTTCCGCGCGGCATGATGGCCGAAACGCAACCGGCCGGCGACGAACGCACCGGCGATGAGATCATCGCCCAGACGGGGATTCAGGATCTCGACCTGCCGGCAACGGCGCGACGGATTCCGCAGCGAATCCTCGACCTCGTCGACGAGGACCTCCTGTTCAACTAGATTCGGAAGGTATATGACCGGCGGCTACCTGATCCTCCTCCTCCATGCCCATCTCCCCTTCGTGCGACATCCGGAGGAGGGCTCGTTTCTCGAAGAGACGTGGCTCTTCGAGGCGATCGCGGAGACCTACCTTCCGCTGCTGCGCGTGTTCCGCAGTCTCGAGGCCGATAGCGTGCCCTTCCGTCTCGCGCTCTCCATCTCGCCTACGCTGACGGCAATGCTCCAGGACGAGCTGCTGCAGCAGCGATTCGTGACCTACTGCGAGCGGATGATCGAGCTCGCCGGCCGCGAGGTCGAGCGCACGCGGGACGACCGGCTGTTCAACGCGATGGCCCAGCGCTATCGGGCGTTGCACGAGACGAACCTCCGCGAGTTCGTGGATACCTACAACCGGGACATCACGCGGGGCTTCGACTACCACTACAAGCGCGGCCGCATCGAGATCCTCGCCACAGCGGCGACGCATGCCTTCCTCCCGCTCTACGCGCAGTACCCGGCGGCCGCTCGCGCGCAGGTGCAGGTGGGCATGGAGTCGCACAAGCGCGTCTTCGGGAAGGCGTCGCGCGGCTTCTGGCTCCCCGAATGCGGATACACGCCGGGGCTCGAAGAACACCTCGCAGAGCAGGGTGCAGAGTACTTCTTCGTCGCGACGCACGGTCTCGTCTTCGGCGAGCACCGGCCTCGGGCGGGGGTCTACGCTCCGACGCTGTGTCGCAACGGTGTGGCGGCCTTCGGCCGCGACCACGCCTCGACGAACGCGGTCTGGTCGGCGGAGGAGGGCTACCCCAGCGACATCTCGTACCGCGACTTCTACCGCGATATTGGCCACGACCTGCCGCTCGAGTACATCGGCGAGTACCTCCCCGAGGGCCGGATACGGATGAACACCGGTTTCAAGTACTACGCGGTTACCGGCAAGACCGACCAGAAGCTCCCCTACGACCCTGATGTCGCCACGAAGAAGGTCTCCGAGCACGCGGAGAACTTCGTCTACCACCAGACGAAGCGTGTCCGCCGCATCGCGAGCCTCATGGGCGCGCAGGCCCGGTCGCACGGAGAGTCCGCCGGAGAG
>CAZVEF010000033.1:0-7792 GCA_964625715.1 uncultured Spirochaetaceae bacterium | reverse complement strand
CGGAGAGTCCGCCGGAGAGCGCGCCGCACAGCCCGCCGGGACGCGGGTTGCGGTGCCGCCGGTGATCTCCTCGCCGTTCGACGCGGAGCTCTTCGGGCACTGGTGGTTCGAGGGGCCGCAGTGGCTCGAACAGGTGATACGCCGCGTCGCCGAATCGGAGGAGCTCACGCTCGTGACTCCCAACGAGTACCTGAAGGAGTACCCGGAGCACGAGGTGAGCACCCCTGCCTTCTCGAGCTGGGGGAGCAAGGGGTACGCCGAGGTGTGGCTCGACGGCAGCAACGACTGGATCTACCGCCATCTACACAAGGCGATCGATCGCATGAGGGAGCTCGTAGAGCGGTTCCCGGACGAGAGCGGGTTGAAGCGTCGCGCGCTGAACCAGGCGGCCCGTGAGGTGCTTCTCAGCCAGGCCTCCGACTGGCCGTTCATCATGCACGCCGGCACCGCGGTTCCCTACGCGGTGCGCCGCGTCAAGGATCACGTCGCCAACGTCGCGCACGTCTACGAGGCGCTCAGCCGCGGAACGATCGGTACGGAGTGGTTGACCCGGGTCGAGCGCCGGCACAACCTCTTCCCCGACATGGACTACCGCGTGCTCGGCCCGTCTGTGGACTCCGGGACAGACTCCCGACCGCAGCCGAGCGCACCGGGATAGCCTCGCGCCCGGCGATTGCCTCGCGCACGGGCCGACGTCCGCTTCGCGGCTCTTTACTTAACAGACATGTAGCCTCTCGCCGCAATCCGATAAATCTGCGCGGATTATTCTGTCTACCTTCGTTGACACGACCCCGTTGCGTCATACAATGTGTGGGTGAGTGGGAAAAAGTGGGGAAAAGAGTAAGGACGTGGTGAAACAGGGATGATTACGGGCGAATACCACATCGCGCTCGACGAGAAGGGGCGGCTGCTCATTCCCGCGCGTGTGCGTAACGAGGTTCGCGAAAACTCGCTCGTGGTCACCCGCGGCATCGATCGATGTCTGTGGCTCTTTGCCCCTGAGGAGTGGCGCGAGTTCTCGGCCAAGCTCCTCAGCGCGTCGTCCCCGCTGTCCAAACGGGGGCGCCTCCTGCAGCGGCGGATCATCGCGCCGGCGCAGGAGATCGAGCTGGACAAGGCCGGGAGGCTGAACGTGCCGAAGGCGCTCCAGGAGTCGGCGGACCTGACGAAGGAGACCCGGCTGCTCGTGATGGAGCGCTACATGGAGATCTGGGACGCGGAAGCGTACCGGCAGTACGAGCAGGAGAGCGAGGCGGAGCTGCAGGAAGCGGCCGAGGAACTGGGAGGGCTCGTCTCCTTCTGATGGGGGTTGCATGGAACCGATACACCGTTCGGTCCTGGTCGACGAGGTGCTCGACTACCTGGAACCGACAACGACCGACGCGGTGCTCGTAGATGCGACGCTCGGAGAAGGCGGGCATTCGGCATGCTTCCTGCAGCGTTTCCCCTCGCTGCGGGTGATCGGCGTCGATGTCGACGCCGCGATGATGGCACGGGCGGCCGAGCGGCTGTCCGCATTTGGGGGGCGGGTGGAACTGGTGAACGCCTGGTTCGATGAGTACTTCGAGCGCACGTCGATCTCGCCCGACCGGGTGCTTCTGGATCTTGGCGTGTCGATGTTCCACTTCTCGCTCGCCGGCCGCGGATTCTCGTTTCGCGCCGACGAGCCGCTGGACATGCGCCTCGATGCGCGCGCCGAGCGATCGGCCGCCGATCTGGTCAACGACCTCGACGAGGAGAGCCTCGCCAACCTGATCTTCCGCTACGGCGAGGAGCGTCTGAGCCGCAGGATCGCGGCAAAGATCGCCGACGAGCGCACCCGCGCACCCATTACCACGACCAAGGAGCTCGCCGATCTCATCTGGCAGAGCGTCCCTCCGTCTTACCGACACGGACGGCTCCACCCGGCAACCCGCACGTTTCAGGCGCTGCGTATCGCTGTGAACGGAGAGCTCGATCGGCTCGAACGGGTCATCCCGCTCGCGCTCGAACGACTCGCCGACGGCGGGCGCCTCGGCATCATCTCGTTCCATTCGCTCGAGGATCGGATCGTGAAGCATCGCTTCCGTGAGGTCTCCGCCGACGGTGCCTACCGCGTGCTTACGAAGAAGCCGATCGTCGCGAGCGAAGGCGAGACCGGCCTCAACCCCGCCGCCCGCAGCGCGAAGCTGCGCGTGATCGAGCGCGAGGAGGCCGCGTGAAGCGCCCCCTCGTCGTCCTGCTGATCATCCTCGTGCCCGTGCTTCTGTTCGCGAACGTCTTGCAGGCGTTCCGCTACGGACGGCTCGAGCGGGAGATCGCATCGCTCGAGCGCGAGCAGCTCGCCCTCCTCGAAGAGAACAAGCGCGCGATTCTCGCGATCACGGTGCTGACGAGCCCGCGGCGCGTGGGCGACCTGGCCGAGGGCGTCCTCGACCTTCGGCGCATCTCCAGCGAAGGCATCATCCGTCTCGAGACGCCCCTCGAACGCGGTGGCGATCGGGGGGACGAGTGAGCGGGATCCTCTTCGACACGATCGTCGAGTGGCTCACGCAGGATGGGCACCTCGTAGACCGCATCGCCGTCGTCGGCACGCCGACGAGTCGTGAAGTCGGCGGCGCGTGTGTTGATTCGCGGCTCGCCCGACCGGGGTGCCTCTTCGTTGCGCTTCCGGGCGAGCGTACCGACGGCCACGAGTTCGTCGATCACGCCGTGCAGAGCGGGGCGGTGTGCGCGCTCGTGGCCGCCGACCGGCTCGCGCAGGTGCGTCGGTCCGTGTTCGGGAGCGTCCGGCTCGTGCCGGTCGATGACACGCTCGCTGCGCTTCAGTCGCTCGCGCTGCGTTGGCGGCGTCGGTTCAGCGGATTGCAGCGCATCGGCATTACCGGAAGCAACGGGAAGACCACCACCAAGGAGCTGCTCGCTTCGATCCTCTGCGGCGTTGCCCCTACGATCTACAGCCACGGCAATTACAACTCGGACATCGGGCTGCCGATGGAGCTGTTGCGCATCCGCGACGAGCACCGGTACGGCGTGTTCGAGATGGGCATGAACCGGGTGGGCGAGATCGGACTGCTTGCCGAGCTCGTCGAGCCGGACATCGCGCTGGTGACGAACATCGGGCGGGCGCACATCGGCATGGTCGGCTCGCAGGACGCGATCGCCCGCGAGAAGCGTGCGATCTTCTCGCTCTTCGACGGACGCCAGATCGCCGTCGTTCCGGCCTCCGACCGCTATGCCGACTATCTCGCCGACGGGGTGAACGGACGCGTCGTGCGTTCGAGCATGGAGACCGCCGGGGTCGACCGGGTCGTTTCGCGGGGGATCGACGGTTCCACGCTCGAGACCCCGGAGGGTCGGATCGAGCTTCGACTGCCGGGAGCCCACATGGCCTCGAACGCGCTCGCGGTGATGACGGTGGCACGGCTGCTCGACGTTCCGTTCGCGGAGATCAGAGACGGGATCGAGCGAGTGGAGCCGGTCTTCGGGCGTGCGGAGGTCCTTCGCGGCGAGCTTACCGTCATCCAGGACTGCTACAACGCGAATCCGGAGTCGATGCGCTCTGCGATCGAAGTGCTCGCGCGCAGCGCGACGACCGGCGGTCGCGTTGCGATTCTCGGTGCGATGAAGGAGCTCGGCGACGACTCGCCGGCCAGCCATCGCGAAGTCGTGGACTTCGCCCGCGCGCAGCCGATCGACGAGGCGTGGTTCGTGGGCGACGAGTTCGCCGACGCAGTCGCCGACTCGCTCGGCGACGGCGAAGCCGGAGGTCGCGGCGCGGCCGATGGACCCTCTGTACGTCTCTTCCGCTACGACGAGTGGGAACGTCTCGTCGAGGCCGCCGGGCAGCTCTCATCCGGGGCCACGGTCCTTCTGAAGGGTTCGCGAGCCCTCGCGCTCGAGCGGCTGACCCCCGTGGTCATGCAGCGGGGAGGTGCCGCATGAGCGAACGGTTCGCGATCGAGCGCGCCCCGCAGCGCAGCGATACGGCATTGCTCGTCGTGCTCTTCCTGCTGATCGGGCTCGGGCTCTCGGCGCTCTTCTCCGCCTCGTACAACTGGGCCGAACAGCTCTACGGGGATCCGTTCCGGCTCATTCGGCGCCAGGCGATCTGGGTCGTCCTCGGTGCCGGAGTTGCGCTGGTTGTCTACCATATTCCGCTGTCGTTCCTGCGGTCGATGGTCCCTATCATGATCGTTGCCTCGTTGGGGTTGATGGCGCTGACCTTCGTGCCCGGTCTCGGGGAGGAGTACCTCGGCGGGCGTCGTTGGATCCTCCTCTTCGGCTCGAGCTTTCAGCCGTCGGAGCTGGTGAAGGTGGTGCTCGTCTTCTACCTCGCGCACATGCTCGACCGCAAGCAGGACCGTCTCGACGACACGGTCAACAGCGTTCTGCCGCCGCTCATCGTGGCGGGGGTGTTCGCCGCGCTGATCTACCTGCAGAACGACTTCTCTACGTCGCTGTTCGTCATGCTGCTCGCGTTGCTCGTGCTGTTCGTCGCGCGCGTCCGGCTGCGCTTCTTCGTCGGGCTTGCGACCGTGACCATTCCGCTCGCGGCGATCCTGCTTCTGACCCGCGAGCACCGCGTGGTCCGTATCCTCGCGTTCATCGATCCGAACATCGACCGGTTCGGCGCGGGGTACCAGGTCCTGCAGGCTCACCGTGCGCTTGAGCTCGGGGGGCTGTGGGGGCGCGGAATCGGGCAGAGCGTACAGAAGTACGGTACGCTGCCGGAGCCGCACTCGGATTTCGTCTTTGCCGTGCTCGGCGAGGAGGTCGGGTTCCTCGGCGTCGTAATCGTCCTCGCGCTGTTCGTCGCGTTCGCGGTGAAGGGATACGGGCTCGCGTTTGCCGCGACGAGCGTGTTCAGGTCGCTTCTCGCCTTCGGGCTGACGAGCGTCATCGCGCTGCAGGCGCTGCTGAACATGGCCGTGGTGGCGGGGCTCGTCCCGGCGACCGGGGTCCCCCTGCCGTTCTTCTCGCACGGCGGCTCGGCGATTCTGATGACGCTGCTCATGAGCGGGCTGCTGCTCAACGTCGCGCGCGAGGAGTCCGTCGCTCGCCGAGAGGGCGCCGTCGGGTCGACCGGCGAGCAGTCGGGGGGGGGCGATGGCTGACGTGCTCGCGGGGGAGAACTACGTCAGACGTGAGCAGCGGCCGGAGCGCACCCGCGCGACGCAGCGCGTGCTCGTCGTCACGATCGTGCTTCTCTCGCTCGTCCTCGCCGGCGAGCTCGTATACCATTTGCTCGTCGCGCCGCGGCTCGCGATCGAGGAGATCCGCATCGAGAGTAACCTGCCCATGCCCGACGAGGAGCTTCTCGCGATCGCCGGCGTGCGCATAGGCGTTCCCTACTTCGCCGTGGACGCCGCGGCGGTAGAGGCGAACATCGAGCGTCACCCTGTGGTCCTCGACGCTCAGGTGGACGTTACCTTCCCGAACCGAATGACCATCTCCGCGAGCCGCAGGCAGCCGCTCGCGGCGGCGCTCGCCGAGACGCCGGACGGCAGCGTGCCGCTCGTATTCGACGAAGAGGGGGTGGTGTTCCAGATCGGTCTCGGTGAGGTGGCGGAGGAGCTGCCGATTGTCTCCGGTCTGCGGTTCGAGTCGGTCGACCTCGGACTCGAGTTGCCGGTGCTTGTCGTCGATTTCCTCGAACAACTTCGCCGGATCAGGATGCAGAGCCCGGAGCTGTACCGGCTGTTCAGCGAGTACCGCATCGTGCGGAAGAACGACTACGCTTATGAGGTCGTCCTCTATCCGATGCACTACGCGCTTCCGGTGCGCATCGGTACCAGCATCGACGAGGACATGATACAGTACGTGATGATGATGCTGGACGTGTTGCACCGGGAGGGGAGGCTCTCATCTCTGGTCGAGCTCGACTTCCGCAACGGCGAAGGAGTGCTTCGCACCCGCGAAGGCGGCGTTGCCGCGGAGGCGCCCGATGGCTGACGATCGGCTCATCGCCGCGCTCGACATTGGTACGACGACCGTCTCGGCAGCCATCGCGGAGTATAACGACGACGGCGAGCTGGAGATCATCGGGCTCGGTACGGCACCTTCGCACGGGCTGCGTCGAGGCGTGGTCATCAATATCGAGGCGACGCTTCGCAGCGTCGGCCTGGCCGTGGAGGCTGCCGAGCAGATGGCCGGGCGCGAGGTCGCGGAGGTCGTGACCGGAATCGCCGGCGGGCACATTGAAGGGCTCAACTCGCGCGGCGTTGTCGCGGTGACCGGCAAGGGACGCGAGATCACGCCGGAAGACGTGGACCGTGTCATCGATGCGGCCAAGGCCGTCGTCATCCCCATGGATCGCGAGGTTATCCACGTGATCCCGCAGGAGTTCATCGTCGACGAGCAGGGCGGCATCCGGAACCCACTCGACATGATCGGTGTGCGGCTCGAGGCGGAAGTCCACATCATCACCGGCTCGGTCACCTCCGCGCAGAACCTGGTGAAGTGCGTCAACCGTGCGGGCTTCAAGGTGTCCGACATCGTGCTCGAGTCGCTCGCATCGGCGCGTTCGGTGCTGACCGAGGACGAGAGGGAACTCGGCGCGATGCTGATCGACCTCGGTGGCGGTACGACGGATATCCTCATCTACCGCGAGGGCGCGCCGTACTACACGAGCGTGCTGCCCGTCGGCGGTGCACAGGTCACCGGCGATCTGTCGATCATGCTCAAGACGCCCACCGAATCGGCGGAGCAGATCAAGCACGAGGCCGGCTGCTGCTACATGCCGCTCGTGGAGGTGGGCGAGCCGGTGATCATCCCGGGAGTCGGGGGTCGTCCGCCGGCGTCCATCCCGCGCGACGAGATCTGTCGGATCATCCAGCCGCGCATGGGAGAGATCTTTTCCATGGTCCGCGAGAAGATCGAACCGAAGGGCTACCTGCGCCATCTCGGCGCAGGGATCGTGCTCACCGGCGGAGGGGCGCTGCTGCCCGGCGCGGTGGAGCTCGCGCAGGAGGTCTTCGGCACATCGGTACGGATAGGGCAGCCGGGCAATCTGGGGGGGATCGGATCGGTCTACCAGACGCCCGAGTTCTCGACCGTTGTCGGGCTGGTTCTGCACGCGGCGGCCGAGGGGCAACCCGAGGCGGTCGCCGCCTCAGCTGACGATTCAGGAGGATTCCTCAAGGGAGTCAGAGCATGGCTCCGGAACTTCTTTGAGTAGAAGCCGGAGTACAGCGATTCGATCATCTACTGGGAGGGGATATGAGGATCGAGATTCAGGACGAAGAGCGGGTACTCGGCGAAGCGTACGGGAGCCCGACCGTCATCAAGGTAATCGGCATCGGAGGCGGCGGCAGTAACGCGGTCAACCGAATGATCGCCGCCGGCGTTCAAAACGTCGAGTTCTGCGCGGTCAACACGGATCTGCAGGCGCTGCAGCGGTCGAACGCGGAGGTCCGGCTTCCGCTCGGCAGCGAGCTGACCGGCGGGCTCGGCGCGGGCGGGAAGCCCGAGGTCGGTGAGAAGGCCGCGCTCGAGGACAAGAGCGAGATCCAGCGGGTGGTGCAGGGCGCCGACATGGTGTTCATCACCGCCGGCATGGGCGGCGGTACGGGCACCGGCGCAGCACCGATCATCGCGCAGGTCGCGCGCGACATGGGCATTCTCACCGTCGCGGTGGTCACCAAGCCGTTCGACTTCGAGCGCAAGCACAAGATGCGGCTCGCCGATGACGGTGTCGCGAAGCTGCGCGAAGCGGTCGATACGCTCATCATCATCCCCAACCAGCACCTGCTGAAGATCGTCGACAAGAAGACGCCCATCACGCAGGCCTTTCTCGTCGCCGACGACGTAC
>CAZVEF010000032.1:0-20942 GCA_964625715.1 uncultured Spirochaetaceae bacterium | reverse complement strand
ATGCTTGACGCCTGTATGGCGGTCATGAGAAAGTTCGAGATGTCCGAAGACAAGATCTTCTTCGACAAGTTCGCGTAGGAGTCGCCGTATGAAAATGTCCCCCGAGTACGCAAAGGCACAGGCGAACATGCAGCCGGGCGTGATCACCTCGGACGGCTTTCTCGGCGAGGACACGCGCCCCATCGTCGAAATCATCTCCGAGGACGAGTCGAAGATGGAGCAGCTCCACGTCGACTTCGACGACGCCGTCCAACGGATGCGCCACCTCCTCGAGGAGGGACGCAAGGGGCTCGGCGAGCCGGTCACCGTCGAAGACAGGTGGATCGTCCAGGTCTTCGAGGCGCGGGGGTTCCTCGCCTCGCCCTTCGAGGACGGCATCTACCGGAAGGTCAACGCGCAGGTCACGCTCCTCGACGCGAACGGCGCGCCGACCGATCGGCAACTGCTCTACAGCGAGCTCAGCCTGCACCTCATGGACAGGTACCACTTCCTCGAGGGCCACGGCTCGCCCTTCAGACTCGACCCGCACGACATCAAGGCCGTCCTCTACCCCGACGCGTAGATCCCACCAACCGCGGACCGGGCGACCGTCGCGTCGCCCGGCACCTCCGGCGCGCGGCAGCCCGGCGTTGCGCCACGCACGGCCCGAGGTCGACCCGCTAATCTCTACGTTTTGTTAGAAACTTACAATTCTCCATTACTTGCGATATTGCACATCTAGCGGAAAGTCCGTATACTGACGAGCGTGATGGAACAGGAGCGCATCCTCATCGTCGAGGACGAACGGATCATTGCACTCGATCTGAAGCGCCGGCTCGAACGGTTCGGCTACCATGTGGTAGGGATGGCCTCCGAAGCGGCCGACGCGATCGAGCTCGCGTCCGCCGAACTGCCCGACCTCGTACTGATGGACATCATGCTCTCCAGCGGAGCGGACGGGATCACCGCCGCGACCGAAATCCGTCGGCGTCACCGCATTCCGGTCGTCTTTCTGACCGCCTACGCGGACGAGACGACCATCCAACGGGCGAAGATCGCCGAGCCGGTCGGATACGTCCTCAAGCCGTTCAAGGAACGAGAGCTCCACACGACGATCGACATAGGGTTGTACAAGAGCCGCGTCGAGCGCGAGCTGCTGCGCCAGGAGCGCCTCTTCTCGTCGATCCTCCGCAGCGCCGGCGACGCGATCGTCGCGGCCGACAGCTCGGGCGTCATTCAGTTCATGAACCCGGTCGCCGAGACGCTTACCGGCTGGAAGGAGGACGAGGCCCGCGGAGAACCGGTCAACGGAGTGATCGCGCTCGTCGCGGACACGAGCGGAGAGCGCATCGCAATCCCCGTAGACCCCGACGACCAGAACCGCCCCGCGAGATCCTTCGAGTCGGTGTACCTGGAGAACAAGTTCGGCGCGCGCATCCATATTGAGGGAAGCCTCGCCGAGATCCGCGGCGACCGCGACGAGTTCGAAGGGATTACGCTCGCGTTCCACGACATCACCGACATCAAGCGGCTCAACGAGAGGGTCAGCTACCAGGCGAGCCACGACGCGCTCACCGGACTGATCAACCGCGAGGAGTTTGCTACGCAGCTCGAACGGCTCGTTCAGACCAACGGCCGTCCCGATCGTGAGCACGCCTTCCTCGTCGTCGACATCGACCAGTTCAAGGTCATCAACGACGTCTGCGGCCATCTTGCCGGCGACGAGCTGCTCTGCCAGACCGCCGACTCGATCAGTGAGTCCATAGAGCACGAGCACGTTCTCGCGCGCCTCGGCGGCGACCAGTTCGGCGTCGTGATCACCGACGTCGACCTCGAGGGTGGATCCGCGATAGCCAGGTCGCTCGTGGCGAGCCTCAACCGGAAGTTCGTCTGGGACGAGAAGTCGTACAACGTGACGGTGAGCATCGGGGTCGCGCCGATCGCCCCGGGCAGCAGCACCGTCAACGACGTGTTCGCCGCCGGCGACGACGCGTGCTCGCTCGTCAAGGAACACGGAGGCAACGGAGCAGAGGTCTACAAGACGTCGGACTTCGTATTCGTGCGCCGCAAGGGCGAGATGCAGTGGATCGCGCGGCTGACCGACGCGTTGGAGGAAGACCGATTCGCCCTCTACCACCAGGTGATCGCGCCGCTCGGGCCGTCGGAGGCGGGCGACCGCCAGAAGTACGAGATCCTCCTGCGACTCCGTGACCGCGACGGGGGACTCGTCTCGCCCGGCGAGTTCATCACCGCCGCCGAGCGCTACAAGCTCATGCCGTCGATCGACCGATGGGTCGTGTCGGCCGCGTCCCGGTACGTCGCGCTGGCGCGAGAGAAGGGCATCGACATTCCATTGATCTGTGTCAACCTCAGCGGCGCGTCGGTAATCGACGACTCGCTGCTGGACTACATGCTGCGTACCTTCGACGAGCAGCAGGTTGAGGCGTCGAGCTTCTGCTTCGAGGTGACCGAGACGAGCGCGATTCAGAACTTCGGCCGCGCGACCAGCCTCATCACGAGGTTGCGCGAAGCCGGCGCGGTGTTCGCGCTCGACGACTTCGGCAACGGGTTCTCGTCGTTCTCCTACCTCAAGCGTCTGCCGGTCGACTACCTCAAGATCGACGGGTCATTCGTCAAGGGCATTGCAGACGACGAGATCGACCTTGCGATGGTCAAGGCGGTGAACAATATCGGGCACGCGATGGGAATGAAAACGATCGCCGAGTACGTCCACAACGAAGAGATCAGGACGAAGCTTCGCGAGATCGGGGTCGATTTCGCGCAGGGCTATGCCGTTTCCCGCCCGACACCGCTCCCGCACGCCGAGGAGCTTTTGGGATACTGACGCGGACGCCGATGCGTTACAATTCGGGTATGAGATTGCGAATCTGCCTCGTGCCCACCCTCATCTTCGCGGCGACGATCGCCGGGGCGTCCGGACTCGACTGGTTGCACCGCGACACCGAACACTTCACCTTCATCTACCGCGAGGCGCATCAGTACGCCGTCGACGAGCTCGTCGTCTACGCGGAAGACGTCTACGAAGAGGTGACCGGTTTTTTCGACAGCGCACCGGAGCGCGTTCCGGTCGTCCTGTTCGGCGAGACGGATCTCGCCAACGGGTACTATTCGCCGGCGCCGCCGCAGCACATCGGCCTCTACCTCCCCCAGCCCACGCTGCCGTTTCTCGGCGCGCGCACCGAAAGCTGGCTGCGCAGCCTCCTCGTGCACGAGCTCACGCACTTCGTGCAGGCCAACTACGAACGGGGTCTGTTCTACGCGATCGGGACGATCTTCGGACGGTCGCTCACCGGGCTCTCGCTCGGGCTCGTCCCGCTGTGGCACACCGAAGGGCTCGCGGTCAACGCCGAGACAATCTTCTCGTCGGGCGGACGCGGACGCGACCCGTTCTTCGAGATGACGTACAAGGCCCCGATCGTCGAGGACCGGCTCTTCTCGCTGAAACAGGCGGGCTACGACAGCCACCTCGCCCCGAGCGGGCGCTACTACACCGCCGGATACTTCATCTGGGACTATCTCCTCGCGGAGTACGGACGCGAGTACGTCGTCGAGCTCTCCGAGGCGGTCGCGCGCTTCCCGCTGTTTGGTATCTGGGGACCGATCCGGCGCACGAGCGGCGGGCGTATGCGCGAGCTCTACGACGCGATCGAAGCCGACCTCATCCGCCGCTACGCGCAGGAGGCCCGGCAGTCGCGCGCTCCGCGCGTCACCCCGGCGACTCGTTCGAACTACTACCTGCCCACGCAGACCGCGCGCGGGCTCTACCTCTACCGCACACGCCCTGACCGGGTTCCCGGAATCGTGCTCTTCGACCCCGACAGCGGAGGCGAACAGCAGGTCCTCGAGATGAGCCTCACCGACGAGGCCTCGTGGAGCGTGACCGCCGACGGCACGACGATCGCCTTCGCCACGGTAGACGTCGACGACACCTTCCCCGACGAGCGGGCGATCGATTCGGACCTCTACCTCCTCGACACCGAAACGCGCGAGGTGACCAGACTGACCACCACCGGGGGGTATCACCAGCCGGCGATCGCGCCGGACGGAAGCTTTCTCGTCGCCGTCGAGCGTCACGGAGGGTATCACCGGCTCGTCCGGTTCGAACTCGAGAACGCACCGCCCGACCGCCGCCCGCGCGTACTCGTGGAGACCGACCGGACGCGCTTTTACACCCCGAACGTCGCGCCGGACGCGACGAACGTGGTCGTCGCGGCGAACCAGGAAGGCCGGCAGCGGCTCATGATCGTGGACGCTCGGTCGGGCTCGTTCCGTCTGCTCCCGCAGCCGTCCGGCGGTGTGCCCTACTTCCCCGGCTTTGCAGACGCTTCGACGCTGCTCTACGGCAGCGACGCGACCGGATCGCTGGAGCTCTACCGACACTCGCTTCGCGACGACGAGATCGTACGCCTCGCCGACGACCCGGTGGGCGCGTTCGCGGGCGAGATCGTCGACGATCGGCTGCTCGTGTCGGTCTACACCGCCGACGGGTACGCCGTGCGCTCGAAGCCGAACGAACCGTCCGATGCGGCCCCGGTCGCCGCGCGCGCACCGTCCGAGCTCGACCCGATTCCCTCGCCGCCACGCGCCGAAGGCGAGCCGTGGATCCCCCGGCCGGAGCCGGTCTTCTGGTTGCCCACCCTCGCGCTCGCCGGCCCGGATTTCGACCTCGCACGGCTCGGCGCAGGCCCGCTCGTCTACGGCGCGGACCCGCTCGCTCGCAACACGTGGCAGGCCGGCGGGATCTACTACCCGGCCCTCGGCCAGCTCGACTACCTCGCCGGCTGGACCACGAACTACGGGAAGGTGGCAGCGAGCGCGTCTGTCGAATCGCGCTACTCGGTCGTTCCTCTTTCCGACGCGGAAATCGTCTACGCGAAGCAGTTCCTCCACGATGCGTCGCTGACGTACACGCTTCTCTCGCGCTACCGGCTCGGCGTCTCGAGTCGGCTCGCCGCGCGCGTCGGCGCTACCAATACGCTCGTGTTCGCCTCGACGGCACCGTTTCGCGCCGGCGCCGTCGCCACCGACGGGGGACCAGACCTCGAGGTGAACCGCGTAGTCGCCGCGGCCGACCTCCTCGCGTCGCGATCACCGCTGTCCGCACGGCGCGCCTTCCACGCGCCCGGCGCGATCGCCGGGACGCTGTCGGCCGCCGTCCCTTTTGATGCCCCGTCGTTTGCCCCGGGCGCGCTCCAGACGATGCTCGCCGGATCGGCGAACGTCGGCCTTGGAGCGAGCGATCACGTCGTCACGGTAGGCCCGACGCTCACCTACTCGACCGACGCCCTCTTCGCCGCCCCGGTGGGTCTTCGCGGCTTCGGCGTGACCACAGTGCCCGACGCGTCGAATGGGCTGCGGGGGCGCTACCGCGTAAGCCTCGACTACCGCACACCGCACCTGCTCGTGGACCTGCCGCTCCTTCCGAGCGTGGGAATCACGGGCTTCGGGTTGGGCCTCTTCGCCGAAGCCGTCGGCGGCTACGACGTCGCCCCTGCGGCATTCGTGCTCGAGCGGCAGGTGGGATTCGGCGCAGAGCTGACCACGATCGTCACCTATTGGACCGCCCTCCCTCTGACGCTCGGCGTAGCAGCGCGGGTCGACCCGAGCGACCTCGGGGCGTTCTCGTTCCCCGAGGACGTCACGGTCTACGTGAGTACCGATCTGATCGAGTCGATACCTCGCCTTCCGCAGTACCTTTCGCCGTGACGATGAGAACACTCGCGCTGCTGCTACTGCTCCTCGCCCCGTCGCTGCTGCCGGCGAGCTCGCTGTGGGAGCGTGCCGTCACGCTCTACAGCTCGTACGACGATCTCATTCCCGGCCGAATGGAGATTCGATTCGACCAGTACAACGCGCGTGGCAGGCTCGTGGCCACCGAGGAGAGCGAGATAGCCGTCTGGGTCGACTCGGACGGCGAGATCAACAGCCGGGTTGTCCGGGCGACGAAGGACGGCGACGACGTGACCGAAGAACGACGCGAGAACCCGCCGTCGGGCGCACCGCCGTTCGGCGGACAGCCGGCGAGCGAAGAGCAGGACGGGGACGGCGGGGCGTTCGCGGGACTGCAGCGCAGCCCCTTTGACCCGGCCGAACAAACGAACGTGAGAATCGTCGAGATCGGACCGCCGGTGGTCGTCGACGGCACACGGGTACAGGCCTTCGAATACGAGCACGAGACCGGCGCTCGATCGGTTACCCGGGGGACCGCCTGGCTCTCGGCCGAGACCGGCGAGCCGGTGCGGCTCGACGCCACCCTGGAACCGCTCCCGTCGTTCGTCCGGGAGTTCGCTCTGCGACAGCACTTCGACCGCGACGACCAGGGGCGCTGGATCGTGCAGCAGCTGGAATTCGACGGCACGGGCCGGTTTCTCTTTCTCGAACGCCGCGTAGAAAGCAGATTGATATTCTCAGACTATTTCCGCTCAGACTGACCCTCGCTATACTCTTCGGCGGTGAACGTGAGACGAATTTACCTGATGGGCATGAAGCATACGGGCAAGAGCGTGCACGGTCGCGCGCTCGCCGAGCGCCTCGGCAGGCGGTATTACGACGTGGACGCGCTCGTGCGCGAGCTCGATTCGACCGAGACCGGGATGCGCCGGCCGGTGCGGGACATCTACCGTGAAGACGGCGTGGACCGATTCCGCCAGCTCGAGGCAGCGGCCAGTCGACTGACTGCCGAGCTCGGCGAGAGCATCGTCGTCTCCACCGGTGGTGGGGTTTGCGACAACCCGGAGGCGCTCGAGGCGATCGCCGGCGGTCTGCGCATCCACCTTCTCGACGGTCACGAGGCGATCGCGAAGCGGATCTTCCGCGGCGGCATTCCCGCCTTCCTGCACACCGACGACGAGACGATCGCGAGGCGACGACTACGCGAGCTCTACGACCGGCGTGTGGCCGCGTACAACGACCTCGCCGACCTTACGATCAATCTCACCGATCTGGACCTCGGGGACGCGCGCGAGGTCGTACTCCGGACCGTCGAGGAGCACCTGCATGGCGGGAAGTAGCTTCGGGCACCTGTTTCGCCTGACGACCTTCGGCGAATCTCACGGCGGGGCGGTAGGCGTCATAGTCGACGGCGCGACGCCCGGCGTGGACATCTCGGAGTCCGACATCCAGGAGCAGCTCGACCGGCGCAAGCCGGGGCAGAGCTTCATCACCACGCCGCGCAAAGAACTCGATACGGTGAACTTGCTTTCCGGGATCTTCCAGGGCAAGACGACCGGGACGCCCATCCTGATGATCCTCTACAACTCTGACGCCGATCCCTCGGCCTACGACTCGATCAAGGAGATGTTCCGCCCGGGCCACGCAGATTTCACGTATCTCCGCAAGTACGGCATCCGCGATTACCGGGGCAGCGGGCGGGCGAGCGGCAGGGAGACAGCCGGACGCGTCGCCGCCGGTGCGATCGCGCGGAGACTGCTCGCGCGCCGGGGAGTTTCGGTTCTCGCCTACACCGTGCGGGCGGCGGGAATCGCGTGCGAGCGCTTTGAGCCCGACCAGATCGAGGACAATTTGCTGCGCGCCTGCGACCCGGAAGCGGCCGCGCGCATGATGGAGCGCATCGCAGAGATCAAGGAGAGCGAGGATAGCGTAGGCGGAATCGTCGAGTGCCGGATCAACGGCGTTGATCCCGGACTCGGTGAGCCGGTGTTCGATAAGCTCGACGCTCAGCTCGCCCACGCGATGCTCAGCGTCGGGGCGGTGAAGGGAATCGAGTTCGGCGCAGGGTTCGCAGCGTCGGATATGACCGGCAGCGAGCACAACGACCAGATGGGTGCCGACGGATTCGTCACCAACAACGCCGGAGGCATCATCGGCGGGATCTCGACGGGCATGGAGATCGTGTTTCGGGTGGCCGTCAAGCCGGTCAGCTCGATTTCTCGCCCGCAGCAGACGGTCGACCTCCACGGCCGTGAGCGGACGATCCGCACGGAAGGGCGGCACGACGCGTGCATCTGTCCGCGGATCGTGCCGGTGGTGGAAGCTATGGCCTGCCTCGTGATCGAAGACCACTACAAGCGGCAGGCCGCGCTCTTCGCGTAGCCAAACTACTCCTCGGGAGAGAAGTCTTCCTTCAGCGCTCCGCACATGGGGCAGACCCAGTCCTCCGGCAGGTCATCGAACGACGTCCCGGGCTCGATTCCGCCATCCGGATCGCCCTCGGCCGGATCGTAGATGTAGCCGCACACGTTACAAACGTACTTCTGCATGGTAGCTCCTTTCGATAACGACACTGTCTATGCCGAGTCGGGCCTAATGTAGCGAAAATCAGACCGAGCGTGTGTACTCGTCCGCGGCGAGCCAGCCGGCTTCGTCCAGCAACGGATTGATGCCGGGGCGCGTCAGCGCGAAGTCGTAGCGGACCGGATCGCTCGGCGCGATCGCGCGCAGAGCGTCGGTAATCTCACGCGAGGTCGCGATCGAGGCCACCTTGCGCCGAGTCAGACCGAGCGCCCGAGCGACCCTGAGCACGTGCGTATCGACGGGCATCATCAGCTCGCGCGCCCCGACCGCCTGCCAGCCGCCCGGGTCGATCTCGTCGCACCGCACCATCCAGCGGGCGAAGAGCAGCAGGCGCTTGCACGCGCTGCCGCGGTCCGGCCGCGGGAGCAGGATCGAGCCGTCGAGCCGGCTGCCGGCCCCTTCGGTGACCGTGTCGACCAGCCCCGCAAGACCGCCGAGCAGCTTGTCCTCACCTCCGCACGCTCCGGCGGCCACGCACCTCTCGAGCGATCCGTACCGGCTGAGCGCGCGGCCGATTCCGACGAGCAGCCCCGCCAGTTGATCCGCGTCGAAGAAACGGTAGACGAAGCCTTCGCACACCTCCCGCACGTCGGCCTCCGAGGCCTCGGCGAGCGCCTTCGCCGGCGAGGGATCGATCCGGGCCATCCGCTCGAGGACCGATCGAACCGCCGGCAGGATGCCGCCCACTCGACCGAGCGCGAGAGTCGATGCGAGCAACCCCACGATCTCGCGGTCGGCGAGGTCGTCGAACTCGCGCACGATCTCCAGCGGATCGGGCGAGATGAAACACGGACGATGAAAGCGCTCGTAGGCCCGACCACAGAACGCCGCGAGAGCGCGTCGCTGCACTACCGTTCTCTCCTCGAGACGTGCGCCGCGATGAGCACGATCCCGACGATGATGAGCAATACCGGCCACCATACGGTGACGAATGAGGCGAAGTCCACGGAGACGAGTTCGAGGGCAAAGGGCAGGAAGACCGCCGACAGGAGTACCATCGCGCCGCCGGGCACGGTGAAGGTTACGCGCGAGGCGCCCTCCTTGCGAAAACCGTAGAATAGGAGGGCGACCCCTATGATGGTCATGAACAACGGCCAGATCCGCCCCAGATCTACCGGTACCGCCGTATTCGTCACCAGAAACAGCGCCCCGGCCAGCAGCAGGCTGATTCCCAGAAAGACGTAGTAGTCCGGGCCGGACCGCACGATACGGAGGTAGAGGAGCAGGAGGCCCACCAGCAGAGGCAGCAACGGCCACAAGGTGATGAACCCCTGAAGGTAGCCGGCGGTCCACAACAGGAGGACACCACCGGCGACCACGAAGAACACGCCAATGACGGCGAGCTTGTTTGGAAACCGCGGCCGACGTTCCTGCATGAGGCTCATAGTAGCGGTTTGGGCGCCCGTTGCCAATCGAGCGGCCCACGCGTATACTCGCGCCGAGATGACCTTCTCGCGCGTGCTCGTCCCGCTTTCGATCGCGGTCTTCGCGCTGACCGCGTGCTCCAACGTCCACGACTACTACGTCGCAGACTCCGATGACCCGGAAGTCCGCGAGCTCTACGAACTGATCGCCGTGGAAGAGGACCCGCAGATACGAGCAGTCGCCGTGGAACGGTTATCCGGACACCTCCTTATTCAATCGGGCTACACACCGCTCATCGCCTATCTCACGACATTCGTCGAGCACCACCCCGACGATGAGTACGCGGGGCTCTATCTCTTCATCGTCGCTCAGGGCTACCTCGAAACCGGTGCCCCGGCGGTCGCACGCTACTACTACGAGCGCGTCGTGAGCGGGTATCCGGACGTCCGCATCGAATCCACCTCGCTTCGCAGGAGCGCGCTCGAAGAACTCGCTCGCCTGAGCCCGGACGCCGAGGACCGCGTGAGGTGGTACCGGATACTGCTCGCTGAATACGGAGACGAGGTCGATCGGGGCCTGCTCTACTACCGACTCGCCGAGAACCTCGAGCTTCTCGGCGAGTGGGACGCGGTCTACGAGGCGTACCGCGAGGTGCTTCGGTACCCCGACCTCGAAGTACCCGGGCGCCCCAACGCTTACCGTACCGTCAAGCAACGCGTGGATTTTCACGAAAGCGAGAAGGACTGGACCCTCGAGACCGTGGAAGACCTCAGGCGCACGATCACGTGGGCGCTCGTGAACAAGGAGATCGGCACGCTCCTTCGCTACCAGGCGGGCGTGAACTTCTTCACACGGAGCTGGGAACAGGATTTCGACGATCCGAACACGACACCGCTCTGGGACATCGGGGAGATCCTGCGTCTCACCAGGCGCGGACTCAGCATCGAGGGGGAGGTGGACATAGACGCCGACGGCGACGAGGCGTACCTCTGGACCTACGGCTGGGGTGGTCTTCGAATACGGACCTGGTACCTCTACTTCCGCAAGGTGCACTATCCTCCCGATCCGGAAATCCACGGCACGTGGGAATGGGCCGGAATCTTCCTCGGTGAACGGCTGTAGCGCCGGCTCTTAACCCGCACCCGCGATTCGACCGATATGAAAAGCGTGAGACAGCGGTCGCTCTGCTTCGTCCTCTTCCTCGTGGTCGTACGCCTCGCCCCGGCCGGTGCGCAGGACGCGGATACCGTGACCATCGACCTCGACTGGGCGGCCCGCGAGCTGCGTGTGACCGTCGAGCGGCCGCTGTCGGCGATCGGCGCAGAGGGCCCGGCCGCCGTGGCCGAAACGCAGCGTTCGATCCGGCGTGAGGCTCCGCGCGTCATCCTCGACGCGCTCACCGATGTTCCGTTCGACTCGTTTCACACCGTCGGGACGCTCGTATCCGAAGAGGAAGGGCTGATCACCAGCCTCGAACGCACGGCACGAAGCGCGCAAGCTGTGGACGCATCGGCGTCTGCCGACCTCCGATCGGCGAGCGTCACCTTCGTCGTCGACCTTTACGTCGACCTCGGCTCGCGGCTCCTGGATAGCGACCGGGCCACACGAATCGCCCCCCTGCTCGGTTGGGTTCCCACCGCCGAATACACCGGCATCCTCGTCTACGCCGCCGACGAGCTGCCGGTGTTCGGCACCGACACGATCGCAAGCGTGACGCCGACGCTGTTTCCGGGCATGTACTACCTACGAGCCTCCGACGAGCTGCTCTTCGACCTCGTGGAGGTCGAGCACATGGAACCCGAGGTGCTCGCGACCCGGGGTCCGGTCGCGTATACCGACGACGCGCAGGCGACCGGTCTCGCCGACCGCATAGGGTCCAACCCACTTCGCATTCTGGCGATCGGGGCGTTCGGTCGCCGCCCTTCGGACATCGTGATCAGCGAGCAGGACGCCGCGAAGATTCTGGGCTCCCCCGACAACATCTCGCTCCTCACGCAGGGGCGTGTCGTGATCGTCGTGGACTCCGACCGACTCTGAGAATGCGTCCGTCTCCCGGTTGACTTTGGGTACCCGTTCTAGTGTATTCAACCGCACGGAGAAGCTCATGGCGTCCAACCGATCGTGCGATTTCCCCATACCTGCTGTTGCGCTTCCCGCCGCCCTGCTCATCCTCTCGCTTGCGCTGATCGGATGCGGCTCGAGAACCGTCGGATACGGCGTTCTCCTCTGGTCGCCGGACGAGTCGATGCTCGAATCGGGGAGCGTGGTCACGGTTCAGTCACAGTCCGACCTCACCGACACCTACACGATCAGCGCGGCCGAGCTCGAGGAGCCGACGGAGATCGCGCGGTGGCGACTCGAGTTCTACGAGGAGGAGGCGTCCGCCCGCGGGGCGGCAACCGAGTACGAGGCCGCCTTCGAAGGCACCACCACGCTCTACGCGCGTGCGACCCGCAACGCGCTGCCAATCCGCAGCGACGCGCAGGCGGACGCCTCGAACACGGTCTACCGCCTGCGCGAAGGCGAGGAGATCAAGCTCGTAGGCCGCCAGCCGGATGAGACCGACCAGGGGGGACTGGTCTCGTTCTGGTACGAAGCGCTCACACGCACCGGCGAGCGAGGCTGGGTGTTCGGACATACGCTGGAAATCTACGATCCCACCGACCCCTCGGTAGTCGTAGGATCCGGCGGTTCCGTCGATCCGTTGATCGAGCTCCTTCTGAACAACGTCTGGCGACCGATTTACTTCGTGGATATGATCTCCAACGACGCGATCGACCTCGATCTCTTCCGTCCCGAATACGGACTCTTCCCCGAGCCTGAGAGGAACCAGCTCGAGCTCGTCCTCCCGTCGCACGCGACCATCTTCGAGTACGAGGAGATCGTACGGGTCGGGCCTCGGAGATACCTCGCCAGAGGCACGTCGCTCCAACTGACGTTCCAGCGAAACGACGAGCTCAGTCTCCAGTACACGCTCGACGGCAGACAGCACATTCTCGCGCTGCAACGCGTCCCCGACGGGATCGAGGAGTACGTCGAGGCCGAAGTCGAACGCCGCGAGACCGTCTACGAGGAGCTCATCGACCGCGGACCCGGATTCCGCAGCGACAACTACGGCGAGCTCGCGTTCCTCGACGACCGACGGTTCACGTGGACCGGATACGGCAGACTCGTTCCCCAGGCCATCCCCGACGGCGCCGGTGAATCCGGTACCGTTGACCTGAACCTCTTTCTCTCCACACGGCTTCTCGGCGAGTTCGACGGGGCCCTCTCATTCCGCTTCGAAGGGGCGGACGAACCGACGAGCTTCCTCTACGCGCTCCGGGACAACGGGATCCGCCTCGTCTGGGTTCCGCAGGAGGAAATCGACGAACGCCTCGTCCAGCGCCAGACGAGCTCGCCGCTCGTGATCTTCATGTCAAGCACCGGAGGGTAGATGGCGCACGTCCAGGCAAACGATATATCGCTCGCCTACGGAGATCGCGACCTGCTCTCCCACGTATCGCTTACGCTCTCGTCGGGAGACCGATGCGCGCTCGCGGGGGCAAACGGCAGCGGCAAGTCGACGTTGATGAGGATCCTCGCCGGACTTCACGAGCCGGACACCGGCTCGGTCGTGCGGTCGCTCGACGCCCGCGTGGTTTATCTCCCCCAGTCCGGCGTGGTCCACCACGGTCGCAGCCTGATCGAGGAGGTCGAGCTCGCCTACGGACGGATCGCGGAGATCCTCAAGGAGAGCGAGGCGGTCGCCGAAAGGATGCAGCACGCATCGCCGGACGACCCGGCGCTCGAACAACTCGTCCACCATCATCACGAGCTGCACGAGCGCGTCCAGAAGAGCGGCTACTACGAGCGCGAGGCCGACGTTGACCGGATCCTCACCGGACTCGGGTTTCGCCGCACCGATTTCGAACGCCTCACCGACGAGTTCTCCGGGGGGTGGCAGATGCGCATCGCGCTCGCGAAGGTGCTTCTGCAGCGTCCGGACTTCCTCCTTCTCGACGAGCCGACGAACTATCTGGACGTGGAGGCCCGCGTCTGGCTGGGAGACTTCCTCGCCTCGTACCCCGGCGGGGTGCTCATGGTCAGCCACGACCGGCGCTTCCTGGACCAGAGCGTGAACACCGTCTGGGAGCTCTTTCTCGGCGACGTCAAGCGGTATCGGGGCACGTACTCGCAGTACGAACGACAACGCGAACAGGAGATCGAACAGATCAAGGCGGACTGGGAGCAGCAGCAGGAGGAGATCCGGCGGCTCGAGGAGTTCATCCGCCGCTTCCGGGCGCAGGCGTCGAAGGCCAGGCAGGTGCAGAGCCGTATCAAGCAACTCGAGAAGATCGAGCTCATCGAGATACCCGAGCACCTCAAGCACATCCACATCAGCTTCCCGGCGGCGCCCCGGTCGGGCCGCGAGGTGATCACGCTCGAAGGCGTCTCGCGCGGCTACGGAGAGAACCGCGTGCTCGAAGACGTCGATCTCATCGTCGAGCGCGGCGAGCGCATCGTGCTCGTAGGTCCGAACGGCGCCGGGAAGTCGACGTTGATGCGGGTCATGGCGGGCCGCGACCGGGGATTCGACGGAAACGTCGTCTACGGCGCCGGTGTAGACGGGGGGTTCTACGCAGACGACGACAGCTGGCTCGCTCGCAACCGGGTCGGCACCGCGGGAACGCTCCCGGTGGGCGATGCGGGGCCGAGCGTGCTCGATGCGACGCTCGCAGCAGCGCAGGGTCAGACCGAGCAGCAGATTCGAGACATGCTCGGTGCCTTCCTCTTCAGGGGAGATGACGTCTACAAGTCGGTGAGTGTGCTCTCGGGCGGCGAGCGCAGCCGCCTCGCGATGCTGCAGCTCCTGCTCCGCCCGCACAACCTCCTCGTACTCGACGAGCCCACGAACCATCTGGACATGGCGAGCAAGGAAGTGCTGCTCGACGCGCTCCGTCAGTTCGGCGGGACAATCGTATTCGTCAGTCACGATCGTGACTTCATAGAGAATCTCGCAGGCCGCGTGATCGAGCTGCGTCCCGAGCCGACCCACCCGCTTGCCCCGTCGATCGTCTCCGACTTCCCCGGCGACTACCACTACTACGCCTGGCGGCTCGAGCACCAGGGTGAGAGCGTCGAAAGCGGCCCGGTGCGCGCGGCGCCCTCTGCCGAGGCGGCGAACGACCGCGCGCCGAAGCCGGCACTCAGCCACGAGGAGCAGAAGGCGCGCCGCAGCCGACAGCAGAAGCTCGAGCGCTCGGTCTCCGAGCTCCTCGAGCGCATCGAAACCGAGGAAGCGCACCGCGAGGAGCTCCAGCACCGGCTCGCCGAACCCGAGGTCTACGCCGACGGAGAGGCGGTACGAGAGCTCACCGAGCAGGTACGAGGGGCCGAGAGACGCATCGCGCGCCTGACGCGCGAATGGGAGCAGGCGGCCGACGACCTCGAGTCGCTCTTTGAGGCGCATGGGTAGCGATCGCGGCACGATGCGCGACGAGCTCCCCGCGCGGGGCGGGCTTCGCGCGCGTTGACGTCGTCCCGGGCGCCGCCGCTCCTGCGCTTGCCTGCGTCGCGAACGTGCTCAACCCGGGGGTCATGTCCGTGCCCGGCGGGCATCACTTCTCAAGCGACGGCTGGTTGAAGTATCTTGGGGGTCCATGAAGCGCATCCTCTCCTGGAACGTCAACGGCATCCGCGCGATCGCCAAGAAGGGCTTTCTCGAATGGCTCGACGGCGAGTCGCCGGATATCATCTGTCTTCAGGAAACGAAGGCTCAGCCCGGGCAGCTCACCGACGAGCTCGTCGGACCGGTAGGGTACCACGCGCGATGGGCTTCGGCGACGAGAAAGGGGTACAGCGGCGTCGCGGTTTTCTCGAAGGAGAAGCCGCTCGAGGTGGCGACGATGGGGATCGACCGCTTCGACGACGAAGGCCGTGTGCTCCAGGTCGAATTTGACGAATTCGTGCTCATCAACGCCTACTTCCCCAACAGCCAGGACGGCGGTAAGCGCCTCGACTACAAGCTCGACTTCTGCGAGTCGATGCGGAGGATCTGCGACGACATAAGCCGGCAGGACAAGCCGCTCGTCCTGTGCGGCGACTACAACGTGGCGCACAAACCGATCGACCTCGCCCGGCCGAAGGAGAACGAGAAGAACCCCGGTTACCTCCCGGAGGAACGCGCATGGATGGACGCTTTCATCGGGTCGGGCTACGTCGACACCTTCCGCAAGTTCACCTCCGGCGGCGGCCACTATACGTGGTGGAGCTACTTCACGACGGGGCGCGAGCGAAACGTCGGATGGCGGATCGACTATAACTGCGTGAACCCGGCCGCCGATCCGATGGTGTACGACGCGGCGATCATGGCGGACGTGATGGGTTCCGACCACTGTCCGGTAGAGCTGAAGCTGGACGTGGGGAAGCGCTGATGCGAATCACCTACAACGCGCCGGTGACGCTCACCTTCGCGCTCGTCTCCACGCTTGTACTCCTCGTCGACACGCTCACCGGGGCCCGGCTCGCCGAGAGATTCTTCGCAGTGGGCGGCTCGATGGATTTCACCGATCCGGTCGACTACGTGACGCTGCTGAGCCACGTAATCGGACACGCAAACTGGACGCACCTGGTCAGCAACTTCGCCTTCATCCTCCTGCTCGGCCCCATCCTCGAGGAGAAGTACGGCTCCGGCGGGCTGCTGTTCATGGTGGCGATCACCGCCCTCGCTACAGGCTTACTGAACGTTATCCTCTTCTCGACGGGACTGTTGGGAGCGAGCGGAATCGTCTTCATGATGATCCTGCTCGGCTCGTTCACGAACTTCCGCAAGGGCGAGATTCCGCTGACCTTCATCCTCGTCGTCGTACTCTACCTCGCCCGGGAGATCGTCACCGCGTTCCAGGCCGACACGGTGTCGCAGTTCGCCCACATCGCCGGCGGGTTTTGCGGGAGCCTCTTCGGCTTCCTGGGGCCCGGCGCCCCGCCGCAAGCATCGGCCTGACCGGAGGCGGTACCAACCGAACTCGACTATGATCGACAAACTCGAACAGCTGCGAGAACGCTACGACGAGCTCAACAAGCTCATCATGGACCCGGACCTGCCGAAGGACCAGAGACGATACCGCGAGGTCATGCAGGAGCACGCTTCGCTCACCGAGACGATGCAGGCCTACGACGAGTACCGGGAGCTGCTCGGTTCAGTCGGGGAGACGAAGCAGCTCCTCGAGGAGGAGCACGATTCGTCGATGCGCGAGATGGCCCGCGAAGAGCTCGAGCGGCTCGAGGAGCGCCGCGAAGCGCTCGAGAAGCGGCTGCGGCACCTGCTCGTGCCGAAGGACCCGCTCGACGCGAAGAACGCGATTATGGAAATCCGGGCGGGCACCGGCGGAGAAGAGGCGGCCCTGTTCGCCGCCGATCTCTACAGGATGTACCAACGCCTCGTCGAGGCGAGGAAGTGGAAGATCGAGGTGATGAATTCGAGCCCAACCGAGATGGGCGGATACAAGGAAATCGTCTTCTCGGTCACCGGGAGGAACGTCTACGGAGACCTCAAGTACGAGAGCGGCGTCCACCGCGTCCAGCGCGTGCCCGAGACCGAGTCGGGCGGGCGGATCCACACCTCCGCGGTTACCGTCGCGGTCTTTCCCGAGGCCGAGGAGGCGGACGTCGAGGTGAACCAGGAGGACCTGCGCGTCGACGTCTACCGCTCGTCGGGCCCCGGCGGGCAGAGCGTCAACACGACCGACTCGGCGGTGCGTATCACGCATGTCCCCACCGGCCTCGTGGTGACGTGCCAGGACGAGAAGTCGCAGCTGAAGAACAAGGCGAAGGCGCTGCGTGTGCTCAAGGCGCGTCTGTACGAGATGGAGGAGCGCAGGCGACAGGAGCAGGAGGCCGCGGCCCGCAAGAGTCAGATCGGGAGCGGCGACCGAAGCGAGCGCATCCGCACCTACAACTTCCCGCAGAACAGGTTCACAGACCATCGCATCAACCTGACACTCTACCGGCTCGACTCGATCATGCAGGGCGAGATCGACGAGGCTATCGAGACGCTCAAGATTACAGACCGGGAGAGCTACCTGCGCGAGCATGTCCAGTAACGACGCTGCACGCCGGCAGTCCGACGGGACGACCGTTCGTGCCGCGCTGCGGCAGGCGACTGAGCGGATCGGCGCCTGCCTCGCGCACGCGCCCGCCGGCTCCGCCGAGACGCCCCACCTCGACGCGCTCGTGCTCCTCTCGCACGCGCTCGGTGAGCCGACCGAGCGGGTGATGGCCTCGTTTCCCGACGAGCTGCCGGGCCCTGCGCGCACGCGGTTCGCCGCGTACGTCGAGCAACGCTGCGCCGGACTACCGGTGAGCTACATCCGCGGCGAGAAGGAGTTCTACGGACGGGAGTTCGTCGTCAGCCCTGCTGTGCTCGTGCCTCGGCCCGACACCGAGATCCTCGTCGAAGAGGCGCTACGGCTCGTCGACCTACTCGCGGCAACGGATCGGTCGCCGAGCCGGGCACCGCTCCACGTACACGACGCGTGCACGGGGTCAGGTTGCATCGCGGCCACGATCGCCGCCGAGCGGCCTTCGCTTCGTGTGAGCGCCTCCGACCTGGACGAGAACGCGCTCGAGGTCGCGCGCACGAACGTCTCGCGGCTCGTCGGCGAGCGCGTCGCGATCTGGCGCAGCGACCTGCTCTCGCAACTCGCCGACGAATCGGCGCGATGCGACCTGCCGATGCCGCAGATAATCACGGCAAATCCTCCGTATCTCACCGATACTGAGTATACAGCGATGCGCGAGGCGGGGTGGCCCGAGCCGGCGCGTGCGCTCGCGGGAGGCGATGACGGGCTCGCGGTGGTCCGCGAGCTCGCGGCGCAAGCAGTGACAGCCCTCCCCCATGGCGGGTATCTTGTAAGCGAGATGGGTCCCGAACAGGGCGCAGCCGTCCGTGCGATATTCGAGACCGCCGGGTTGGTCGACACTCGAATTCGGGCCGATCTCGCCGGTCGGGACCGCGTTGTAATCGGGCGACGACCTTAGGAGACCATGGTAAGCACGATCGAGGAGTTCAGAGCCTTACTCACCCCCTACTCGGCCGACGACGTCGAGCAGATCATGCGCGCCGCCGAGAAGAGTCGAGAGCTCCACGAGGGTCAGCTGCGCGAAAGCGGCGAGCCCTACCTCGTGCACCCGCTGCAGGTGGCGGAGATCCTGATCGGCCTCCGCCTCGACGGCCCGGCGGTGGTGAGCGCGTTGTTGCACGACGTCCTCGAGGACACCAAGATGACCCGAAGCGACCTGCGCAAGGAGTTCGGGAAGGACGTCGAACAGCTCGTCAACGGCGTCACCAAGATCGCGGCGGTCAAGGCGAAGAACAAGAGCGTTCAGACGACCGAGACGATCCGCAAAGTGCTCCTCGCGATGGTGAAGGACATCCGGGTCATTCTCATCAAACTCGCCGACAAGCTGCACAACATGCGCACGCTCGAGTACAAGAAGGAGCATCGCCGACGTGCGATCGCGCAGGAGACGCTCGACATCTACGCCCCCCTCGCCGGTCGCCTGGGTATCGCGTGGCTCAAGGACGAGCTCGAGGACCTCTCGCTCAAGCAGATCAACAAGCAGGCCTACGACCAGATCAAGGCGTTCGTCTCTCAGAGGCGCAGCGAGCGCGCCGACTACCTCACGCGCGTCGAGGAAGCGCTCGTGGAAGCGGCAGACGATGCCGGGATCACGATCCACGTCGAGACCCGGGCAAAGCACTTCTACTCGATCTACGAGAAGATGCGCAGGCGCGGCAAGGATCTGGACGAGATCTTCGACCTGCTGGGAACGCGGGTCATCTGCAACAGCACGAACGCGTGCTATACGATGCTCGGCCTCGTCCACCGTATCTGGCCGCCGATCGAGGGCCGATTCAAAGACTACATCGCCATGCCCAAGGCGAACAAGTACCAGAGTCTGCACACGACGGTCATGGGCTTCGACGGCAAGCTGCTCGAGATCCAGATCCGCACGCGCGAGATGCATCAAACCGCCGAGTACGGGATCGCGGCCCACTGGGTATACAAGCAGGGTCTGACGCGCGAGCAGGCGCGCAAGGAGGATCTCGCTATCCTCAACCGCGTGCGCGATCTGGGCGCGGTACGACTGACCTCAAACGAGTTCCTCGAGGAGATCAAGCGCGAGATCCTGAAGGACTCCATCTACGTCTTCACGCCCCGGGGCGACGCGATCCAGCTTCCGCGCGGTGCGACGGCGATCGACTTCGCGTACCACATTCACACCGAGGTCGGCCACCACACGATGGCCGCCAAGGCAGACGGATCGATCATCCCGCTGCGCGCCGAGCTGAAGAACACGCAGGTCATCGAAATCATCACCTCGCAGCACGCGCACCCTCACCTCAACTGGCTGCGCTACGCGCGTACGACGCGCACCCGCCAGAAGATCCGCCAGTGGCTGAACAGACACGACGAGAGCCTGATCCTCGACAAGAGTATCGTCGCGCGCAAGAAGGAAACGGAAGCCTCGCAGAAGAGAGGCGGCGAGGAGACCCCGTCGTCCGGATCGCACGAACCGGCGACAATCATCGAGTCGAAGAAGGTCGGCGTTCGCGTCGGCGACGAGCGGAACATGATGATCCGGTTCGCAAACTGTTGCCACCCCACGACCGGAGACGAGATCGTGGGCTACGTATCGAGGGGGCGGGGCATCATCGTCCACAAGCGCGGCTGCAGAAACCTCGCAAACATCCCCGACTTCGAGGCGCGCGCGATCGAGGTCGAGTGGGAGACCGTATCTCCGCGCGAGACGCGTAGATTCCGCGTCGTCGCACGTCGAACCTTCGACCTCTTCAGCGAGATCGAGAGCGCGATCCGGAAGTTCCAGGGGAACCTGATCGAAGGTCGGGTCGAGGAGACCGACGACGGGCGCCTCGACGCGCAGTTCACCGTCGAGCTCGACCGCCGCGACGACTTCAAGAAGGTCATGAAGAGCGTTCGATCGATTCCGCAGGTTCTCAACATCACAGCCGTCCCCGGGGTGACCGACAACCGACAGGTCGGATAGTACCCGGTTGCTGAGTGACCACGTCGGCTATGCCTTCCCATAGAGGAGATACGGTGGCAGAAGGAACGCTCACGGGTACTCCAATCCACACCAACGGCGACCACCTCCGACCGGGTCATCGGCGCCCGACTTCATACTCACGCGGGACGAACTCTCGGACGTCCTGCTCGCCCACTAGCGTCGAGCTCACCGACGGCCGCATGGCGGGTCTGCGCGTGCGGTCGTCGTTCTGGACGAGCAGAACACCGTGCGCTACACTGAGCTCGTACCGG
>CAZVEF010000031.1:18485-21027 GCA_964625715.1 uncultured Spirochaetaceae bacterium | reverse complement strand
GAGCGGTTGATACCTGTTGCTCTGCAGTTTGGAATTCTTGCCGTGATCCTTCCAGCCGCCGTGGCGCCACCGGTTCGGGCTCACGCCGAAGTAGTCGCTGAACGCGCGGGAGAAAACGGACGGGCTCGAGAAGCCGAGGTCCATCGCGATTTCGGTGATGGGGCGCTCGTCCTCCGCGACATGGCCGGCGGCCTTCTCCAGCCGCAGCCGCTGAATATACGACCCCGGCGTTTCGCCCATGACGGCGGAGAAGACGCGGTGGAAGTGATACCGGGAGAAGGAGGCGACCCCGGCCAGAGCGTCGAGGTCGAGCTGCTCGGTAAGGTTGCCGTCGATGTAGTCGATGACGCGGTTCAGCCGCGCCTGGTAATCGGCGTTCATTCTGCCGGAAGTGTAGCCCGCGATCGGGTTCATCGTCATCGCCTCGTCGGTGGGCCTGTCGGTCATTCTCCAATCCTCACCCGCGGCCAGTACCGGCTCTCCGGCGGCATCTGCCGCGGATCGGTGTCGAAGGGCGTGACGTCGCTCGTGCGCACGTACCAGTCGAGCATACGCGTTTCGAGCTCACGCTGCACTTCTGCGTACGCGGGGTCGCCGTACCGGTTGTGCATCTCCTGCGGGTCGGCGGTGAGGTCGTAGAGCTCGTGCTCCCCCGACTCGGCTCGCCGGACGAGTTTGTGCGTCATCGTCCGGATCATCGTGCAGCGCGTGTCGGTCTCAGGCTCGTCGTGCTGGAGCGCGAGCTTGGGGTAGTAGATGTTCCCCTTGTCGCGGGTCTCGTGCCAATCCGAATCCGTTGGATTCGCCTCGAAGACGTGCGGCTCGTGCATGCCCTTGCCGCCCTCGGCGAAGACGGCGCGGTCGGGGTCTCCGGGTGCGCCGCGAAGCTGCGGCACCAGCGAGCGGGCGAAGTGCGTGTGCTGCGCTTTTACCCCGGCGAGCTCGAGGACGGTGGCCATCTGGTCGAACATCTCCACCGGTTCGGCCACGACGTGTCCGGCCTTCCCGCCGGGGGTGCGCACGACGAAGGGTACGCGCGTGAGCGGGTCGTCGAGGCCGGACGACCACTTCTCTACGAGGCCGAAGTCGCCGGCCCACTCGCCGTGGTCGCTGTAAACGAGGACGGTCGTCGTGTCGGCAAGGCCGAGCCGGTCGAGCGCGTCGAGGACGCGTCCGATGAGCTCGTCGATGAGCGTGATCGTCCCAAGGTAGACGGCGTTCAGCTTGCGAAAGGTCTCCTCGCTCGTCCGGTCGAGCGCGCGCGTCTCCCGAATGCGACGGTAGAAGCCCGGCTTCCCCTCTTCGACCGGCGCACGGAGCGGGGGCACATCGTCGGGCGAGTACATGCTGTGGTACGGCTCCGGCGCGGTGAACGGACAGTGCGGCGTCACGAGCGGCAGGAAGAGGCAGAACGGCTTCTCCGGGTTCCTCCCCTTCTCCAGGTACTCGATGCCGGCGGCGACCTCGAGCGCGTCGACGTGGTCGTCGATCGTGCCGGGCGTCGGTTCGTAGAGGAAGCTGTAGTAGCCCGGCTCGCCGAACTCGAACGCGTTCCTGATCGTGGGCGGCAGGAAGCCACGGTAGGAGTCGTAGAAGTCGACGCTCTCCCGGAACGACGCCTGGCTGAGCATGTCGTTCTTGCCGAACCAGGCGACCTCGTAGCCGGCGTTTCTGAGGTACTTGAACATGTTCGGCTCGTCGGTACGAAGGAGGTGGGTCAGGTCGCGGTGACCGGCGACGTGCGGGTACCAGCCGGTGACGAAGCTGCACCGCGACGGCGAGCAGACGGTGTGCTGGACGAAGCAGTTGTCGAAGCGCGTGCCCTCGGCCGCGAGCCGGTCGAGGTTGGGCGTCTTCACGAGCGGATGGCCGTAGCATCCGGCGTAGTCGCCGCGCCACTCGTCGGGGTTGATGATGACGAAGTTCATGCGTGTATCGCTCATCCGTGCTCCCTTCTTTCCACGTACTCGAACCAGTCGAAGTCGGCCGGGTGGCTACGGCCGTAGAGATCCTGGCAGCAGACGCCGACCATCGCGCCGGTGAAGCCCCAGTTGGCCGGAAAGTCGTCGGAGAGCGTGCTCGCGTCGAACTCGGGGCCGATCCCGTGCCAGGTGCACTCGTCCTCGGAGAAGAAGAAGCGGCCCCTGTCGTAGTCGACCCGGACCCGCAGGTAGATCGGGCCGGCCGGCTCCACCGCGCGCGGGGCGCTCAGGGGAAACGAGTGCCTGCCGTTCTGGGCGCTGAGGATTCCGAGCACGCGCCCGAGCTCCTCGTCGTGCGAGACGAAGAGGTAGTAGTAGTTGGTCGTGTCGTAGAAGGCGATAAGCCCGGCGACATGCTGGTAGCGCTCGGGGGTGAACTCGAGCGCGGTGGTGGCGGTGTAGCGAAAGGACTGCTGCCTGCGAGCGACGAGCGCCTGGGTGTGGAAGCTCGCGAGCGACCCCTGGCCGCGCAGTCTCAGGAAACCGGCCCGCTCGGTGAGCGAGAGAACGGACTCGGGCAACGGCTCGCGAAGGGTCTGCCAGGGCAGTGCCAGGTCGGG
>CAZVEF010000031.1:0-18385 GCA_964625715.1 uncultured Spirochaetaceae bacterium | reverse complement strand
GAACGGACTCGGGCAACGGCTCGCGAAGGGTCTGCCAGGGCAGTGCCAGGTCGGGTTGGTCGAAGTCGTCGCGCCAGACGCGGGTGGCGGGGGGTGCGTCGCCGTCGGGCGAGCTGTCGGCGGCGCCGGGGGATGGGGGACCGCCGGGCGAACCGTGGCCGGTGGCGGGGGGCGGACCGCCGCCGTCGCCCACCGCGTTCGGCGCCGGGCGCGTCCGCTGGATCGCGTAGCCGTCGTCCCAGGGGTGGGCCGGCAGCACGGGCGCCGGCACCTCGAGCCGGGGCTCGCGACCGCCGCCTGCGACGCGGAGCCATCCCTCGGCGTCCCATTCGACCCGCTGGATGCACGTCTCGCGCCCGAGGACGCATCGGCCTCTTGACGGGAGCGGGCGGGAGGCGAGGTGGACCATGTACCACTCCCCGTCCTGTGTCTCGACCAGATCGGCATGGCCCGATTTCTGAAGCGGCAGATGAGGGTTGTCACGAGCTGTGAGAACCGGATTGCCCGGCATCACCTCGTACGGCCCGGTGATCTCGCGCGAGCGGGCGAGTGTGACCGCGTGTCCGAAGCTCGTGCCGCCCTCGGCGGTGAGGAGGTAGTACCAGCCGTCGCGCCTGTAGAGGTGCGGCCCTTCGGTCCCGCCGAGCTCGGTCCCCCCAAAGACGCGCGTGGTCGGGCCGACGAGGCGCTTCGCCTCCGGGTCGTACTCCTGCAGGACGATGCCGTTCATCCCCGGCCGATCCGGCCGGTAGTCGGAGAGCATGTTCACGAGCCATTTCCGCCCGTCGTCATCGTGGAAGAGCGAGGGGTCGAAACCGCTCGCGTTGAGGAAGATCGGCTCGGACCACCCCTCACTTATATCGCGAGTCGTCACGAGGTAGTTCGGATGGTCTCCCATCGGCCCGAGCATCATCGTCTTCACGTCGGTGTAGACGAGGTGGAAGAGACCGTCGTGGAGGGTCAGGCACGGTGCCCAGATTCCACACAGGCGCGGGTTGCCGCGCATGTCGAGCTGGCTCGTCCGGGTGAGCGCTCGCGAGTGAAGCCGCCAGTGGACGAGATCGCGCGAGTGGTGGATCTGCACGCCGGGGAACCACTCGAAGGTGCTCGTGGCGATGTAGTAGTCGTCGCCGGCGCGGCAGATCGACGGGTCGGGGTTGAAGCCGGGAAGAATCGGGTTGCGTATAACGAGGCGGTCGTTGGGCATGATATCATGGTAGGGTCAACGGTTCGATCGCGCAATCACCGATTGTGTGCGGTCCGTTTGGATTTGGTGCGGGCGGACGTCCTGCGGGCAGAGTCCGACCCATAGAGTGCGAGATCGCGCCTCGCCCAAACGCTCCATCGCGAGTCGATAGTACTCGGCAGTCGGACCAGGCACGGTAGGCGTCAACTGGATGGCGTTATGCCGACGCTCGAAGCCCTGACTATGGCTCGCCAGACGGCGAGTTGTCGTCGCGCACCTGCTCCAGCATTTGTCGCACCAGTTCAGCGCTGTCGTCGCGCTTCGCGGAGCCGAGACCTCGAGGAAAGACTCGATTGGTGATGAACACTGCAACCAACCCGGCTACGGGTGTGATAATCGCACCGAGACCGGCGACGTCCATCCCAAGAGCCAATAGTACCAGCCCTCCGACGACAGCGGTCATCGAGAGGACAAACGCGTACATCTGAGCCCGGTCAGAGCGACGGGAGCTTTGCTTCGATTCGTTTTCCTTGAGGTCCTGGTCGCGTCTTCTGAGTTCGAGGTCCGTTTCCTGCTCGCGTTCGGCCAACTCGTTCGACGAAAGGAGAATCCTCCTCCCAGCACCCGGGCAAAGTCGCTCGTATGCCTCAAGATAGTCCGGCGGGAGCGTTGGACTAATGGTCAGAGACCGGCTTTCGACCAAACGCTCCTTCAGCCGTTTCTGTTCCTTAGTTACATTCTCGACTTCGTTCGCGATCTCTGAGATCTGACGGCTTTCTGAGGTAGCGTGTTCATCACCGTGTCCCGACTCGGACTCTACTCGTTCGGGATGCTCATCTGACATGGGTACCGATCACCTCAAAACCAGTCACCTATCGCGATGCCCTGTGTTTTGCCCAGCGGCGCCATAACCGAACCATATCGTCCGACGCGCCCTGACGGGCAGACGGGAAGCGACCGTCTGCAAGATTCTCAGCGATTCTCCCACGAAGCGCCTCGACGAGCTCCTGGTTGTCGACAAGACTGCCCACAATAGTCGCGATTGCCTGCCGCGTCTTGCGCTCGTAGGTCGCGTTGTGCTGCGATAGGTCGCTAAACGCGTCCAGAAATGTCCTGGTCATGGCGGAGTTCTGGTCCAATGTTGCCTTGAGTGTCCGAAGATGTGCGATTTCCAGGTACTCTTCTCCAGATTTTCGGCGAAGGGTTCCGTGAGGATGCTTCTTGGTTACTTGACCACTCAAGTCAAGTATGGACACGAGATTGTCGAAGAACTCAACGCTTGTTGCCTGGCGTTCGGCATCTTTGTCTTCAGCTGCGATCATGTCCATCATGTCTATTCCCTGGTCGTGCATGAGAGTCTGTCTGTATGTAGATACTACAACTATCGGCAAACTGCATCAATTCGGTATCGATGAGCCAGGCAGCAAGAGGCCGTCCGCGACGCGAAGTGCTCGGCGTGGTGCTCGAACTGGGTGAGGCTGCTGCCGACCCAGCTGCCGCCGCTGAAGACGACGAGCGCTCCCGGCAGATATCCAGGCGCGTCGGTCTCCTTGAAGACGATCGCGTCGCGCCGGATCCCGTCAGCCTCCATGATGCCCCTCCTCGGCTCCCGGCACATTGCGCCCGTAGACCTCTTCCACTTCCGGCGGCTGCGGGAAGGGCGGATCCATGCGCGCCTGCCGCTCGGCGACGAGCTCGGCGTAGCGCGGCGAGCGCATGAAGTCGGGCGCTTCGAGCGGGAAGGGGCGCGCGAAGGAGGCGAGGTGGCGCTCGAGCTCGGACTTCAGCGCCGCGAGCGTCTCCCGGTGCGCCGGGTCGCCGGCGAGGTTCGTGCGGCAGTACGGGTCGACCTCGAGGTCGTAGAGCTGATCGGGGTCGAAGTAGTGGGGGCGATTACGCGCGTTCATGTCGCCGAACGAACCCTTGTACCGCGCGACGTGATCGATCGCCACATCGGTCTCTCCCTGCTCCATTTCCCGGATCGCGGGGTCGGGGTAGCGGAAGGCGAGGTAGGTGTAGCGACCCTTCGTGATCGAGCGGGTCCAGCCCATCTCGGCAAAGGTCGCCTCGCGCTCGATCGGCCGTCCGCTCGTGAGGCGCGGGAGGAGATCGATGCCGTCGTTCGGAGCCGATGGGGCGACTTCGGCGGCGGCGAGGAGCGTCGGCAGGAAGTCGACGTGCATGACCGGCTCGTCAACGACCGTCCCCGCGGCGATGCGGCCCGGCCACCGCATAACGAGTGGCAGGTGCGTACCCGGGTAGTAGCACGAGCCCTTGCCGGCGATACCGTGGTCGGCGGCGTAGACGACGAGCGTGTTCTCGTCGAGTCCGAGCGCGCGCAGCTTGTCGAGGATCGCGCCCACCTGGTCGTCGAGCATGACCATCCCTGCGTTGATGCCGTAGAGCCTGCCGCCGGGCGAGAAGCCTGCGTCGCGCAGTCGGTCGTGGACCGTGTCGTCGGGAGGGTGTCCCTTCGGGTCGTGGTCGAGGATGCCCCCGGCGGTGTACCGATGGTCCTTGCCGAGCTCCTGCGACGGGTCGGGCCCGTGCGGCACCGTCTCGGCGATGTGCAGGTAGAACGGCTCGTCCGCGTCGGCGGCGCGGTCGAGGAAGTCGAGCGCGGCGTCGGTCTGCCACTGCACGTTGTGGACTCGTATGGGCGGCGGCCCGTTGGCCGCGCCGATGTTCCCCCACGAGAGCGCGTGCGCCTCGTCAAAACCGGCGAAGCTCCGTACGGTCTCGAGCCTCGCCTCGTAGATCGCCCTCTGGCGCCGCTGCGTCGCCGGATCCTGAAGGTCGTCGTCGGGACCGATCCTGCCCTCGTGCTCGCCGGCGCCGAAGCTCGTCGTCCAACCGCTGTGCCACTTGCCGACGTGGCACGTGTGATACCCGGCGTCGCGGAGCATCTTCGCGACCGTCGGCGTATCCGGGGTGAGATCCGCGTTCTGCAGCACGTAGTGCGGCTGGTTCTCCGGCGTATCCCGCCAGACGCTCGGCGCGCGGCCGACGTAGCGGCCGGTGAAAATGGAGTAGCGGCTCGGACAACAGAGCGCCGCGACGCAGCGCGACTCGCGAAAGAGCGCACCGTCGCGCGCGATCGAGTCGATGTTCGGCGTCGGCGTGGGACCGCCGTAGCAGCCGTGGTAGGCAGGCGTTGTGTCATCGGCAACGATGAATACGATGTTCGGCTTCATCGGACCTCCCGGCGAACCTTGTCGCCGGAGTTCTCCGCCTCCTGGCCGGGGAGACAGACCGGACAGCGGTATGGGCGTGGCGAAAGCGGGCTCCGCTACCGCAACTCCGTCCCCGCTTCGAGCATCTCGGCGCCTTCCGGAGGCGTCCCGAAATCGGGGATCGGCATCATCTCGCCGTCCCTCCGGCTCGACTCGTGCGCGACGATGCCCGGGGCGTTGTAGCGCGCGGACATCCAGACGTTGTTCGGAGCGAGCCTGCCCGTGTCCATCGCCTCGAGAAAGTCGACGACGAGGAACGCGTGCGAGCCGGCGTGGCGATTGGTCATGCCGACGTACTCGCGCGGCAACCGATGGATCGGGTGGTGCGGGCTCACCCCGAGCCACCGCCTGCCGATGTACTCCGGGGGCAGGTCGCCCTTGTTCACCTCCGTGATCTCGACTCCCGTATCGCCGACGTGCAGTGCCGGTACGCGTTCCTTGTGCTTTTCCATGTAGGGCTTCGTGTAGTCGAACTCCCCGTCGACCGGGTTGTCCTGAGTCTGCACGAGCTGGCACCAGATCCCTTCGGTCATGCTCTCCTCGTAGGGGATACCGGCCTGCGCGGCGGCGCGCATCTCGCCGAGCTTGCCCATACCCGGCTGCTCCTCGTAAGCGGCGCGCGTGCCGATGATCGACATCCGGCTCTCGCCGGCGGCGCTCCGGCGGAACTCGTTGATCCGTGCCATCCCGCCGTCGGCGGTCCGGAAGAGCGCGCTCTGGTTGCTGAACTCATTACCCCACGCGGAGAGATCTTTGCGGAAGATGCCGTCGATGTGCTGGTCGCGCCATCCCAGGCAGGAGACGTGCGTCATGCGAGAGAAGGTCACCCCCAGGACGTGGCTCACCGAGTGGGTCGGGTAGAGCATGGGCGGGAAGCTCGCGAAGCGCTTCCACTGCTCGCCGTTCGCCCCGTAGTACGGCGAGTAGAAGTGCGACATGTCGTGGTAGTAGTGGCCCTCGCCGTAGACGAAACGCCCGAAGTCGCCGCGCCCAAACCGATTACGACAGTAGATAGTGGGCGGCCTGTAGTAGCTCGTCTCGCCGAGCGCGTAGGTGAGCCCGGTTTCCTCGACCGTCTTCACGAGCTCGCCAAGCTCGTCGATCGTGACCGCCGCGGGCACCGCCGAGTAGACGTGCTTCCCCGCCTTGAGCGCGGCGATCGCCATGGGCGCGTGCGCCCACCGCTGCGTGAAAATCGCGACCGCGTCGAGGTCCGACTTCAGCATCTCCTCGAACGAAGGATACGTCTCGTCGATCTCGAACTCTCGCGCGTACCGCCCGAGGACGTCGGGACGAAGCTCGGCGAGCGCGACCCTGTCGACGAGGGGGTGCGCCTGATAAAGAGGAACGAAATGCGGGGAGAACTCGCCAAGACCGACGATGCCAACGCTGTATCCCATGAGAAGTCCTTCTCGTATCTACGAGTACTGAATGCGCCGATCCATGAAGGCGAGCAGGATGTCCGAGAGCAGCGTCCCGAGCATCGTCAGCGTGCTCAGAATAAGGATGAAGGCACCGGCGACGTACATGTCCTGGTTCTGCAGCGCCTGCAGCATCGCCTGCCCGGTGGTGGGCAGGTTCAGCACCACCGACGTGATCGCAGCACCGGAGATCAGCCGCGGGAGCAACCACCCGATCGTGCTCACGACCGGCAAGGCCGCGATCTTGAAGATGTGCTTCCAGATCACCACGTGCTCGGGCATACCCTTTGCGCGCGCGAGCATGACGTAGTCCTTGTGCAGCTCGTCGAGCACCATACCGCGCAGCACCCGGACGAGACCGGCGGTGTCCGCCGTCCCGATCACGATAATCGGAAGCAGGAGGTGCTGGAGCAGATCGACGACCCGACCCCAGCTCCAGGGAGCCTCGAGGTACTCGGGTGAGAAGAGCCCGCCGACGCTCCACCCGAACCACCGGTACATGATGTACATCAGGATGAGCGCAAGCAGGAAGTTGGGCGTCGCCCGCCCGATGAAGGCGACGAAGGTCGCGCCATAGTCAAAGGCGTGATACTGTCGAATCGCCGAGTAGACGCCGATCGGTATTGCGACGATCCACGCGAAGACGAGCGTGGAGAGGCTCAGGATCAGCGTCAGCCCGATCCGCGTCCCGACGATCTCGAGTACCGGCTGGTTGCGGACGAACGAGCGACCGAAATCGCCGCGGAGGATGATGTTCCCGATCCAGGTGAAGTACCGCTGCGCCGGCGGCTGATCGAGCCCGTAGCGGTCGCGCAGCGCCCGCACCCGCCGTTCGACAGCCTCGTCGTCCTGCCCGTACTGCATGCGAATCTGCTCGATCTGCTGGCTGACGTAGTCCCCGGGAGGCAGCTCCATCGCGATGAATGCAATCACCGAAATGAGAACGAGCATCGGGATGATGTAGAGCACGCGTCTGATGATGTACGCGATCATGGGGGCCTCCGGCAGATCAGGATAAGGGCCGGCCCACCTGCTGGCGGAGCCGGCCGCGAAACATCAGTCGAAGTACCACTGCTCGGGTCGAGCAACGGTCATTCGTCCGAGCTGGTGCTCGAAGAGCATGAACTCGGGCACGTTCCTGAGATTGTCCGCGATAATGACCGGCTGCGGCGGGTTCGCAACCGTTCCAATGACCCACAGGTTCTCCGCCATCGAGCGCATCAATTCGAGTCCGGCCTCCTCGTCGCCCTCCTGGCTCCAGCGGAGCGCCGCATCAACAAGGTCCTTCTGCTCCTGCGGCGGCTCGATGCCCTGATCGCCGTCGGAGATGATCCAGTCGCCCCACGCCCAGTGCGGGGCCGAACCGGCGCCGCGCGTCGGCGCAAAGCCCTTATCGAAGAAGCCGGCGGCCATGAAGGGAACTGCGGCGTCCATGATGTGCGGCGAGACCTCGAAGTCGGGCGTCCCGCGTCGTTGCCAGAAGCTCGATCCGCCGACCGAATCGATCGTCGCGTCGACACCGACCTCCTCCCAGAACGAGGCGACGAGCTCGTGGAGCGTGACCGGCTGCAGGAATACCGCGTCGGTGTACATGATCTCGAACTTCAGCGGACGACCGTTCGGAAGCTCGCGCACGCCGTCTCCGTCCGAATCGGTCAGGCCGATCTCGTCGAGCAGCTCACGGGCGCGCTCGGGGTCGTACTCCGCGTACGACCGGGCAAACTCCTCGCGGAAAAGCGGAGAGGTGGCGGGAGCGGTGACCTGGATGGGGTTTCCGAATCCGTAATAGAAGCGGTCGTTGATCTCCTGCCGATCGATCGCAAGCGACATGGCCCGACGGAAGTCGACGTTCTGAAAGACTTCGGCGAGCTCCTCGTCGGCTGCGAAGAAGTTGAACATGTAGTACGGGCGAGCCGTGGCCGCCGACGTGTAGATGAGCGTGCGGTACGCTTCCTTCTCCTCGTTCGCCTTGTAGAGCGGAATGTTCTCCGCAGAGAGGCTTTCGTACGCGACGCTCGCGTTGCCGGTTGTCGCCTGGATCTCCGCGTTGTCACGTCTCGATGCGAGGTTCACGACGATCCTGTCGACGTAGGGCAACTGATTGCCTTCGGTATCGACGAACGCGTAGTACGGGTTTCGTTCGAGGACAAGGCGCGTCTCGCTGCGGGAAACCGCCATCCACGGACGCAAGGTCGGAACGCCGTAGTCGGGCTCACTCGGGTGGAGCGACTCGCCCGACAGGTCCTCGATCGCTTCAATGTAGTTGTCGAATCCGAGCTCTTCCGCGTTCGCAAGTGCCTGCTCCTCGCCTACGGCCGACGGGAAGTAGTCGCGCATGAAGTGTGCGGGGCCGACCCACGCCTGAAGTCCGAAGTTACCGAAGCCCAGTTTATGAAACGGCGTGGCTTCGTTGTGGACGAACACGACCGTGTTGTCGTCGACGACGCGCATATCCTGCAGACCCAGCGTCGGGTGCCTGCGGACGTCGTGGTCGAAGTCTTCGGTATTGGTCGCGTAGTGCTCCCACCAGAACGACCACTCGTCGCCGGCGACATATGGCGTGCCGTCGGACCACTTCAGCCCTTCCCTGAAATGAGCTGTCAGCTCCGAGTGGTCGTCGTTGTACTCGAAGCTTTCGAGGAACCACGGAATCACGTCCGTCCCGCTCGCGGTCGGCGCCATCGGGCCAGGACCGCTTGCACTGAGCGTACCTCTGTGGAAATCGCTCTCCAGCTCGAGTCCCCAGGTTATGAAGTCCCCACCGTACTTGCCTACGCTCTCGTACGGTTCGATGACCGGAGGATCGTCCGGAAGCCGATCGGCTACCGGCGGCAGATCGCGCCCGTCGAGGAACGGAGATTCCCTGAAACTCCCGATCCCCATCTCACTCGCCGTCTTCGGCGCCTCGTTCCAGCTCGCCGGGATAGCGGGATCGACGACCTCCGTTGCGGTGTCGCCGGAGACCTCGGTCTGCTGACCCTCCTCCTGGACGCTCTCCGCTTCGCCCTGCCCGCCGGCGAACACCAGCGCCGGGGCCAACAGCAGCAGTGCTACCAGGCCGAATCGAAAACCTTTCATGAACTGCCTCCTTCCCGCGTCGCGGGAGTATTTCGTTTGTGATGCCCATTCGCCTCGATGATTGCTCACGTGCACCTCCTTACTGGTATTTCTTGTACGGGTCGGCCGCGTCTCGCAGGCCGTCGCCGACGAAGTTGTAGATCAGGACGATCAGGATCACGAAGAGCCCGGGGATCAGGAGCCAGGGATGCAGCGCCACGTTCTGGAAGCTCTGCGCCTGCTGCAGGAGCACGCCCAGGCTGATCACCGGCGGTCGCAGCCCGATTCCGAGGAAGCTCAAGCTTGTCTCGCCGATGATCATCCCGGGAATCGACAGCGTCAGGTTTACGAGCACGTAGCTGATGAAGTTCGGGATCAGGTGGCGGAAGATGATCTGGCGCTGCGGCACGTTGAATGCGGTCGCCGCGAGTACGTACTCCTCCTTGCGAAGCGAGAGGAACTTGCTCCGCACAACGCGCGCCATACCCGTCCAGCCCATGAACGAGAGGATGATCGTGATCGCAAAGTAGACCTGGACCGGTCCCCATTCGCGGGGCACCGCCGCGGCGAGCGCCATCCACAGCGGGATCTTCGGGATCGCGATGAACACCTCGATCACCCGCTGGATGATCCCGTCGACCCAGCCACCGAGCAGCCCCGAAATGCCGCCGAGCAGCATTCCCAGGAAGAGGCTGATCGCCACGCCGACGAGCCCCACGACCATGGATATTCGAAGCGCGTTGATCGTGCGGCTGAACATGTCGCGGCCGAGCTCGTCGGTCCCGAAGAGGATGATCGTCCCGCCCTCGGCCACGCCGAAGAAGTGAGTCCGCGCGGGGATGAAGCCGAGCAGGCGGTACTCGTCACCCTGCACGAAGAAGCGAAGCGGGTAACGCTCGCTCGTGTCCGGGCGCGTAGCCATCTGGAAGGTCTGCCGGTCACGCACCTGCTCGTAGTTGTAGGTGAAGGGCCACAGGTGGAAGCTGCCCTCCGCGTCGACCCACCGCAGCCTCTGCGGCGGCAGATGCTGGTAGCGAAAGCGCTTTTGCGGGTTGTACGGGGCGAAGAACTCGGGGAAGAAGACACCGATCACCAGGAGCGCGATCAGCACGTAGAGCGACACGTAGCCGAGCTTGTGCTTTGTGAATTGCCGCCAGATCAACCGCCACTGAGAGCTTTCCGAGCGCTGCGTCTGCTCAGTCATGGTTCGTTCCTCGAAGCGGTTCTGCTGCCGCGTCCACCGCCTGCTTCTCCTCGTAGAGCCAGCACTTCGCCAGGTGTCCGTCGGCGATCCGAAAATCCGGCGGCTCCTGTTCGCGGCAGATCTCCATCACGTGCGGGCAGCGGTCGGCGAACCGGCACGCCCTCGGCGGGTGGAGCATGTTCGGCACCGTGCCGGGAATCGAGTTCAACCGCTTCTTCCGCCCGATCTCGGGAATCGACTGCAGCAGCCCCTGGGTGTAGGGGTGCTTCGGCTCGGCGAAAATCTGCGCCTGCGTCGCCCGTTCGACCACGTGCCCGGCGTAGACGACGATCACATCGTCGGCCATCTCGCCGATCACCCCCATGTCGTGCGTGATGATCATCACCGACATCCCGATGTCGCGCTGCAGCTCCTTCAGAAGCTTCAGGATCTGCGCCTCGATCGTCACGTCGAGCGCGGTCGTAGGCTCGTCGGCGATGAGCAGGTTCGGATTGCACGAGAGGCCGATCGCGATCACCACCCGCTGCCGCATGCCGCCGGAGAGCTGGTGCGGGTATTCGTCGTAGCGCTGCTCGGCATCGGCGATCCGCACTCGTTTCAGCAGCTCGATGGTGCGTTGCTTTGCCTGTTCCTTGTTCAGCCCCTGGTGGCGGCGGATCGTCTCGGCGATCTGCTCGCCGATCCTGATCACCGGATTGAGCGAGGTCATCGGCTCCTGGAAGATCATCGCGATCTCGTTGCCGCGAAGCCGCGCGAGTCGCTTGTCCTTCCGATCGAGCGAGGCGATATCGATCCGCTCGCCCGACTTGTCTGTGTACCAGATCTCGCCGGTCTCGATCGTACCGCCGGTGCGGTGGATCAGCCGCAGCACGCTGAAGGCGGTCACGCTCTTGCCGCAGCCGCTCTCGCCGACCACCCCGAGCGTCTTGCCGCGCTCGATGGCGAAACTCACGTGGTCGACCGCGTGCACGGTCCCGTCGTCGGTGTGAAAGTGCGTGGAAAGGTTCTTCACGTCGAGCACGAGATCGGTCGCGGTTCGTGCCGGTGCCGGCGCGCTACTGCTCAAGGATGGCCTCCCGTATCTCGTGGAATCCCTTCAGATCGATCTCCCCAACACGATGGCACGCCGAGAGGTGCAGCGGCTCCTCACCGCGCGGGATGAGCTCCGGCACCTCCGTGCGACAGATGTCTTTCACGTAGGGACACCGCGTGTGGAAGGGACAGCCCGGTGGTGGGTTGGCGGGGCTCGGCACGTCTCCCTCGACGAGTTTGCGATCGCCGCTCACCTGCCCCGGCACCGGGATCGAGTACATCAGCAGCTCGGTGTAGGGGTGGTTCGGCCGCTGGAAGATCTCGTCGGTCGAGCCGAGCTCGACGATCTTGCCGAGGTACATGACCGCGACCCGGTCGCTGATGTGCTCCACGACCGCAAGGTCGTGCGCGACGAAGAGGTACGTAAGGTCGAGCTGCTCCTGCAGGTCCTCGAGGAGGGTGATGATCTGCGCCTGAATCGACACGTCGAGCGCGCTGACCGGCTCGTCGCAGATCACGAGCTCCGGCTTGAGGATGAGCGACCGCGCGATGCCGATGCGCTGTCGCTGCCCGCCTGAGAACTCGTGTGGATAGCGGTTCATGTGGTCGGGCATGAGACCCACGAGCTCGAGGATCTCCGCCACCGTATCGATGATCTGGCGTCTGGTGAGGTTCTCGTTCACGAAGACCGGCTCGCCGATGATGTCGCGGACGGTCATCCGCGGATCGAGCGAGCTCACCGGGTCCTGGAAGACGATCTGCACGTCCTTGCGCAGTTCCTTCAGGTGGTGCGGGTCGACCTTGGCGAGGTCGACGATCTCGTTCTCGTGCTGAAAGAGGATCTTCCCGCTCGTCGGCTCGACGAGCCGCGGAATGCACCGACCGGTGGTGGTCTTGCCGCACCCGCTCTCGCCCACGAGTCCAAGTGTCTCGCCTCGCTTGAGCTGGAACGAGACCCCGTCGACGGCCTTCACGTGGTTGACCACGCGGCGGAAGACGCCGGCCTGGATGGGGAAGTGCTTCTTCAGGTCTTCGACCTGGAGGAGAACACTACTGTCGCTTCTGATGTCGGTCTTCATCGCGCCTCACCTTGATTATGGGGGCGAGGATGAAAGCGCGCAATTTCGATTATGTGCTATGCGTTGTGACCTTGTGCGGTATTCGGTTTTTTGCAGGAACGAAGGCGACAGGGGACGCTCCGCCGTCGAGCGAGGCCGGCGACCGTTGGGCGTGGCGATGATGATCTCGAGGATGTGGACGTGGCGGTTGTACGAGACGAACTCGGTAGCCACGCGGCCGGGGACGTCGAGCAGGACGTTGTACGAGGGGGCGGTTCCGAGGCCGAGTCTGCCGGCGTTGCGACTCGCCGAGTAGCGCGCGCCCGTAATGCATGTCGCGGCCGCGCTCGCGTCGGTCGAGCGGGTCCGACCGGCTACGGGCGCAGCTTGACGATCGGGTCGATGCACTCCTTGTCCGCCGGCGGCATCCCGAAGTCGGGAACCTCAAGGAGCTCGCCGTCGCGCTTGCTGGACTCGTGCGCCACACCGGCGCCCGCCGAGAAGCGGGCGGCGAGCCAGACATTGCACGGCGGGAGTTTGCCGGTGTCGATGCCCTCGAGGAAGTCCTGGATCAGCATCTGGCCCGATCCGTGCCCGCTGGGCAGCCCGACGAACTCTTTGGGGATCCGGTGCAGCGGCAGGTTCGCATTGCCGACCATGTGACGCCGTCCGATGTACTCGCGCGGCAGACTGCCCAGGTTCTCTTCGGTAATCTCGATCCCGTCCGGGTACGGCTGGTGGATATACGAGACGTCCTCGCGGATCTGCCGGTGCCACTCCTGCGCGTTCTCGTAGTCGTAGCTGCCGTCGGGCTTGCGCGGGTCGTGCTCGAACCGCTCCTCGGTCCAAATCGCGAGGTTTCGCGGGACGGTGTTCGACTTCCTGACCTTCCCCGCCATCTCCTCCTCGACCGACTCGCGCGTGTACTCCGGGTTCGGAAGCTCCTGGTAGGCGCCCTTGTTGCCGGCGATCGTCTGGCGTGTCTCGCCCATAGCGCTGCGGCGGAACTCGTTGATCCGCGCCATCCCGCCGTCTGCAGTGCGAAAGAGCGCGGTCTGGTTGCTGAAGTCGTTATCGAAGGCGCTGACCGTGCGGTCGAAGATGCCGTCCTCGTGATCGTCGGACCAGCCGAAACAGCTGACCTTCGTGAAGCGGCTCATCGTGACGCCCAAGACGTGCGAGGCGGAGTGCGAGATGTACCACATGGGCGGCACGCTGGCAACGCTCTTCCATTCCGGTCCGTTCGCGTCGTAGAAGGGCCGGTAGAAGTGGTGCGCCATGTTGTGGTAATAGTGCCCCTCCGCGTAGACGAAGCGGCCGAAGTCGCCGGTGGCGAACTTCTCCCGGCACCAGATGGTTTGGGGTCTGTAGAAGCTCGTCTCGCCGAGCGCGTAGGTGAGTCCGGTCTCCTCGACAGCGCGCACGAGCTCGCCGAGCTCGTCGGCGTGGACACCGGCAGGCACGGCAGAGTAGACGTGCTTGCCCGCCCGCAGCGCCTCGGTCGCGATGGGGGCGTGCGTCCACCGCTGGGTGAAGATCGCCACCGCGTCGACATCGGACTTCAGGAGCTCCTTGTGCGAGGTGAAGGTCCGCTCGATCTCGTGCTCCTTCGCGAGGCTGTCGAGCACGTCCTGCCTGAGCTCGCAGAGCACCACCTCGCTCACGAGCGGATGCGCCTTGAACAGCGGAATGAACTGCCGCGCGAAACGCCCGAGCCCGATCATGCCTACCTTGTACTGCTTCATGGGTCCCCCTGGAAGCAGGGTAGCACGCCCCCGCTCCCGGCGGGATCACAATTCCGTGCTCAGCGTTTCGATCACTTGCGGTCCGGTACCGATCGAGTCGTCCGAAGCGCCGATTCCCGCTGCAATGAGGTCTGCCGTTTCCACTTCGTCACCGGCGTTCGGCGAATTGGGGCGCGTGTAACTGATCACCATGTCGCCTGTCAAGCAGCGTTCCTGGGTGTTCACCGGCTGTCCGGCGAACCCGATGAAGCGACAGCCGAGTATTGATCCGGGCGACCCATTTGCTGCGCGCGCATCTTGGCGGGTGTCGTCCCGTAGAACTCGCGAAAGACGGCTGAGAAGTAGCTGTAGTTCCGGAAACCGACCTCCTCAGCTACCTGACGCAACGGATCGAACCCTGTCTGGATTCGCTCCATGGCAGAGTGCATCCGTCTCGCTCGCAGCGCACTGCCCGGGGTTTCGCCGGTCGCTTGCTTGAACTGACGCGAGAAGTGGTACCTAGAGAGTCCCACGGCATCAGCGAGGCTTGAGACGCTCATGTCGGGGTCCGCGTAGGCGGTCTCAATAATCCGCACGGCGCGTCGGATCGGCGTTGGTAGGGATGGATCACGCTCGATGAGGAGGTCACAAAGCTCCATCAGAAAAGCGTAGAGGCGCGCTGCCTGGAGAAATTCGGAGACAATGCGATGGTGAATGTGATCGTCGTAGAGCTCACTCAGGTATCGCATTGGTACCGAGTTCTTTGGGATCGACAGGAGGTGGCCTCGAACGCCGACAATGAACTGCGTAATCTCGAACGCGAGCTCGCCGCGAAAGGTGAACCAGATCCACTCCCAGCTCTGCGACGACCGAAGACCGTACGCCGTCTGGGACGGGACAGGGACCAGGAACGCCTGCCCGGGTTCAAGCGCTCGGGTCCCCTGCGAATCGCGAAACCAACCGCCGCCCGACAGCGTGTACTGGAAGAGGCAGTAGGGCGGTGCACCTTCCATCGGCTGTCCCTCGTCGAGTCGATGGGCGTTATCCCACATGATTTCGCGCCCCTTCGCCGACGCATAGCCGATACCCCTGGGGGTCAGCAAACTCCCGGCGATGGCGTGGTCGCCCAAGTTATCGAGTTTCCCAAGAGGAATGTTCGGATGCGCGTGCGGTCGAAACGGTAACACGGGCTATGGTCCTTCTCCGAATGGGGGCGGGATAGTCCCGTGCTGAGACGGTCCTTCCACGACGCGCTCGTCGCTCTCTGGCGGACACACACGGAGCCGGACATTGCGCGGCACATCCCAGTAGAGGTCGTCTCCGTTCCAGCCCAGCGTCACATCGCCATGAATGGTCCTCAGCTTCGCACTCACTCGCTCGACTGCGATTCGACGCGGGCGCCATTCGATCTGCGAGCCCCCCGGCGCCACAACACGGGCTCCCAGCCCGAACAACAGGATCTGATAGGCGACCGCTGTTCCCCAGCTCTGGCTGTAGCTGCAGGTATCTTCCGAGACTACGTGCTCGGTCCAGCACTCCCAGAACGTCCCGGGGCCCTCGTCGATCATCGCGCCGAAGTTGTAGCGGATGTAATCGATGGCCGCCTGAGGCGACTCGAGGGCGGCGATTGCCTCGATGACGGCGAAACTCTCGAACTGCGAACCGGCGGCGACCATCTGATCAGCGCGATAACGGACGTGCTCGCCGGTAGGGTCGGCTCCCTGCCAGGCGCTGCGATTCGTTGGCCAGGTTCCGCTTGCCCCGGCGCAGAACCTGTGAAAGCGCTCGTGCAGAACATCGGGAACAACGCCCAGGCGCAGCGCACGTGCGTTATCGTGCTGCGAGCAGAAGGGCACCGGTCTTCCCTCAGCGTCAAGTCCCTGGCAGAGGACACCGTGCTCCTCGTCGATCAGCTCACGGAAGAGGGCTTCGAGGAGCGGCGTTTCGCGCGCCTCGAGCGCCTTCGCCCGTCCGTCGTCGCCAAGGTAACGATGCAACCATGCCGTGTTCCGGACCGCTTCGATGAACATCAGATTGTGCGCAGTGATGACACTGTGGCCTGCGTTGAAGTTCCAGCCGGAGAAGGCGAGGGTTCGCCCAGGATCGGTTGGCGCCTTGAGCCCAGCCTCGGTGAAGACCGACTGGTGCTCGACGAGACTCGCGGACGCTTGCGTCAGCTCTCGCGCGAGGTCCCGGTCGTCGCTGTGCATGATGTAATCGCGGGCGATCTGGGGAAAGATGAGATCATGCGTGTCGAACATCCGCTGCCAGGGGCCGTTGTTGTTGCCGAGCGCGGCGGTGGCGATCAGGTTGTCCTCGCGCTGCGCACCGTAGTCGAGCCCGTCGATGAGGTTCTTGCGAATCAGGTCAAGATCACCGGCCACCGCGTATCCTCCGCGCCACGCGTTGACGAGGTTCGGGCCGAGCCAAGGCTTGCGCTCGCGCCACGCATTGTCCACGTAGTTCCACAGGGATACCTGGCGAACCGTGTCGGCAGCCGCCTGCCATACCGCGTTCAGTCCCGCGTCCGACGAGTGAAACCGCGGCGTGCGGTCGTGCGGATAGACGTGCTCCTCCCAGTAGAGCTCGTGGATCGTCGCACCGGCTGAAAGCGTGAGCTGCAGGTAGCGGTAGCCGCGGTCGTGGGGCAATCGCAGCACCTGCCGCCCGACGGGCAGGATGACTCGCTCTGCGAGGTGAAACTGCCGCGTCGGTATCACCCGACGGTCCTGCAGGTGGTCGGCATAGCCGATGTCTACGGTGCACTCGCGCTCGCACTCGATGTCGAGGACCGTGGTGCCGCTTGTTTCGCGACCCAGGTCGACGGTGAGGTAGAGCTCTCGCTCCTCTCCGGGGTCCCGGCACACCCACGGAAGCTCCAGGCTCTCCCACCCCATTCGTTGCGGGTCGGGACGCCCAACGGCGTACGGCGAGACGCGAGCCACCGGAGCGCGTAGGTCCAACCTGGGGCACAAGAGCGACTCGAGCTCCTGCCGGGCCATCCGCGAAGCCACGTCCCACGGACGAGTCACCGGAGGGCCGCTCGTAGCCCACCCAGCGTCCATCAGCCGGGGTACCGGCAAACGCTCGCAGGTCAGCGGCGGTACCGGGCTCATCCGCAGCTGCTCGCGCCGCGGATGGTCGAACGTGTGCACCAGGCGCGCCGCCTGCCACCCGTCGCCGGACTCCTGGTACTCCGGATTCATCCAGTCGAGCGGCTCTTCGCGGAGGTCGGCCAGCAGCAGCCGACACCGCGCCTCGTCCTTCGCCGGGTTGCCGTAGCTGATCGAGCCGCCCGGCTCGTCGACCTGCTGCTCCGGCCGGTTGTAGCGGTACGCGTCCCGGGCACGCCAACGCTCCCCGGTGGCAACAAGCTGCCTTCCGGCGCGAAGCCACCCAATCACCCCGCCTTCGAGCGAGCATACGTCCCCGCACGTCAGGTCCCCGGCGGTCGACCACACCTGCAGCGCCAGAACATTGCGCCCACGCCTCGCGTATCCGCCGAGAACCCAGCGGGTCAGATATGGCTTCTCGCTCACAGAGGCCACCGGTCCCACGCCGAGCACGTGACCGTTACACCAGATCGTGTAAAGCGTATCGGCAAACCCGAGCCACCATACATCCCCGCTTCCGTCCCACTCGAAGGTCAGGCGGAACTGCGCCATCCGATCGATCTCGTCGGCGGCTCGGTCGCTCCAGATCCAGGACGCAGCGGCCTCATGCTGGAGAGAATCGACCCCATCGGCAACCTCTTCCATGATCAACATTATCTCACTTCTCCGTGCCGCCTGTCTCCAGCACGGCATCTGGGACCGGGTCCGGGTGGTGACCCACAGCGAATTCGGCCGTCGGGTCGAGGCGAATACCAGCCGCGGTACCGATCACGGTGCGGCGGCGGCGCATTTCATGTGGGGTGGCTGCGTTCGGGCGGCTTCTACGGCGCCATGCCCAGCCGGGCGGAGGTGTTCCTGCATCGTGGCGACATCGTCGCCACCACCGATTACCGGCGCAGGTACGTCACCGGCGCTGGATTCCTGGGTCTCGATCCGGTCCGAGCCTTCGACCCCGTGCATGCGCCCATCGACTGCCTGGAGAGCGCCTCCCCCAGGCAGCGGCGATCCGATCAGTCCATGCCAACGGCCGTCAAGCCTCCGCCATCCGGTTTCTAGGCTCTTTCGTCGATCTTCCCCTGCGCCGGGCCCTGCACCCGGTGCTCTTCGCCGCCGGGTAGGTCGATGGTGAGCTGCACGCCTGCCGGCAGGTCCCACTGCAGCTCATCGCCATCCCAGCCCAGGCTGACGTCGCCGTGGATGGTCCGCAGCTTGGCCTGCAGCCGTTGCACAGCGACCTGACGTGGTCGCCAGGTGATCGCCTGGCCGCCGGCGGCGGTGACCTCGGCCCCGAGGGCGTACTGCAGGATCTGATAGGCCACCGCCGTGCCCCAACCCTGGCTGTAGCTGCAGGTGGCGT
>CAZVEF010000030.1:13924-21202 GCA_964625715.1 uncultured Spirochaetaceae bacterium | reverse complement strand
TGTACGACAAGAGCGCCGCCTGGGTCGAGAAGCACGTCGATCCGGCGGACGCGAATCAATAGGAGCCGCGAGACGGTCGCGGCCCCACTCTCCGGGCCCCGCCGCTGAGGCGGAGCCCGCGTTTGACACCGCCCACGGCCCGCCGGTACCCTATCGCTCATGAAGGTGGTCATCGTCGGCGCCGGCGCAGTCGGTCTGCAGATAGCCAAGCAGCTGGCCGACGAGAAGAAGGACGTCGTGCTCGTCGAGCGCGACCCCGAGCGCGCGCGTCTGGCATCCAACCGACTCGACTGCATGGTCGTCACGCGCGAGGGAAACAGCATCGATGCCCTTCGCGAGGCGGGCACCGCCACCGCCGATTTCTTCATAGCCGTCACCGACAGCGACGAAGTCAACATGATCTCGTGCGCGCTCGTGGAGAGCGAGTTCGACGTTCCCTGCAAAATCGCGCGGGTACGCAACATCGACTATTCGAGCTCGAAGGTCGGTCAGCAGGGCTTCCTCGGCATCGACTACATCGTGAATCCGGAGATCGTCGCGGCGCGCGCGATCATCCGCACGATCGAGCACGGGGCGGTGAGCGACATCATGCTCTTCGAGCAGTCGAAGGTTCAGATGAGACATCTGACCGTCGATGCCGGCTCGCCGCTCGCCGACCGCACGCTCACCGATATCGGCTCGTCGATTCCTCTGAGCTTCCTCGTCGCGATCGTCCTGCGTGAGAACCGGTTCATCATCCCCAGCGGTCGGACGGTGCTCAAGCCGGGCGATATTCTCTACGTCGTCGCGACCGACAAGACGTTCGACCGGCTCTACGAACGGCTCGAGAAGCGCAAGAGCGATCTGCGACGAGTCGTCATCGTAGGCGGCGGCAAGATCGGGCAGATGATCGCCCGCTACCTTCTCGAGGGGCAGCGCCGCGAGAGCTCGATCGTGCGGCGGCTGGTCACGGCGTTCAGCGAGGATCGCCGACGCAGCGTCAAGATCATCGACCGTAACTATAGACGGTGCAAGGAGCTCTCACAGTCCCTGCCGGGCGCGCTCGTCATCCACGCGGACATCTCGGACGAGGGCGTCTTCGAAGAGGGGCACTTCGCGAACTCGGACCTTGTGATCGCCGTCACCGGCAACCAGGAGCTCAACATCGTCTCCGCAGTCTACGCGAAGACGCGCGGTATCAAGCGGTCGGTCGCGCTGGTGAACCAGACGAACTACTCGCGCGTCGCGTCGCAGCTGGGCATAGACGTGCCGGTGAGCCTCAAGAACAGCATGGTCAACCAGATTCTCAAGCTCGTACGCCGCGGTAACGTGAAGAGCATCCACTCGATGCCCGAGGGCGACCTGGAGGTGCTCGAGATCTCGGTTGACGAGCGAAGCGGCGTCGTCGGGAAGCAGATCCGTGATATCCGGCTCCCGCAGGCGTCGCTCGTCGTCTCGGTCCTTCGGGAAAACGAGACGTTCATCCCCGACGGGTCGTACCGCCTGCAGGCCGACGACCACATCATCGTCGTCGCGCGGCTCGAGTTCATCGAGCAGATTCAGTCGTTGTTTACCGCCGCAGCATGAAGACGATTCTCGTCGTCAAGGTCGTTTGCGTCCTCCTGCTCGTGATCGCCGCGTTCATGCTGGCGCCCATCGTGGTCGCGCTCGCCGAAGGCGAGTTCGATGCCGTCCGGGCGTTTCTCATCCCCATGGGCGCGACCGCCGTCGTGACCGGTTTCTACTTGCTGGCAACCCGCGGCGTGCGCGGAGGCCTGTCGTCCAAATCGGGCTTCCTCCTCGTAACGATGAGCTGGCTGTTCGCCGCCGCGGTCGGCGCGGTGCCCTTCGTCCTCTCCGGGGCGATCCCGCGGTACACGGACGCCTTCTTTGAGACAATGAGCGGGTTCACGACGACCGGCGCGACGATCCTCACCGACATAGAATCGCTGCCGGCCTCGCTTCTGTTCTGGCGGTCGCTGACCCACTGGCTCGGCGGTATGGGCATTATCGTGCTGACCGTCGCGATTCTGCCGCTGCTCGGCGTAGGCGGGTACCAGATCATGAAAGCCGAGGCGCCGGGGCCGTCGGTCGACCGGCTCACTCCCAAGATCACCGAGACCGCGAAGATCCTCTGGTTCATCTACCTGGGGCTGACGATTCTCGAGACGACCCTGCTCATGATCGCCGGATTGTCGCTCTACGACGCGCTCACGCACACCTTCGGCACGCTCGCCACCGGAGGGTTCAGCCCAAAGGCGGCGAGCGTGGGGCACTACGCGAGCCCCTTCGTGCAGGTGGTCGTGACCGTCTTCATGATCGCGGCGGGGATCAACTTCATTCTGTACTACCGGCTGCTCGTCGGTGAGTTCCGGCTCATCCGGCAGAACACCGAGGTAAAGGCGTACATTGGGATTTTCGCCGTGGCCACGATCGCGATCGCGCTAGTGCTCTTCAGGGGTACCTACGCATCCTTCGGGGAGAGCCTGCGCTACGCCGGGTTCCAGGCGGCGAGCATTCTCACGACGACGGGGTACGCGACGGCCGACTTCGCGCAATGGCCGGCACTCGCGCAGATGGTGCTGGTCGCGCTGATGTTCATCGGCGGATCGGCGGGCTCGACCGGCGGTGGCATCAAGGTCGTCCGGATCGTCACGGCGATCAAGCAGGGCTTCAACGAGATGCGCTACCTCATCCACCCCCGGGGGGTCTTCACGATCCGTCTGAACGGTCGCCCCGTGCGTAAGGACATCGTCTACTCGATCACCGGGCTTGCGTTCCTGTACGTGTTCATGCTGCTCCTGACGGCGATCGTCGTCGCGAGCGGCGGGCACGACGTGCTTACGAGCTTCACGACCGCGCTCGCTACGCTCGGAAACATCGGGCCGGGGTTCGGCCGAGTCGGTCCGGTCGAGAACTACGCGTTCTTTCAGGACTACATCAAGTGGTACCTGAGCGCCGTCATGATGGTCGGGCGACTGGAGATCTACACCGTGCTCGTGTTGATAACGCCGGCGTTCTGGAGGCGGTGATGGCCCTCCGCGCCGGGGCGATCGTTCGACAAACCGGACCCCACCGCCTGGCGGCCGGGCTCATCATCGGGATGGCGCTCGCATGGCGGGCGAGCCATCCTTCGATCCCTCTGCGCTCCGGTGCGCTTGGAGCAGGGGCCGCCACGGCGTGGTCCGGGCTCTTCGCCGTGCTTTTGTTGGTGCTTGCAGCCGTCGGCTTCCGTCTTCGTCCGGCCGACCCGGCGTGGGCTCGCACGCTTCGCATCGTCGCGTCGGCCGCCGGCGCGGCGGCCGCGATCGCCGCGCTCGTCCTGCTCGTCGCCGGCGGGAGCTGGCCCGGCGCGGCGCTTTCGGTGGCGTTCCTCGCGGTCGAGCTCGCGCGGCAGGCGTCGCCCCGGGATCTCGCACGACGGGTGCCCTTCGAGGCGTTCGCGCTCGCCGGCGAGGGAGCGCTCGTGCCGCTGGTCGGGTACGCGGCCGTGGCGGGGGAGGTCGGGCCAATGGCGATGCTCGTGCTGACCGTGCCGAACGCGCTTGCGCTCGCGCTGGCCGCCTCGCTCGCCGGGCCTGCCGTCGCGGAGCCGGGGACTTCGTTGTGGTCGCTGTTTCCGGCGCCGCTCCACGCGGTTCTCGCGCTTGCGGCAACGAGCGGTTCGATCGTCGTGGTGCTCGCAGGCGCAGCGGTGAGTCTGCGACCCGAGCTCGCGCTGCTGGCGGTGCCGGTGGCTTCGATGGCGCTGGTGTTCGGGTGGCTCGCGCTGCTCGATCCGCGACCGGAGCGACGCCGACGGCGGGTGGAGCACCTCGTCACCGTGGCGTCCATCGCGCTCGCGTTCGGCGTCGCGTTCGTGCTGGTCTTCGCCTGAGCCGGGTCCCGACGGTTCAAACCGAAAGGTCGAGCGTGTTGTGAACGGTGAGCTTGAGGAAGCCGAGGATGTCGTCGGTCGAGACGCCGAGCCCGCTCTCCGAGCTGATGCGCACCGCGTCGAGCACCCCCAGAAAGTAGACGAGGATCGCCGCCTCCAGATTCTTGCGGCTGAAGCCCTCGAGTCCCGGGCGTTGCCGGGCGACGGGCGCGAGAATCGAGTCGAACAGCGAAACGAGCTCCTCGACCTTCTCTTCCAGGCGCGTGTACTCGATCGCCTCCGAGAGCAGGATCGTGATCAGGCTCGAATCCGCGAGCAGCTCCGGCAGGAACCGGTCGAGGAGCAGCTTCATCTTCTCGTCGGGGGACGAGATGCGCTCGATCGCCTCGGCGAGTCTGAGGCGCAGGTCGTCCCAGCCCTCTTCGACGATCGCCCGAACGAGCTGCTCCTTGTTGGTGAAGTAGGTGTAGATGCTTCCCACCGGCAGCTTGCACGCCTTTGCGACGTCCGCGACCGATGTCGCGGCGAATCCGTTGCGGGCGAACAGCTGCTTCGACTGGTCCAGGATGAGTTGTCGCTTTTCGACGCTGAGCGCGCGAGCCATTCGCCCATGCTATGACGGCGACCGGACGACGTCAACCGATCGCTTCGGGCCGATTGCTTCGCTCCGGCGGCGGGCGTAGCTTATGATCGTGGAGCTTCTGATATTCTACGATGAGGGCTGCCTCCTGCACGACAACGGCCCCGGACACCCCGAACGCCCCGAGCGAATCCAGTCGATCATTCGGCGTGTCGAAGCCGGCGAGTACGGTCCGGCGCCGCGCGTCGTTGCTCCGAGGCAGGCGCGGCGCGAGGAGATCGAGCGCGTCCACGCCTGCGACTACGTCGATGCAATCGAGGCGAGCGCCGGCAGCGATCGAACGGTATTCGACGCCGACACGAGCGCCAACGCGCACACCTTCCGCGCGGCGATGCTCGCCGCCGGCGGTGCGGTCGCGGCCGTTCGCACCGTCTGCTCGGGCGAGGCGGTCCGGCCCTTCGTGGTCATGCGTCCGCCCGGTCACCACGCCGAGCGGGACCGAGCGATGGGCTTCTGCATCTTCAACAACGCGGCCGTCGCCGCGGCCGACGCGCTCGCGGGCGGGCTCGAGCGCGTTGCGATCGTCGACTATGACGTCCATCACGGCAACGGCACCGAGCACATCTTCGCGGACCGACGCGACGTCCTGTACGTCTCGCTCCACGAGTACCCGCACTACCCGGGCACCGGCCGATCGGCCGACACCGGCCATGATGCAGGGGCGGGCTACACCGTCAACGTGCCGCTGCCCACCGGAAGCGGTGCTGCCGAGTACCTGCACGCCTTTGACGAGATCGTGCTGCCCGCCCTCGACCGCTACGCGCCGCAGCTGGTGATCGTGTCCGCCGGATTCGACGGGCACGGCAACGACCCGCTCGCCGGCATGCAGCTCGACGGTCCGGCGTACGCGGCGATGACGCGCGGGCTGGTCGAGGTCGCCGACCGGCACGCCGAAGGACGAATTGTCCATCTGCTCGAAGGGGGGTACGATGTCGCAGGGCTCGCCGACGGGTTCGGCGCCGTGGTTGGCGCCCTGGGGTTCGGGCGGGACCTGGACGACGCGTGATGCAGCGGGGAGACGAACGCGTGATCATCATCGAGGGACAGATCGGTGTGGGCAAGACCACGATGGGCGAATTGCTCGAGCGGCAGCTCGGCATCACGCTCTTCCGCGAGCTGCAGCACGAGGAGACGCACACGCTGCTCGATCGGTTTTACTCGGACCAGAGGCGGTGGGCGTTCACGCTCCAGATCCACTTCCTGAACGAACGCTTCCGGATGATCAAGGAGATCCGCCGTTCGGGAGGCGGCGCGCTGGACCGGTCGATCTACGGCGACCGGATCTTCGCGGAGGTGCTCCACGACGACGGTACGATGAGCGATGAGGAGTTCATGACCTACGACACGCTGCTCGACAATATGCTCGAGCACGTGGAACCACCCGACCTGCTCATCTACCTCGACTGCAGCGTGGATACCGCGATCGAGCGCATCCGCAAACGCAACCGCGGGCTCGAAGCCGGTATCCCGCGTGACTATCTTGAACGGCTGAACCGGCACTACCTCGCGTGGTACCACGATTACGGTCTGTCGCCGAAGCTCAGGATCGACACCGAGGTGCATCGCCTCGACGTGCCCGGCAACGCGGGCGACGTGCTGGACGCGATTCGCGCCAAGCTCGAGGGCGGGAGGTATGACGCGACGATTCGTTGAGAGCGCGCTCGTCGTGCTCCTTCTCGCAGCGCCCTCGTACGTCGGCGCCACCGAGCCGTTCGTGATCGACCCGATTCCGCAGGCCGACCGGCCGCCGCTCGTCCTTTCCTTCGTGGGCGACATCATGCATCATCGGCACAACGCGGAGATGCCCGATTACGACCGGCTCTACGACGCGGTGCGTCCGCTGCTCGCCGTCGACGACCTGAGCTTTGCGAATATCGAGTTCCCCGTCGACCCGGCGCGCGAGCCGGCGGGGTACCCGCTGTTCAACGGTACGCGAGCCTACCTCGAAGCCGCCGTGCGGGGCGGGTTCGACGTGCTCGCGCTCGCGAACAACCACACGTTCGACCTGGGCGTGGCCGGGGTCCTCGGAACGAGCGCGCTCGTCGCGGAGCTCGCCGCGCAGGCCGGCGTCCACGCGAGCGGCATTCGCTCCGGCGACCGCCGGGAGATCGAGCTCAGCAGGATCCATCACCGCGGGTGGCTGATCGGCTTCGTCTCGGTGACCTCCTTCTCGAACGTTCCCGGCTCCTCCGGGTACGTCAACCTCGTCGACTACTACGATGTCGGGCAGCGCGAGGCGTTCGTCGCGCAGGTTCGCCGCTGGAGCGAGGAGGTCGACCTCCTCGTCGTCGCGATCCACGCCGGGGTCGAGTACACGACCACACCCGCCGCTTCCAAGGTCGACTTCTTCCGTGAGGTCTCGGATAACGGCGCGCATATCGTGTGGGGCCATCACCCGCACGTTCTGCAGCCGTGGGAGTCGCGCGACGGGCGGCTGATCATCTACAGCGCGGGTAACTTCGTCTCCGCGCAACGACGCTACCAGAACCCGGACGCACCTACCGGCCGATGGGCGCCCACCGGTGACGCGGCGGTCTACCAGGTGCGCGTCGGGCGTGGAGCCACCGGCGCGCGCGTGACGAGGGTCCGCACGCCGCTGTACACGATGTTCGCCGACCCGACACGTGGGCTCGTGCTGCGCTCGTTCGAACGCGTGCTCGCCGACGAGCTGCCCGTCGCGTGGCGCGCCTTCTACCTCGCGCGATACTCGGCCGCCCGGCGGCTCGTGGATGCGCGGTCGCCCGCGCAGACCGTGTTGACCGGGCGGTGAACCGTGGCCGGC
>CAZVEF010000030.1:0-13824 GCA_964625715.1 uncultured Spirochaetaceae bacterium | reverse complement strand
ACGAGGCGGCCTCACGCCGACGTCATAGCGCGTCGTGCTCGAGGAAGCTGTAGTACCCGCGCGAGCTGAAGATCACGTGGTCGAGTACGGGAATGCCGAGCAGCTGACCGGCAGACACAAGCCGTCGCGTTACTTCGCCGTCCTCGGCGCTCGGCTCGAGGCAGCCGCTCGGGTGATTGTGCGCGAGGATGAGCGCGGCTGCCCGGTCGGCGAGCGGTGCGGCAAATACCTCGCGGGGGTGGACCACGGTACGGTTGACGAGGCCCATGGTGACGACCCGGGCGGCGGTGATCTCGTGCGCGCCGTTGAGGCTGATCGACAGGAAGCATTCCTGCGGGCGCTCGACGAAGCGGTCGACCACCGGGAGGATGTCCGCCGGCGAGCGAACCTTGTGTCTCGCCGGACACAGCACGCGGCGGCCGAGCTCGAACGCTGCCACGATCCCCGCCACCTTGGCGGGGCCGAGACCGGCGATGGTTCGCAGATCCGCCGCTTCCGGCGGACCGTTGATCCGGTCGATGAGCGAGACGACGTCGCGCGATACAAGCTCGACCGGCCGGCCCGGAAGGCCGGTACCCACGAGGAGCGAGACGAGCTCTTCGTCGCTGAGCGCCGCCGGGCCGCGCTCTCCCATCCGCTCGCGCGGCAGGAGCGCGCGCTCGGCGACTTGACTCTGGGGGTGTGCCACACTCCCTCCACGCGCAAGAACCCATTTCTGCTTCACAAGCTTGAGCGCCCGGCGGCGAACGGGTAGTATCTGCGCATGTTCGGACGCAAGCACTACCACTACATCGTGGACGGCCTCACCGACGAAACGGCGGCGCTGCTGACGAAGAGCCTGACCATCGTGCCCCATATTCGCTCGGCGCAGGTCAGCGCGTCTCGCGGTACCGTCGACGTTGAAGCGCGACGCGACGTGGCCGACGAGGTCCGCGTCGCCTGCGATGTGGCCGGAGTCACCTTCCGGACACGGATGCGGCGGTGAGGCCGGCGGCCGTCGTCCGCAGGGTCGCTTCTCGGGGCCGTTCGGCGCTCGCCGTGCTGCTCCTCGCGTTCATCGCGGTCGGCGGTCTGGCATCCGGCCGCGCCGAGCGCGCTCCGCAGATTACGATCGGTTCCGCCGGTGCGCAGGCGATCTCGCCGAACGGCGACGGGGTGCAGGACACGCTTGCTGTGGAGGTGTTCCCAACGGGCGACGCGGACCGGGCGATCGCCGCGGTCGAGCTCGCCGTCTACGGCGGCGCCGGGCCGCTCGCCGGAGAGCTCGTCGCGCGCGAGCGCGTGGAGACCGAGTCGCCAAGCGGCGTCCTCGCGCGGCTGCCGTTCATCCGATGTGCGTCGGACCGCTCGCCGCCCGGCGTTGAATGGGACGGCACCTTCTCCGGCTCCTCCTCCGGCGCAGACGGCGCGCGCGTCCCCGACGGTGAGTACGTCTACCAGCTCGTCGCCTACGACCGTCGACGCGCGAGCGCGCCAACCGCACCGCTTACGGTGCACGTGGACACCGAGCCTCCGCGCATCGACACCGTGTCGGCCGAACACTCGGTTTTTTCTCCGAACGGCGACGGTGAGCGCGATTCGGTGAGGATCGAGCTCGGCGGCTCTTCGGAGGCGGCCTGGACCGCCCGGGTGCTTCGCGCCGACGGCGAAACGGTGCGCGAGTACACGTTCGCCGATGCCGCCCCTCAGCCGGTGAGCTGGGACGGCCGCGACGCAGACGGCGAACCGCTTCCGGATGGGGTTTACCGCTGGATCCTCACCGGCCGCGACGCCGCGGGCAACCGCGCCGTGAGCGAGCCGTTGGACGTGACGATCGACCGGCGGGTGGACGAGATCCGGCTCGTGCCGGCCACGCAGGTCGTCTCGCCGAACGGCGACGGCATTCGCGACCGCGCGCCCATCGCGGTCGAGCTCGGAGATCGAGAAGGCGTTGTGGCGTGGCGACTGCTCGTCGTCGGAGAGGATGCGCTGCCGTCGGGTGCCGACCGAGTGCCTGCCGACGGCGAGAGAACGTGGCTTGCGCACGACGCCGCAGCCGAGCGCTCGGGAACAGGCGCCGTGCCGCGTACGCTCGTCTTTGACGCGCGCGGGCCCGACGGTGACCCGCTTCCCGACGCCTCGTATCGACTTCTGCTCGAAGCAACCTACCGGAACGGCTCGGTCGTTCGCAGCGAGCCTGTTCGAGTCGACGTGGACACGCGCGCCCCGACCGGCGTGCTGAGCGCGCAGACGCTTCCGGATCCGACGGTGCGGGGCGAACCGGTGGTCTTCGGACGCGGATCCCGCGCGCGCCTGCGGGTTTCAGCCGACCTCGAACCGGGCGAGTGGACGGCGCTCCTCACCTACGACGGCGCAGCCGCGCGCATCCCGCTCGATGCGATCGGGCTCGACGGCGAGGAGGCTTCCTTCGTCTGGGACGGCAACCGTCTGCCGGGAGGGGAGTCGGCCCACGACGGTGCATACGAGCTCGTTCTCGTCGCCACCGACGAGGCCGGCAACGTCGGCTCGACCAATACGTTGCGCGTCGTACGCGACAGTCGCATCGGTCGCGCCGGACTCGTCGCCGAACGACGCGCCTTCTCGCCGAACGGCGACGGGATTCGCGACCGCGTCGCCTTCACCGTCGACATCGGACCGGCCGACGGCGCCGAGCGCGTGGAGCTCTCCATCGTCGAGGCGAGCGGGGAGATCGTTCGCACGGTCTCGTCGCCTGAGGAGGTCGACTCGATTACCTGGCACGGGCGTTCGGACCGCGGGGAGGTGGCAGCCGACGGTACCTACCGGGCGCGACTCGAGGTCTCGTGGCGCAACGGCGCGCGCGCGGTCGCCACGAGCGCACCGGTGGTGCTCGACACGACACCTCCGCGCATCGACGAGCTCTCGTCGCCCTACCGACTGTTCTCGCCCAACGGCGACGGCGAGCGCGATTCGGTGCGCATCGACCAGCGCACCTCGCCGGAGCGGCTCTGGGTCGGCCGCATGGTCGGCCGCGACGGGGCCGTCGTGTTCGAACGACGGTGGAAGGGCCAGGCGAACGGATTCGTGTGGGACGGACGTGACTCCACGGGAAAGCCTGTTGCAGACGGCGATTACACCTACGAGCTCGAGGCCACCGACCGGGCCGGCAACGTCGCGCGCGCCGATCTTGCGCTCGTGGTCGACTCCACCTCGCTTCCGGTGAGCCGGCAACCGCCTCTGCTCTCGCTCTCGGCCGGACCGGACCCCTTCACGCCTGACGCCGACGGCACCGACGACGTGCTATCCTTCGCGATTGGGGTAACGAGCCCGAACGAGCTCGACTCGTGGTCGCTGACGGTCACCGACGCAGAGGGCAGCGAGCTGACGACGCTTGCCGGCGACGGACGGCCGCCGGCGAGGCTCGAGTGGGACGGGCGATCGCGCAGCGGCGAGCTCGTTCACAGCGGACAGAACTGCTTCGCGACGCTTCGCGTCGTGGACGCGCACGGGAACGCGGCAACCGAGCATGCGCGTATCCGAGTCGGGATCCTCGCGACGGCGGCGGGGCCGGTTCTCCGCATTCGGGTCCCGTGTATCGGGTTCGCGCGGTCTGAAACCGACCTGTTTGCCGTTCCGGAGCCCGAGCTCGGCCGGAATCTGGAAGCCTTGCGAGTCGTCGCAAGGGTGTTGCGCCGTTACCCGGAACGTGAGATTCTAATAGAGGGTCACGCTGCGCACGACGAGCGGATCGATGATCCCGAGCGAGACGACGGGCAGCGCGACGAGCTCGCGGCGCTGTCGGCGGCGCGGGCTGAAGAGGTATTCCGGGCGCTCGTCATCCTCGGCGTCGAGGAGGAGCGTATGACGACCGTCGGTGTCGGGGACGATCGCCCGGTGGTTCCCCCGAGCGACGGAGAAGGTAACTGGAAGAACAGGCGTGTGGAGTTTATCTTGAAGCAGGACTAGGTACCCGAGGAAGGAGCCACTATGCGAAGGATCGTGATTGTTGTCGCTCTGGTGTTCGTCGCCGCGGCGCTGTACGCCGGGGGGCAGCCGGAAGCACCGGAAATTGGGACCGGCTCGGAGGACGTGAGCTACATCTCACCTGAAGCCTCCCCCGGGGTTCAGGATACGCTGGACATCCCTGTCTCGGTCGGTGAGATCGGCGGGAACAACGTCGTCGTCGCCTACCAGCTCGAGGTACGGGATGCGGGCGGAGACGTCGTCTGGGTCGAATCCGCGGTCGATGAGAGTGAGCAGCCTGGCTTCTTCGGGCGCCTGATGCAGAATCTGGGACTCCGGCAGCGCGAGACGACAGTCGATATCCCGGAGACCACCGAGTGGGACGGAACCTATCAGGGATCCGATCAGGGAGCCGACGGGCGACCGGTGCCCGACGGCGAGTACACGTACGTGCTTACGGTGACCGACAGCCGCGAGGTCACCGCCACGAGCGAGCCCCGCACGGTGGTCGTGGACAACACGCCGCCGCAGGCGAGCGCTTCGGTGGATCACAAGATATTCTCGCCGGACGGCGACGGTCGCAAGGACACGGTAACCCTCACGCAGGAGACGAGCGAAGAGGATTTCTGGACCGGTACCATCCGCTCCGACGGCGAAGAGATCTACACCGTCTCGTGGGAGGGCCAGGCTCCACGCGAGTTCGTGTGGACCGGCGAGAATCTCGCCGGTGTCGAAGTCGACGACGGTGAGTACACTTACACGCTCACCTCGACCGACCGGGCCGGCAATACCGGTGAGATCGACCCCATCACCGTCGTCGTCGACACACGCGAGCGCGAGATAGATCTCAGCGTCGCCTCCGGCGGCGAACCACCTTCCAACCGGGCCGCGTTCTCCCCCGACGGCGACGGCGTCAAGGATACCGTCACGCTCACGTTCGGCAATCCGTCGCTCGACCTGCTCGAGAGCGCGGTCATCACCGCGACGGACCAGACGGGCAGCGAGATCGGATCGATCGACGTGGGCGATCAGATCGGCGACAAGGTCGTCTTGACCGGGCATGTCGACGAGGCCCGGACGCAGCTCGCGCCGGAGGGAACCTACGACATCTCCGTCACCGCCTCCTATGAGAACGGGGCCGTCGTTACCGACGGCCCGGTGAAGGTGACGCTCGATACGACGCCGCCGAGCGGAACGGTAAGCGCAAGCACGAGTGTCTTCAGCCCCGAGGGCGACGGACTCAAGGATACCGTTCGAATCGAGCACGACCTGAGCGACGACGCCGACTGGACCGGAAGGATCTACCACGCCGGCGGCGACGTGCTCGAGACGATCAGACTGGGCAGCGACGTCCCGGGCGTGGTGGTGTGGAACGGAACCGACCTCAACGGCAATCCGGTGCCCGACGAGACCTACGCGTACAGCCTGATCGGCACCGACGCCGCGGGCAACCAGTACGAAACCAACGAGATCCGCGTCACCGTGGACCGCCGCGAGACGACGGTTGACCTCCAGGTGAGCCGCGAGTGGTTCTCGCCCAACGGAGACGGGGAGGGCGACGTGGTCGTCGTGCGTCCGGTCCTCTCGGTACGCGGCGGCATCGCGGAGTACGATTTCCGGATCGTCGACGAGGCCGGAACCACCGTCATGACCGGAAGCGGGGAGGGCCCGCTGCCGCGGGAAATCGTGTGGGACGGTACCGGGCCCGACGGCGAGGTGCTTCCGGAAGGACGGTACATCGGAGCGCTCGACCTCGTGTACGACAAGGGGAATCAGCCCCAGGGGGTCACCCCGGTCGTCACGATCGATTTCACCGTTCCGCAGGTCGCGCTCCGGGCCTCATCCACGCGGATCACGCCGGACGACGATGGTGAAGACGACACGATCACCTTCATTCCGATGGTAGATCCGCTCGACGAGATCGTGAGCTTCACCGGAGAGGTCGAGTCGAGCGACGGGCGGGTTGTTGCCGAGCTTGCCGGTACCCGACCCACCGGCACCGCCGTGTGGGACGGTACGACGTCGAGCGGTGAGGTCGCCCCCGACGGATCCTACTTCGGGACGCTCACCGTCGAGCACCGCAACGGCACCACCCGCAGCGCGCGGACGCGGTCGATCGCGCTCGGTACGGTCGACTACACGGGTCCGCCTCCGGTGACGGTGCGCATGACGCCGCAGCCCTTCTCGCCCGACGGCGACGGGCGTGCGGATACGCTTGACGTTACCGTCGCCGTAGGCGACAGCCGGCCCATCTCCGAATGGTCGGTAACGGTCGTCGATCCCGATGGCGACGTGTTCTTCGAGTACGCCGGAGAGGGCGAGCCGGTCCGCTCGTTCGAGTGGGACGGCCGCAACGACGCCGGCGAGCGGGTCGAGATGGCGAGCGACTACACCGTCGAGTGGGAAGTCACCGACGCGCAGGGCTCGACCGCGACCGGCACCGAGACGCTCACGATCGACATCCTCACCGTCGAGCGGTTCGGGATGCGCAAGATCGACATGCCCGACATCATTTTCGAGGGCTACACGACGCGCTACCTGAACTGGAACAAGGAACTCTCCGAGCAGAACGTAATGGTGCTCGACGAGATCGCCGCCGCGCTCGAAAAGTTCCCCGAGTACGACATCGAGCTGCACGGCCACGCGGTGAGCGTGCTCTACGAGGACGAGGAGCTCTCGGACCTCGAGCACGAGCAGACGCTCATCCCGCTCAGCCGCGGCCGGTCGGAGACGATCGAGGAGGCGATGGAGTCACGCGGGATCGACGGGGACCGCTTCACCCGCGAGTGGTGGGGCAAGCTGCGGCCGCTCGTGCCGTTCAGCGACCTCGACGACCGCTTCGTGAACCGCAGGGTGGAGTTCTACCTGGTTCGCTGATGCGGCCTCCCGGGCGCCTGTCGGCGCCCGGGAACGATTCCCACTGTGCGGGCGCTTGTGCCCGGTGCGCAGCGGGGCGTTCGCGTGGGCCGGCGGTTGACCCGGGTATCGCGCTCTTTGTATTGTAACGTCTCAACCGACGCAGAAGGAGTCAGCATGTCGAAGGCACACAGGGGCCGACCCCTGAAAGAAGAAACACCGCGCTCGGGCCGGGGGACGTGTCCCGTGACCGGGCGAACCGGCGTGAAGCTTCTCTATGAAGTCGAGATGGACGGCGAGAAGGTCATGGTGAGCAAGGCTGGAAAGGCGACGCTTGCGAACGCCAAGCACCGTCAGGAGAAGGCCGGCCGCCGGGCGAAGGCCGCCGAGGCTGCGAAGGCCGCGGAAGCGGCGCGCAAGGCCGAAGAGGCTGAAGCCGCGCGAAAGGCGAAGGAAGAGGCCGAAGCGGCTGCAGCTGCGGAAGCCGAAAAGGCGGCGAAGGCCGAGGCGGAGAAGGCCGAGGCCGAGACACCCGAAGAGTCCACGGGCGAGGATGCGGCCGAGGCGTCCGCCCCCGCCGAGGCCGAGGAGGGCGGCGATGCCGACGCCTCCGAGACCGACGCGGAGAAGAAGCCGGAGGCCGAGCAGGCCGAGAAGAGCGGCGACGAGGCGTAACCCACGCGCCGAGACGAGAGGGCCCGGGCCAACCGGGCTCTTTTTTTGTGCCGTCCGGCGCGGTAGACCGGTCGGGAAGGGGAGGATCCCGTGGAACTCGTAGCGCAGCTGACCCCGCTCGAATGGTCGCTTACCGGCGTGAGCGCGCTGCTCATCGGTATGACGAAGGCCGGCCTGATGGGAGCGGCCACTGCCGCGATTCCGATCATGGCGAACATCTTCGGCGCGCAGCTCTCGGTCGGCGTCATACTGCCCATGCTGATCTCCGCGGACGTGATCGCGGTCGTCTACTATCGGCGTCACGCCGACTGGGGGATCGTGCTCCGGCTATTGCCGTGGGCGCTCGTCGGCATCATCGTCGGCGTTGCGGTGGGCGAGGCGATTTCGGAGGAAACGTTCCGCTCGCTGCTCGCAATCGTCGTCCTCGTCGGCCTCGTGCTGCTTGCGTACAAGGAGATCGCGCACCGGGACGTCGTCGTTCCGGAGAAGTGGTGGCTGGCGGCGATCCTGGGTCTGGCCGCAGGCTTCGCGACCATGGTGGGAAACGCCGCCGGACCGATCACGACGCTCTATCTCATGTCGATGGGGATGTCGAAGAACCGGTTCATCGGGACCGGCGCGTGGTTCTACTTCGTCGTGAACGTGGTGAAGGTGCCGTTCCACGTCATCTTCTGGGGCACGATTACCACCGAGACGCTCGCCGTCAACCTCTTCACGGTACCGATGATCGTGCTCGGTGGGCTGCTCGGACTCTGGCTCGTGCGCCACATCAAGGAACGACCCTATCGCATCTTCATCCTCGCGATCACCGCGGTCATCAGCGTACGCCTCTTCTTCTGAGCGCTTGTCGTGCCGGGGCCTGAGTGGTCATATTCGGGTGAGGAGGCCCCATGAAACGCGCAGTAGTGCTTCTGGCCGACGGATTCGAAGAGGTCGAAGCGGTCACCCAGATCGATTTCCTCCGACGTGCGGGTATCGAGGTCGTCGTCGCGGGAGTGACCGGTCGCGACGTGGTGGGCGGTCATGACGTTCGCGTCACTGCCGATATCACGATAGACGAGTACAGCGACTCGTTCGACGCGGTCGTCATCCCCGGAGGCGCGACCGGTGCGCAGAATATCGCGGCCGACGAAGAAGCGATGCGTCTCGTGCGCCGCGCTTTCGAGGAGGGTAAGCTCGTGGCGGCCATCTGCGCTTCGCCGGGCGTTGTGCTCGGTGCGAACGGCCTGCTCGGAACGAGCACGTTCACCAGTTATCCAGGTTTTGAAGCGGAGGCGACGAGCGGCAGCTTCGTGGAGAACCGTGTCGTCGTCGACGGGAATCTCATCACGAGCCGCGGCCCCGGAACGGCCGCCGAGTTCGCCGAAGCGATCGTCACGTTCCTCGTCGGTCGGGACGCGGCGGACGAGCTTCACCGGAAGACGTTGCAGAAGGACTGACCGGCGCAGCGGCGAAGGCCGAGACGACGCCTGCGGCCGTCACCAGCCAGTTCGAGCTCCCGACCGCGAGGCTCACGAGCAGCAACCCCGAGCCGACCGCCCCGAGCGCGGATCTCGCCGCGTCCGATCGGTCTCGCGCGCGCAGCGACGCGTAGCGCAACGCCACCGCCGCCCCACCCGCGAGGAGCGACACGCGACGCACGACCAGCGGAATCCCGACCTCGCCGACCGAAAGCGCACCCGGGGCAAGGATCCAGACGAAGAACGGCACGACGCCCACGAACGCGAGCACGAGGCGGCGGGTGTGCCGCGGAGCGCTCAACGCCACGAGGTAGCCGTAGAGGAGGACGACGAGCGCGAGCAGCAGACGAACCGAGGTGGCGGGATCGATCATAGTGCGGTCTACCACGTCGACGAGCGAACGACAACCGTGTTTACATTCGCGACCGCGGCGGTCACAATCCAACCCCATGGATGCCGGCGCCGGACCGCTCTACCCCGCTGCCGAATGGAACGTTGCCGAGGAGACGCTCGACCTCGAGCGCGTTGCCGGCGACGAGCGAATCGGTCTACGTGCCCTACGATTGGGATCGCGGGCTCTATCCTCAGGATGACACGTTCTTCACGAAGGCGGTCTGGGACTTCGAGGGCACGCCGCCCGAGCACTACCCGCTGCTGCTCCACTACCATCCGCTGACGATCTACCGCCACCAGGTCCTCAAGCAGCCCGACCTCGTGATGGCGCTCTTCCTCCAGGGGCACCGGTTCACGCGCGAAGAGAAGGCGCGGAACTTCGCCTCCTACGACCCGCTGACGACCGGCGATTCCTCGCTCTCGGCGTGCGTGCAGAGCATCGTCGCGGCGGAGATCGGCGAGACCGACCTCCGCAACCCCACCGATCACGAGGTCCGTTCCGGTCGGATCTGATCCGGCATCGCCGTAACGAAGCACGACGGCGGTTTTGCCCGTAGAGCGGGTATGCGTGACTCTCGTCCAAGGGTGTCTGGATACCGGGGCTCGGCGATCGACGGCGGATGCACGCGCGAGCGGCGGCCGGCGCGGAGACGACGCGGGACGGCCCTGGTGCAGCTCGCCGTCGCGTTCCTGCCGATTCTCGCCCGGCCGCTCAGCGCCGCGGAATCCGCGCTGATCGTGGTCGATCCCGTTTCGAGCGTCGCCGCCCGGGTGGTCGTGCAGAGCGATCGGTCCGAGCGAGTCGTGCTCACCACCCGAGGCGGGCCGAACGCTCCGTCGGCGCGCCTCGGGGTCGATCTCTCCCGGCTCGTTGCCGGTCCGGTCACCCTCGACGGGGCGTTCGCCGAGCTCGCGCGTCCGGCCTCCGGCGGCCCGACGAGCCCGCGCTGGTGCGCGCCGGCGTCGGTCGCGCTCGACGCCTCGCTCGTCCCCGGAACGCGAGCGGGTGTCTACGCCCGCGCGACGCCGACGGCGGGTGCCGCAGCGTGGCTGGCCGACGACACGCTCACCGCGGCTGCGGCGGTTCGGCTGGAGGCAAGGGCGCTCTTCGCGGACGGCGTTGCCGCGGTATCGCGCCCGTTGGAGGTCGAGGCACCCGGTATCGCGGGCCTCGTGCGCCGCGCCTTCGGGTCGCAGGCGGATGATGATCCGCTCGACACGGCGTGGTTCGAAGGCCCTCCGCGGCCGCACCGCGTTCTGCACGTGGTCGCGCGCGCCGGTGGGGTGGCCAGGTGCGCGGCGGGTTCGGCTGCGGTCGTCGCGTCGCTTCCGAACGCAACGCACCCGGGACTGGGCGTGCGGCTCGCGGCGCGCGCCGAACCGGCCCGGTGGCTCCGGGTGAGCGTGCTGGCGAGCCTGGCCTCACCCGATCTGCTCGACGCGTCGGGCGACCCGGTGGGTCCTCCCGCCCGGTGGCGGGCCGAAGCCACCGTGGGCCGGCGTCTTGCGCTCGCTCTCGGTGCCGGGCGCGCATACTCGGCGCCGCAGGCCGCGTACGCTGCGGTCGCGCTGATGCCTGAGCGGCTCACGACCGGGCGCACCGATTGTTCCGCCCGCCTGTCGCTCCGCCCGGGGCGCGGGTGGATGGCCGGAGAAGGGGAGACGGCGCGCGATGAGCCGCTCGTACGGTTTCGCTCGGCGTCGATCGGGGGGCTGGTGCGCACCGAACCGGGCGCGCCGCTCGGGTGGCGCGCGGACACCCGGACGGCGCTCGAACTCGCGGCGGGTGCCGTCGAGGTTGAACCGTCGCTTCGGCTCGACGCGGTAGAAGGGCTGCGACTGCGGCTGCGCGCGGTTGTCGCGGGGGGGCAGGCGATCGGGCCGGCGACGGGCGCGGTCGCGCTCGTCGGCCACGTGGCGTACGAGATCCCCGCCGGCCTGGCGTCGAGTGGTGACGACGCGGAGCCGGGGACGGGCGAGCTCGCCGGCGGGCTCGAGCTCCGGCTCGAGCTCGAGCGCGAGGAGATCCGTGAACGGGAGCCTACAGACCCAGAATGAGCCGTGCGAGCTGGAAGTAGATGGTGAGCCCTGCCACGTCGATGATCGTCGCCATGAGCGGACCGGCCATGACCGTCGGATCCGCGCCAAGCCGATGGATCAACAGCGGCGCGAAAGCGCCCACGAGCGACGAGAATACCACGACGAAGACCAGCGAGGCGCCCACGGCGATCGCGGGCACGAAGTCGATGCCCGGCGGCAGGAAGACACCGCGCGCGAGGATGACGAGACCGAGGATTACGCCCATGAGCATACCCACCGCGAGCTCCTTCGCGAGCACGCGCCAGATGTCGCGAAAGTGCACCTCGCCGGTCGCGAGACCGCGGATCATGAGCGTCGAGCTCTGCGTACCCGAATTGCCGCCGGTCTGCGTGATGACCGGCACGAACCAGATCAGGAAGGTGGCCGCGACCGTCAGGGGTTCGAACCAGCTCAACACGTTCGTGGTAACCGTGCCGGCGATGAGCAGGATGATCAGCCACGGCACCCGCTTGCGGATGAGTTTCCAGATGGTCGAATCGACGTAGCGCTCGGTGGTTCCGCCCATGGCCCCCATCTTGTAGACATCCTCGGTGTGCTCCTCGCGGATGACGTCGATCACGTCGTCGAAGGTGATGATGCCGAGTAGTCGATTGAAGCCGTCGACGACCGGGAGCGCGATGAGGTCGTTCGCGTCGAGGATGCGCGCCGCCTCTTCCTGATCTATGTCGTCGCGGACGCTCACGACGTCGGTGGCGACGATCGAGGAGATGGGCTCGGTGTCGTCGGTGAACAGGAGGTCCCGCAGGCTGACGACGCCGACGAGCCGCTTGAGCTGGTCGACGACGTAGACGTAGTAGACGGTCTCCACGTCGCCTCCGGCGCGTCTGATGAAGGCGATCGTCTGTCCGACGGTGATGTTCGGCCGGACCGCGAGGTAACGCGGCGTCATCAGTCCCGCGGCGTCGTCCTCGTCGAAGCGCAGGAGGAACTGCGTCTCCTCCCGAGCCTCGGCGCTGAGGTTGTTCCAGAGCTTCTCGCGCGCCTCCGGCGAGACGGCCTGGATGACGTCGACGAGGTCGTCGGGGTCCATCTCGTCGAAGACCGCCCGCATGTTGTCCATGGGGAGCTGTCCGATCAGCCACTCCTGGTCGTACTCGCTGAGATTGCTGATCAGGTCGACCTTGCTCTCGAGGTCGAGCAGCAGAAAGGCGCGGACCGACTGATCCTCGTCGAGCGCGTGGTAGAGGTCGAGAAGGTCGTGATCGCCCATGTCGTCGAGCATCCCGCGAAGCTCGCTGTCGGAGAGCTCGTCGAAGGAGCTGTACACGAGCTCGACATCATGGCTGCTCATGCGTCCCCCAATCGCCCACGTAGAGCACTTCGCGTTCGAGCGTGAGCCCGAGTCGGGCGGCCACTTCCCGTTCGATGTGCTCGACGACGCGCCGAATGTCGCTCGCGCTCGCGCCGCCGGTATTGACGACGATGTTCGCGTGCAGGTCGCTCACCTTCGCGCGCCCGATCGTATACCCGCGCAGCCCCAGGCTGTCGATGATCGCGCCGCTCGGCCTGCCGAAGGTGCGGTTGTTCTTGAACACGCTTCCGGCGCAGGGGGCGGCGAAGTGCCCCTTCGCGCGCCGGTCGGCTTCGTGCGCGCGCATTGCCGGCCACAACTCCTCGGGCTTACCCGGACGAAGCCGGAAGGAGACCGATGTCATGACAGCCGTCCGGCTCATGAACGGCGAGCGCTTGTAGCCGAAGTCGTCGGCCTGCGGGGCGTAGTGTCCGCGTTCGCCGTGCGGTTCGACGAGGTCGACCCCGGCGAGCACGTCGGAGATCTCGCCTCCGTAGCAGCGAGCGTTCATCCACACAGCGCCGCCGGTGGTCCCCGGCATCGCATAGATGAAGTCGAGCCCGGCGAGCCCGCGGTCGGCCGCGACCGCAGCCACGTCGCTGACCGGTTCGCCGGCGCCGGCGGTGAGCGTCGTTCCCTCGACCCGGATCCCCGACAGCGAGGTCGTGTCGATCACGAGACCACGCACGCCGCGGTCGGAGACCAGGATGTTCGAACCGCCGCCGAGGGCGAACCACGGAACCTCGTGCTCGTTCGCCCATGCGAGCAGCGCCGCGACGTCGCCGGCGTCCGCAGGACGCGCGAAGAGATCGGCCGGTCCGCCCACGCGGAACGTCGTGTGCTCGGCGAGCGGCTCGTCGATGCGTACCTCGCCGGCGATGTTGATTTTTCGAGCCCACTCACGTAGCCTTAGCACAGTCGGAGGATACTAAGGATCCTCGGCCAAATCTATGCGAGGGCGCGCATTGGCGCGATGAGACCATGGCACTGAGATTGTTCAACACGTTGGGTCGCAAGCTCGAAGAGTTCGTGCCCATCACGGACGACCGTGTCGGGCTCTACTGCTGTGGTCCCACCGTCTACAACTACGCCCACATCGGCAACCTCCGTACCTACGTCTTCGAGGAC